>JAOPXL010000026.1 GCA_025965175.1 Aeromicrobium sp.
CGACGCGCTTGGGCGCGGGACCCTTACGAGGCATTACTTCTTCTCCTTCTTGGCGCCGTACAGGCTGAGAGCCTGCTTGCGACCCTTGACGGCCTGCGTGTCCAGGGCGCCGCGAATGATCTTGTAACGCACACCGGGAAGGTCCTTGACGCGACCGCCGCGGACGAGCACGATCGAGTGCTCCTGCAGGTTGTGGCCCTCACCGGGAATGTATGCAGTGACCTCGGTGCCACTCGAGAGCTTGACTCGGGCGACCTTGCGGAGCGCGGAGTTCGGCTTCTTCGGGGTGGTGGTGTAGACGCGGGTGCAGACACCGCGTCGCTGAGGTGAACCCTTGAGCGCGGGGGTCGTCGTCTTGACGACCTTGCGCTGACGGCCCTTGCGGACCAGCTGGTTGATCGTGGGCACTACAAACTTCCTTCTTCTGACTGGTGTGAGCCATGAGTCGTGATGCACTCGCCGCCGTGAAATCCGGCAGGATGCGTGCAACGGCCTGACTGGTGCAGGCACAGTCTCGAATACTACCGGCCCGCACCGCCATGGGCCAAATTCACCCGACTGGTCGTCCGCGTCCCGCCCCGCGCTACGGCGTCGTGGGTCCGTCGAACATCGCGATCGCGTCGTCCCCGTCGAACTTCAGACGGTCCCGGGACACCCTGTGCCACAGTCCGAGGTAGAGATCGGACGCCGTTCCGGTGACGGTCGTGTCCGCCTCGCGCGACGGGTGGAGCTGCAGCGGCGTGCCGTCATCCGTGCCGGGAGCCACGATCCAGGTCTGGTCCACGTCGGTCGCGACGAGCCGCACCCGGGAGCGTACGTCCGGTCGGCGGCCGCGGGCCGTCATGCGGGGGAAGAACACCTGCAGCACCTCGTCGATGCCGTCGGCGGCGAGGTGCTGATCGACGGTCCACCGCCCCTCGTCGAAGCCCAGCGCCTGCGCCGCGTCGACGGCGTGGACCGTCGTCTCGTGCATCTGCCGTCGCGGCCAGAACGCCGCGGTCTCGCCGAGGTGGGTGAAGTTGGGGACCGGCTCGTCCGGGCTGACGGCCTGAACGGCGCCCAGCAGCGCCGAGGCCGTGCCGGAGTACCACTCCGAGACCGGCTCCGTGACGAGCGGCTTGGGCTCGGGGAGGCGCTGCCCACTGAGCAGGATCGAGCCCGCCCACCGGTGGATCGTGCCGAGGTGCACGGCGAGGTCGTGCACGGTCCAGCCGTCGCAGGCCGGGACGGGCTCGTCGCCGGCGGACATCGCGGCGAGCTCGGCGAACCGGGACATCGCGGTGCCGAGCTCCAGCGCATGGTCCATGGTGGGCTCGTCTCCGGTCAGCAGTCGAGAATCTGGGCGAGATGTACGGCGTTCACGTCGACGAGGTCATCGAGCTGGGTCCTGCAGGAGAATCCGTCAGCGACAACGACGGCGCCGGGTGCCGCGTTACGGATGGCGGGCAGGAGCTGTTGCTCCGCGACCGCGACCGATACCTCGTAGTGTCCCCTCTCCACGCCGAAGTTGCCCGCCAGCCCGCAGCAGCCGGACAGCCGCTCGATCGTGGCACCGGTCGCCCGCATGACCGCGAGGTCGGCCTCGAACCCGAGCACCGACGCCTGGTGGCAGTGCGGCTGGACCACGAGGCTCGTCCCGGTCAGGTCAGGAGCCTGCCAGCCCTCGGTCCGCTGCAGCAGCTCTGCGAGCGTGAACACGCCGGCCGCGACGTCGATCGCCCGCGGGTCGTCGAGCAGCTCGACGGCGTCCGAGCGGAGCACAGCGAGGCATGACGGCTCCAGTCCCACGACGGGGACGCCGGCGGCCACGTAGGGGTGCAGCTGGTCGACGGCCCGGGCGATCATCGTCCTGGCGGTGTCGAGCTGCCCTGTCGTGATCCAGGTCAGGCCGCAGCACTGGGGTCGGCTCAACACCTCGACGTCGTAGCCCGCCCCGTCCAGCACCCGCAGCGCGGCCTGGCCACCGTCGGTCGAGAAGTACTCCGTGAACGAGTCGGCCCAGATGACGACCCGGGGCCGCCCTGGGGCGAGGACGGGTCGGGCCAGGCGGGTGAAGCGCTTGGTCGCGAACGCCGGGAGGCTGCGTCGCTGGTCGACGCCCGCGACCCAGCGCGCGATCGAGCGGACTCCCGGCGTGCGGAGGCCCAGGTTGGCGAGCCACGCGATCGGCGACGTCACACGGGCCCAGAACGGGAGGCGGCCCAGGACATAGTGGCTGCGGGGGCGGAGGCGGCCCTTGTACGACTGGTGCAGCACCTCGGACTTGTAGCTCGCCATGTCGATGCCGGTCGGGCAGTCGTTGAGGCACCCCTTGCAGGACAGGCACAGGTCGAGGGCGTCATGCACCTCGGGCGCGCGGAAGCCGCCCGTGACGAGGCGGCCGTCGATCATCTCCTGAAGGACCCGCGCGCGCCCGCGGGTCGAGTCCTTCTCGTCCCGCGTCGCCTGGAAGGACGGGCACATCACGCCGTTGGAGCCGTGGTTGTCGGCGATGCACTTGCCGACGCCGGTGCAGCGGTGCACGGCCTTGCCGAGGTCGCCCGCGTCGTGCAGCAGCCGCAGGCCCAGCCGCCCGTCGAGCCTTCCGACCGAGGACTCGGGTCCCCGCAGGTCGGCGTCGACCGGTCGAGGACGCACCAGGACGCCCGGGTTGAGCAGGTCGTCGGGGTCGAGGACGCCCTTGACGGCGCCGAACAGGTCGATCGCGTCGGAGGAGTACATCAGCGGGAGCAGCTCGGACCGGGCGCGACCGTCGCCGTGCTCGCCCGACAGCGAGCCGCCGTGCGAGGCGACGAGCCTGGCCGCGTCGAACAGGAATGAGCGGAAGATCTCGTGGCCGCCCGGCTCGTCGAGCGGGAAGTCGATGCGCACGTGGATGCAGCCGTCGCCGAAGTGCCCGTACGGGACGCCGTCCAGGCGGTTGGCGCGCAGCAGCTCGTCGAACTCGCGCAGGTAGGCCCCGAGCCGCTCGGGCGGCACGGCCGCGTCCTCCCAGCCCGACAGCGCCTTGCCGGGCAGGGTGCGTGTCGCGAGGCCCGCCCCTTCCTCGCGGATGCGCCACAGGACCGCCTGCTCGGCGGAATCGGTCACGACCCGGCTGTCGACGGCGGACGCCGCGCGCGCTGCCCGGCTCACCGAGTCGGCGACCAGCAGCGGGTCGTCGCCGGAGATCTCGACGAACAGCCAGCCCTGGCCGCGTGGCAGGTCGGGCACGGATCCCTTGTGCGTACGGAACACGTCGACGATGCGGGAGTCGAGCCCCTCACACGCCGTCGGCTCGAACGGCAGCAGTGCGGGGACGTCGTCGGCTGCGTCGGCCATCGACGCGTACCCCAGCACCAGGATCCGGCGGTGCGGCGGGTCTTTCACGAGGCGCACCGTCGCCGAGGTCATCGTCGCGAGCGTTCCCTCGGTGCCGGCGAGGAACGTCGCGACGTCGAAGCCGTTCTCCGGCAGCAGGTGCTCGAGGCTGTAGCCCGAGACCTGGCGGCCGAAGGTGCCGAGCTCGGTGCGGATGGTCCCGAGCCCCCCGGCGATGACCTCGCGCAGACGGTCGAGCGTCGGCGAGCTGGTCTGCCCGCCGGCCGTCAGGGACAGCTCCTCCCCCGCCATCGTCACGACATCGAGCCCCACGACGTTGTCGGCGGTGCGCCCGTACGCCAGGGCGCGCGAGCCGCACGCGTTGTTGCCGATCATCCCGCCGACCGTGCACCGGGTGTGTGTCGACGGATCGGGACCGAACCGCAAGCCGAGGGGGGCCGCGGCCTTCTGCAGCACGGCGTGGACCGTACCCGGGTCGACGCGTGCCGTGCGGGCCTCCACGTCGATGTCGTGGACGCGGTTGAGGTGCCGGCTGAAGTCGATCACGACGCCGGTGCCGATGGCGTTGCCCGCGATCGACGTGCCGGCGCCCCGCGAGGTCAGCGGGGTGCCGGTCTCCCGGCAGGCGGCGATCGTCGCGAGCACCTCCTCGGCGCTGCGCGGGCGGACCACGACCTGTGGCACGACCCGATAGAGGGAGGCGTCGGTGCTGTAGAGCGCCCGCGTCAGGGTCGAGTCGTCGACGTCCGTCACGCCCACGCGACGGAGCTCCGCGACGACGTCTGTCGTCACCATGATCGGCCGCCGGCCGACAGCCGTGCAGCGGCGGAGCCGCGACCGAGCGCTGGGGGCACCTCCCGCTTGCGGGGGCCGAAGGAGCGCGTCACGGCTACCAGAGCTCGATCGACTGGTCGAGGATCGTCGCGACTGCATCCTCGGTGACCTCGAGCGGGGCGGTCGCGAGCAGGCGCTGCTGCTTCATGGTGCCCTCGACGAGCGAGTTGATGTCGCCCTCGCCGAAGCCCACCGCACCGATCCCGGACGGGATACCGACGTCGCGCATGATCGCGGTCAGCACCTGCGGGAGGAACTCTGCCGCGTCGTCGGGGCGGGTGGCCCCCGGTGCGAGCAGCTCGGCGGCGCGCACGTGCCGTTCGGGCGACGCCTCGAACGTGTAGCGGAATGCCGCCGGGGCAGTCAGCGAGACTGCCATGCCGTGCGGGACCATCGCGTGGTCTGCGTCGTAGTCGACCGGTCGGAAGTCGCGGACTTGGCCCGCGATTGGGTACGCGTTGGCGTGCGGGATGTGGACGCCGGCGTTGCCGAACCCCAGCCCGGCGAACGTCGCCGCCATTGCGACCTCGGTCCGCGCCGCGAGGTCGTCGCCGTCGCGCACGGCCTTGCGGAACGATCCCGCCATGAGGCTGAGCGCCTTCTCCGACCACATGTCGGCGATGGGGTTGGAGCCGCAGTAGGGCACGCGCTCGTGGGCCTGCTTGCGCTCATAGGAGCCGTAGGGTCGCGCCGTGTAGCTCTCGAGCGCGTGGCACAGGATGTCCAGGCCCGACGCCGCGGTGACGCCGGCCGGCTGGCTGATCATCAGCTCGGGGTCCACCACCGCGAATGTCGGACGCAGCCGCGCGTGCGAGATCCCGGTCTTGACGTGCTGGCTCACGACGTCCAGGACACAGATCGTCGTGCTCTCGCTGCCGGTCCCGGTCGTCGTGGGGACCGCGACCAGCGGCAGGAGGGGGTTCTTCGGTGCGCGCGCCCCTCCCACGGGGGCGTTGACGTAGTCCATCAGCTCGCCGTCGTTCGTCACGAGCAGGTTGACCGCCTTGGCGGTGTCGATCGCGCTGCCGCCGCCCACCGCGACGATCGCGTCGAACGGGCCCCCGGCCCGGGCGAAGCCGATGGCCTCCTGGAGGCTGCTGTCAGTCGGCTCGACGCGCGTCCGGTCGAAGACGATCGTCTCGATCGAGGCCTCGCGCAACGACTCGGCGATCTCGTCGGGAGCGCCGGTCGCCGCGACACCCGGGTCGGTCACGACCAGCACCCGGCGCGCCCCGAGCTGGCCGAGGTCGTGGCTCAGCTCGTGGCGGGCACCGACACCGAACTTGAGGCCCGGTGCCCCGTAGGTGAAGACCGTCTCCGGCTGGCTCGGGTGGAAGTTCGACATGGTGCTGCTCCTTCGCGTGCGACGAGGTCGAGACTAGCATGCTACTTACGGGGCGAGGCGGTCCGCCCCGGGACGTAGAGATACCCCCGCAGGCGGTCCGCCCAGGCGTCGTCGACCGTCGCGGCGTCCGGCGCCACCTGGCCCATGAGCAACGATGCGGTGTGCACGAGGTGGCGCTCCATCCGGGCCCCGGCCTCCCCCGGGTCGCCCGTCGCGATCGCCTCGACGATCGGCACGTGCTCGTCGAGGATCTCCGCCATCCCCCTGGAGCGGTGCAGGGTCGACGCGCCGCGGGTCTGGATCGAGTCGCGGAGGGCGGCGACCTCCTGCGGCAGCCGGACATTGCCGAGGACGTTGCCGATCGCGTGGTGCAGGGCGCGGTCGTGGCCCGTGAACACCGCCTCGTCGCCGGCCGCGACGCCGCGTCGCATCCCGTCGAGCTCGTCGGTCAGCGCCCTGAGGTCGTCCGGGCCGGCGTGGGCGGCTGCGTAGGCCGCGGCGGGAACCTCGATCATGAGCCGCAGCTCGAAGACCGCCTGGACGTCGGCCACCGACACCCCACGGATGCGGACCCCGCGATTGCGCTCGACCGTGACCAGGCCGATGTCCGCCAGCCGCAGGACCGCCTCACGCACCGGGGTGCGGGAGACCTCGAGCAGGTCCGCCAACCGGTAGATCGAGTGCAGCGACCCGGCCGGGAACTCACCGGTCAGGATCGACTCCCGGAGGGAGGCGAAGACTCGGTCCGTCGTCGTGGTGCGCGTCATCGTGACCGGTTCTCCTGTCTGGATCCGGAGTCTTGGGAGGGAACGATATCGTGAGGTGCTGGTGCGCGGGCGGCCGTCGGTGCGAGGCCCCTCCGCGTCCCGCAGCGAATTCGCCCGTCGAGGGCCCGACGAGGGGAACACATGAAGTCTCGGACCACAGCGGCGCTGCTCTCTGTGCTGACGCTCGTGGCGCTGTCCGCGTGCGACGGCGGCGGAGGCCAGGATCCGACCCCCGTGACGTCCGAGGGTGCTGCCCGTACTCCCCCGCCAGATCTGTCCGAGCACGAGTCGGGCCCCGAGAGCCCCATCGCGTACGGCCTGTTCGTTCCGGAGGGGGCGACCCAGCTCGGACCGCTCTTTCGCTACCGCAGCGACCGGCTGATCCAGGCCTACCGGCCCGATCTCGAGGCCGCTGAGGCGCAGAGCGAGGCCGTCAAGGCCGACAAGATCGCCCAGGACGAGGCCAACGGCACCCCGGCGCCATCGCCGACGCCGACTCCCACGCCCACGAGTCGCCCCAGCGACGACTCGTTCAGGATCCTCGAGGAGACTCCCCGCCCCGACACCACGATCTCCCTGATGCGGATCGACGGCTCGCCGTCCGACGTCGTGCGGCGGATGCTCGCCCAGGTCGATGCCGCGCTGCCCGAGGCGGACGTCGAGCTCGACGACCTGTCGGCGTACTGCACGTCGACGAAGCGACGCATCACCGGTTGCGAGTTCTCGGTCCGCGGCAAGACCGAGGGCAGTCGCGACATCCGGATCACGATGCGGGTCGATCCCGGCCGGCTCGCGGACCGCACCTCGGCTCCTGCGACACTCGGCAAGCCGGTCATGGAGGTCACGGTCCAGTTCGTCGGTGAGCCTCGCGCCGGCCAGCTCGCCCGGGAGACGGGCTCGCTGGACAACATCGCCGAGATCGACCCCCAGACCGAGACCTCCGGGCTGATCTGGCCCAAGATGGACGAGGACGCCCCGCCGACGACGAAGCTCGTCGACGGCTGGGTGGCCCCGACCTCCACGACGCTGATCCTCAGCGGCTTCGACCCGCAGTTCGCGATGGTCAGCACCCGGGGTGCCGCGCTGGCCGACCAGGTCGCGCTGGCGTACGTCACGTCCCACAGCCGCGACGGGCGCACCAGCAAGGACGTCGCGGAGGACCTCAACTCGGTCAGCACGACGTACACCGCGCGGACCGCGAACGGCGGCACCGCACGGGCGATCAACATCATGTCCGCCCGCGGCAACTACACGACCCTGTTCTACACGCCTCCGGCGAAGTGATCTGCGCGCTCGATCGCGTGCACGACCATCGGGAGCACCGGCCCGATCGTTGATCCGACGTGCGCGATCGGGACCCACCGGGCGACGTCGGTCGTCCCGCCGATCTCGACGACGTGCGGTTCCACCGTGAGATCGGCGTCCACGGCGTACAGCAGGTGGACGCCGTGGTAGTCCTCGTAGACGTCCCCACGGCCGGTGTCGACAACGTGGACGTCGTGCACATCGACCAGACGCACGGCGCGCGCCTCGATTCCGGCCTCCTCGTACAGCTCCCGCCGCACGGCCTCGTTCGGGGACTCGCCGTGGTCGACGCCGCCGCCGGGAAGCGTCCAGTAGCCGGGCGGGAAGCCGATCGGCGAGATCCGGGTCAGCAGGATCATGTCGTCGCGGAACAGCACGGCGTACGCTCCGAGTCGTTGCGTGCGTGACGGTTCTGGCACTCGTCCTCCACAGGTCGGATTGGCCTCAGGCTATTAGGATCGGCGGTGATGAGCTCACTCGACCCACTGCCTGTGGCCACGAGCCCGCCCAAGGAGCGCGTGGCCTACCTGGACAACGCCCGCTACTGGGTCATGCTCCTCGTCGTGATCGGTCACTCCCTGACCGAGCTCGTGGTGATGGACTCGGCCAAGGGCATCTACACGTGGATCTATGCCTTCCACATGCCGTTCTTCATCGTCATCTCGGGCTACACCGCCCGGCACTACATCGGTGACTTCCGCCAGATCCGCCGCATCGTCAGCACCCTGATCGTGCCGTACCTCCTGGTCGAGACGAGCCTTCAGCTCATCACGAAGCACTACGACGGCAAGCCCACGCACCTCATGATCCTGTCGCCACAATGGCTCGGCTGGTTCCTCGCGGCCCTGTTCATCTGGCGCATCACGACGCCGATCTGGCGCGCCCTGAAGTACCCCATCACGACCTCGATCGTGATCTCGTTGCTCGCCGGACTGGTCGAGATCCCCAATGTCCTGGCCCTGCCCAAGGTCCTCGCCCTGCTGCCGTTCTGGGTGATCGGGCTGCACATGAACCGAGAGCTCTTCATGAAGCTCGGCCACTGGCGCATCCGGGCCGTCTCGGTCGTCGTCCTCGTGGGCTCCTTCGTGATCTGCCAGGTGTACGCCCACGGGTGGGAGACCCAGTGGCTGTTGTGGAAGGACCGCTACGCCGAGGAGCCGCTCACTGCCGGCCCCTGGGAGGGCATGATGACCCGCGGCGAGCTGTTGGTGGTCGGCGCGGCACTGACCTTCGCAACACTGTCGCTGATCCCACGCTCCCGGTCGATCACGACGGTGCTGGGCGGCCGCACGTTCTACTGCTACCTCCTGCACGGCTTCATCATCATCTGGCTCGATCGCCAGTTCGATCTGTGGCAGAAGCTCGAGCAGTACGGCGCCCTGTCGGTCATCGGCTGCATGGTGGTCGCAGTGATCGTGGCCAACCTGCTCATGACCAAGCCCGTCGCCAGGCTGTTCCGGCCGCTGTTCGAGCCGCGACTGACGTGGTTGTTCCGGGAGGCCGAGCCGCCCTCGGTGCGTGTCCCGGCGACCTCGCTCGAGCCCGAGCCGGTCCGACCGGCCAAGGCCCCATGAGCTGGCGGCCGACCCCACTGGCCGTCCTGCTCGCAACCGTCCTCTCGTTGGCCGGCTGCTCCGGGGCGTTCCCGGCGTCCGACGGCAGCACGCCCGAGGACACGCGTCTGCTGGTCGGCGCCACGTGCGCCGACCTGGTCGTGATCGGTGCACGAGGGTCGACCCAGGCGCTCGACCGCAACTTCGGCGTGGGCACCGAGGTGCGCCGCACCGTCACCGAGCTGGCCCGACGGCTGCACGCGCGCGGGGACACCACCGTGCGCCTCGAGGCAGTCCGCTACGACTCCGCGGCGACGGCGACGCTCGCCGCGTACGAGTCCCACGTCGAGAAGGGCGCGTCGATGGTGTCGTCACGGCTCGACTCCCTGTCCCGGTCGTGCCCCGACACCCGCTTCGCGCTCGTCGGGTTCAGCCAGGGCGCCCAGGTCCTCCACACCGCGTCGGTCGACGTGCCGCCCGACCTCGCCCGCCGCATCCCGCTGGTGGCGATGATCGCCGATCCGCGCCACAACCCCTCCGACGATATCGCCCAGTGGTCGTACGCAGCCGAGCCCACGGTCGGCAACGGTCGCCTCGGCACCGGCGCCCCGATCGACGCCGACCTCCGCGCGGCCGCGATCAGCCTCTGCGTCGAGGGCGACGAGATCTGCAACGACCGAGGCGCTCCGGGCGGCCCCCCGTCGGACACCCACAAGCACTTCTACGAGCAGTCCGCCTCGGTCCGCGCCACCGCGCAGCAGCTCGACCGGGTCCTGCGCCGCAACGGCATCTGACACTCCCTGCTGGGAACGTGCCGGAGAACGACGAAGCCCCCAGACCCTGACGGGTCCGGGGGCAACACTTCGTGCTGACTACTTGTCGTACGACGTGAAGTCGAAGTCATCGAGCTGCACCGGAGCGGAGTCCGGGGCGCCGAAGCCGTAGTCGTAGTCGCCGTAGCCGGTGACGGCGTAGGCGGCCTGACGGGCCTCCTCGGTGGGCTCGACCCGGATGTTGCGATAGCGGTCGAGACCGGTACCCGCCGGGATGAGCTTGCCGATGATGATGTTCTCCTTCAGGCCACGCAGCGCGTCCGACTTGCCGTGGATCGCTGCGTCGGTGAGGACGCGGGTCGTCTCCTGGAAGGAGGCGGCCGACAGCCACGACTCGACGGCCAGCGAGGCCTTCGTGATGCCCATGAGGACCGGACGACCGGAGGCGGGGGTGCCACCCTCGGCCACGACCCGGCGGTTCTCCTCCTCGAACTTCGCGCGATCGACGAGGTCACCGGGAATCAGCTGGGCGTCGCCCTGCTCGATGACGGTGACCCGACGGAGCATCTGGCGCACGATGATCTCGATGTGCTTGTCGTGGATGGCCACACCCTGCGAGCGGTAGACCTCCTGCACCTGGTCGACCAGGTGCTCCTGCGCGCGGCGAACACCGAGGATGCGCAGGACTTCCTGCGGATCCGGCGTGCCGTGCGTCAGCATCTGTCCGACCTCGACGTGATCGCCGTCCGAGATCAGGAGGCGCGCACGCTTCGTGACCGGGTACTCAAGCGGCTCCGAGCCGTCGTCCGGAGTCACGACGAGCTTGCGGGTCTTGTCAGAGTCGTCGATGACGACCCGTCCGGCCGACTCGGTGATCGGCGCCTTGCCCTTGGGCTGACGTGCCTCGAACAGCTCCACGACGCGCGGCAGACCGTGCGTGATGTCGTCACCGGCCACACCACCGGTGTGGAAGGTACGCATCGTGAGCTGCGTGCCGGGCTCACCGATCGACTGGGCCGCGATGGTACCGACGGCCTCGCCGATGTCGACGAGCTTGCCGGTCGCGAGCGACCGTCCGTAGCACTTGGCGCAGGTGCCGGCCTTGGCCTCGCAGGTGAGGACGGTGCGGACCTTGATCTCGTCAACGCCCTCGGCGATCAAACGGGCGATCTCGACGTCGCCGAGCTCGCCGCCCGCGGGGATCAGGACCGTGCCGTCGGCGTTTGCGACGTCGGTCGCAGCGGTGCGCGAGTACGCAGCCGTCTCGACGTTCTCGGCGGCGACCAGACGGCCGTCATCAAGCCTGGTCGCGATGACCTGCTTGAGACCACGCTCGGTGCCGCAGTCCTCCTCGCGGATGATGACGTCCTGGCTGACGTCGACGAGTCGACGCGTCAGGTAGCCCGAGTCAGCGGTACGCAGGGCGGTGTCGGCCAGACCCTTGCGAGCGCCGTGGGTCGCGATGAAGTACTCGACGACCGACAGGCCCTCACGGAAGTTGGCCTTGATGGGGCGCGGGATGATCTCGCCCTTGGGGTTGGCGACCAGACCACGCATGCCGGCGATCTGACGGACCTGCATCATGTTGCCGCGAGCACCGGAGTCGACCATCATCCAGATCGGGTTGTCCTCGGTGAAGCCCTTGAGCATCTCCTCGGTGACGTCGGCCGTGGCCTGCGTCCAGATCTCGATGAGCTCCTGGCGACGCTCGTCCTCGGTGATCAGACCACGGTCGAACTGGGTCTGGACCTTGGCGGCCTGCGTCTCGTAGCCCGAGAGGATCTCCTGCTTGCGCGGAGGCGTCACGACGTCCTCGATCGACACCGTCACGCCGGAGCGGGTGCCCCAGTGGAAGCCGGTGTCCTTGAGGTTGTCCAGCGCGTTGGCCACGTCGACCTTGGAGTAGCGCTCGGCGAGATCGTTGACGATCACACCCAGCTGCGACTTGCCGATCTGGTGGTTGACGAACGGGTAGTCGTCCGGCAGCGCCTCGTTGAAGATCGCCCGACCCAGGGTCGTCTCGATGGTCTCGCCACCGATACGGATCTTGACGTGGCTCTGCAGGGTGATCGACTTCTGCTCGAAGGCCATCATCGCCTCGGACACCGAGCTGAAGGCGCGGCCTCCACCGATGTGTCCTTCGCGCTCCAGCGTCAGGAAGTACAGACCGATGATCATGTCCTGGGTGGGCATGGTCACGGGGCGACCGTCTGACGGCTTGAGGATGTTGTTGGTCGACAGCATCAGGACGCGGGCCTCGGCCTGCGCCTCCGCGCTCAGCGGCAGGTGCACGGCCATCTGGTCACCGTCGAAGTCGGCGTTGAACGCCGAGCAGACGAGCGGGTGGATCTGATGGCCTTGCCCTCGATGAGCTGCGGCTCGAACGCCTGGATGCCCAGACGGTGCAGCGTGGGCGCGCGGTTGAGCAGCACGGGGTGCTCGGTGATGACCTCTTCGAGGACGTCCCACACGACCGGTCGGGCCCGCTCGACCATGCGCTTGGCGCTCTTGATGTTCTGCGCGTGGTTGAGATCGACCAGGCGCTTCATGACGAACGGCTTGAACAGCTCGAGCGCCATCTGCTTGGGCAGACCGCACTGGTGCAGCTTGAGCTGCGGGCCGACCACGATGACCGAACGGCCCGAGTAGTCGACGCGCTTGCCGAGCAGGTTCTGACGGAA
>JAOPXL010000052.1 GCA_025965175.1 Aeromicrobium sp.
TTCCGCACCGAGTTCCTCACCGACACCCGCGGCACGGGCATCGCACACCAGACGTTCGAGAGCTACGAGCCCTGGGCCGGCGAGATCTCGACCCGCCCGTCCGGCTCGCTCGTCTCCGACCGCTCCGGTGCTGCGACGTCGTACGCCATGACGAACATCCAGGAGCGCGGCACGCTGTTCATCGAGCCGGCGACCGAGGTCTACGAGGGCATGATCGTCGGCGAGAACTCGCGCGCTGACGACATGGACATCAACATCGTCCGTGAGAAGAAGCAGACCAACGTCCGCTCCAACGCCGACGAGTTCGAGAAGCTCGTGCCGCCGCGCAAGCTGTCGCTCGAGCAGTGCCTCGAGTTCTGCCGCGAGGACGAGTGCGTCGAGGTCACGCCCGCCAACGTGCGCATCCGCAAGATCATCCTCGACGCCACCGAGCGCAACCGCGCCAACCGCGGCAAGAAGTAAGCGCCGGAGGCGGGTGGGCGGTGCACTAGTCGCCTATCCCGCCTCCCGGCGGTGCGTCTTTCGCCCTACCCGGCGAGGAGCGGTGCGTGGGTCGCCCTTCCGGCTTCGGTTGGGCGACTGACGCACCGCTCCCGTCGGGATGAGGTCGAACAAGGCGATCCAGCGGTCGCCGAAGACCGGCGCCGATCCCGCGTAGCCCAGCTGCAGCATGCGGGCATGGACCCGGCGGACCATGGCCTTCGGCTTCTCGGTCATCTCGTGCGTGATCTGGAGATATTCGATCCCGTGGCGTCGAAACGCCGCATAGCGGGCGATGTCGCGGTTGAACTGCCTGATGGTCTCAGCGTGCTGACGCCCTTCGTACTCCAGGGCCAGCATGACGCAGCGGATCAGCAGGTCCACGATGCCGATCAATTCGTCGTCGATGACCAGGGGCACGTTGACCTCCGGCGCCGGAAGGCCTGCGAACACCATGAGGACCCGGACCTCCGACTCCTTGGGTGAGCGTGACGCCGCATTCAGGTGCGGCAGCACGCACAGCGCCTGCCTGGCGCCGGGTCGCCACCTGTCGCGGCGGGCCAGCTCCGCCGCCTCCAGCGTCGTCATGTGGCGACCATGGAGCAGCCAATCCCCTACCTTGATCGCGTCGATCAGCCGCGCGTCCGCGCAGTACTGGATGAACGCCACAGCCGGAGTCACGCCGACCTCGTCCGTCGGAGGCAACACTTCCGTGCGGTGCAGGAACACGTCGGGCAGGTCGATGTGCAGGTCCCCAGCGACCGTGAAATGGACCGGGAACACCGCACCCGTGTCCAGACCCAGCGCCTGGATCCGTGAGAAGTGACTGAGTTGGGCCCGTGCCGGCATGGCGAGGGACGCGGCGTGGATCCGGTCGAGATCCGACATCTCGTGGTCCTGGTGAACCCATACTCGCGGAAGCAGCCGTTTCCACGACGGTCCGTTGAGCATGTGGACGGTGAGACCGTTCGCGAGGGCCTCGGACTGGCTGAAGACACGGTCACGAAGACTGTCTGGGACGAAGGGGCGACGGGGCACTCCTCCAGCAGAGACGCCAGTCCCCTGGTGATGCCAAGAATGCCTCGCACCTGTGGACACGCCGCCAGCCCGGTCCACCCTGTGGACCGGTGCATCAGTTGTCCTTCGTGGCTCGATAAGGCAACTGGCGCACCGCCCCCGGGACGGTAGGGCGACCAGCGCACCGCCGCTGCGGGTTAGAGGACTCCTCTGGGGCGGAACTGGATGCTGATGCGGGGGCCGACGGGGCGGGCGGTCTTGAGGATCGCGTGGTCCCAGGTGCGCTGGCACGAGCCACCCATCACGACGAGGTCGCCGTGGCCGAGGGCGAAGCCGATCTGCTCTCCGCCGCCGCGGGGCCGCAGGGATAGTCGCCGGGAGGCACCGAGGGAGATGATCGCGACCATTGTGTCCTGGGTACGGCTGCGGCCGATGCGGTCTCCGTGCCAGGCGACGCTGTCCCGGCCGTCGCGGTAGTGGCACAGCCCCGCCGTCACGAACCGCTCCCCCAGCTCGGCCTCGTAATGGTCGCTGAGGCGTTCGCGGGCATCGACCAGAAGCGGGTCGGGCAACTCCTCGCCGGTGCCGTAGTGGCACAGCAGGCGGGGGACGTCGACCACCCGGTCGTACATCTCCCGCCGGTCGGCACGCCACGGGACGTCGGACTGCAGCCGCAGGAACAGCTCGTCAGAGCCACTGATCCACCCGGGCAGCACGTCGACCCACGCCCCGTTTGTGAGCGGGGTACGCCGGACGGCCAGCGGTCCGATCTCCGCCGGCCGTCCTACGTCAAGCAGCGAGCCCTGGAAGTAGTCCGTCATCCCCTGAGCGTACGCGTGATCGAACACATGTTCTAGGGGGTGGTGTCGGCCTCTGACCGCTCCACGACCAGGACGAAGTCGCCGTCGTGCTCCTCGACCCCGGTGGCGACGGCCCCTTCGACCATCTCCTTGCCGAGCTGACCGCGGATGACCATCGGGTCGGTCCGCAGGTCCTTGACCAGGGCGACGCACATGACCGCCATGACGAGGACGAACGGCACCGCCGCGACGATCGTGATCGCCTGGAGGCCGTTGAGGGCGTCGTCGCCGCCGATCACGAGCATGATCGCCGCGACCCCACCCATGACGGTGCCCCAGAAGATGACCGTCCGCTTCGACGGCTCGATCGATCCCTTCTCGCTGAGCGTGCCCATGACGATCGAGGCGGCATCGGCGCCGGAGACGAAGAAGATGCCGACGAGCACCATGACCAGCACCGTCGTGACGGACGTGATCGGGAGCTGCTCGAGCATCGCGAAGAGCGCGGAGTCGGTGTTGACCGAGCCACCGTTGCCCACGAGCTCGCCGGTCTTGCGCTGCACGTCGATCGCCGTGCCGCCGAAGATCGCGAACCACACCAGGCTCACGAGCGACGGCACGATCAGCACACCGGTCACGAACTGACGGATCGTGCGGCCTCGGCTGATGCGGGCGATGAACATGCCGACGAACGGGGTCCAGGAGACCCACCAGGCCCAGTAGAAGATCGTCCACCCGGCGAGCCAGTCCTTCATGGCGCTGTCGCCGCTCGCTGCGGTGCGGGACGCCATCTCGGTCATCTGCGAGGCATAGTCACCCAGTGCCGTCGGGAGCAGGTTGAGGATCAGCAGGGTCGGACCCGCGACGAAGACGAACCCGGCGAGCACCAGCGCCAGGACCATGTTGACGTTCGACAGCAGCTGGATGCCCTTGGCGACACCCGACACCGCCGAGGCGATGAACGCAATCGTCAAAAGGACGATGACCGCCACCAGCACGACCTTGCCGGGGCTGTCGACCCACCCGTTGAACTGCAGACCGCTGCCGATCTGGAGCGCGCCCAGGCCCAGCGAGGCCGCGGAGCCGAACAGGGTCGCGAAGATCGCGAGGATGTCGATAACGCGTCCGATGGGACCCTCGGTACGGGCGCCGATCAGGGGACGGAACACCGACGAGATCAGCTGGGCACGGCCCTTGCGGAACGTGCCGTACGCGATCGCGATCCCGACGACGGCGTAGATCGCCCACGGGTGCAGGGCCCAGTGGAACATCGTGGTCGCCATCGCGGTCTGCATCGCTTCGTCTGTCTGCCCCTTCGACGTCCCGGGCGGGGGCGAGGCGTAGTGCGACAGCGGCTCAGCGACGCCCCAGAACATCAGCCCGATGCCCATGCCGGCGCTGAACATCATCGCGATCCAGGACACCGCGCTGAACTCGGGCTTCTCGCCCTCCTCACCCAGCGGGATGCTGCCGTACTTGCTGGCCGCCAGCCAGATCACGAAGAGCACGAAGAACGTCGACATCAGGACGAAGAACCATCCCGTGTTGGTGATGACCCAGTCCTGCGCGGATGACGACGCAGAGCCGAGGCTTGGTGTGCTCACCAGGCCCCACACCACGAAGCCGATGGCGATCGCTCCCGTGATGAAGAAGACGATGGGGTCGACGCGCTGACGCCAGGACTGTTTCTGATCGATCATGAAAGTCTTCCTGATCCGTTGGTGTTCCGGTGCAACCAGTCAGGCGTACCCCCTGTTCGACGCCCAAAACCGTGACGTGGGCGACACACACTGAGCGTCAGTGCGACGAGCCTCGCAGCTGGGCGAGATAGACCAGGGCCGCGACCGTGCCGACCAGGTTGAGGATGTTGAGCGGGTCGAGCCACACCAGGTGGGCCGCGAGCGCGATGACCAGGATGATCAGCCAGCTCTTCTTGGGCAAGGTGTCGGCGTGCGTGAATCGTCCTGCGGGACGGGCGACGCAGTCCACCAACGCGAACGCCTTGAGGATGAACAGCACCACGGTGATGGCGAGCAGTGCGCCACCCTGGATCTCGAACATGCCCGAAGGCTACCGGTCCACGCAGCAGCGGCGGGCCCCCGTCCGGGGACCCGCCGCTGCCGTGGGATGCGTCAGGACTGCTTGGCAGCCGGGGTGGCAGCCGAGCCGGCGGCCGGGGTCGCCGAGGCCGGAGCCTGCGTCGCCTTCTTGGCGGCCGGGGTCCCGCCGGTGGCGGAGGGGGCGGCCTTCTTGGCGGCCGGGGCCTTCTTCGCCGCCGGCGCCTTCTTGGCGGCGGTCTTGGTCGCGACCGGCGCCTTCTTGGCAGCAGACTTGGCCGCCGCCGGGGCCTTCGTGGCAGCCGCGGTCGCCTTCTTGGCCGGAGCCTTCTTGGCGGCCGGCGCCTTCTTCGCGGGAGCCTTCTTGGCGGCCGGGGCCTTCTTGGCCGGCTCGGGCGTCTTCTTGACGGTCGTGTCGACCTTCTCGGCGCCCTTGCGGAGCGTCGTCGGCGCCTTCGACGTCACCTTGGTGACCTGCGTCTTGGCGTCGGTGACGAGCTGCTCGGCGCGCTTCTGCGCCTCGTCGGCGAACTCGCGGGCCTGCTTGGTGTAGTCCTCGACGCTCTTGTTGGCCTGGTCGACGAGCTTCTCGCTGCGCTTGGCCAGGTCCGAGTAGGCGCTCGTGGCGGTGACGAGGGCGGTCTGAGCGATGCCCTGGGCCTGCTTCTGCAGGTCCGAGACGTCAAGCTTCTTCAAGGTGTCCTGCAGCGTCTTCACGTCGTCGACGATGGACTTCACCTGGGCGTTGATGGTGTCTGTGATGGTCATGGTTCCTCCTGGTTGGCTTCTGTCACGGTCGCGGCCAGCTCGCTGTCCGTTGCTTCGTCGGTGCCGACGAAGGAGCGATAGATGTCGAGCAACGCGGTCTTCTGGCGCTCGGTGAGCCGCGGATCGAGGGCGATGGCGTCCTCGACCATCCGGGCTCCGCTCTCGTCGGCATCGAGGATGCCGGCGCGAACGTAGAGCGACTCGGCGGAGATCCTCAACGCTTTCGCGATCTGCTGCAGGACCTCGGCCGACGGTCGGCGCAGCCCCCGCTCGATCTGGCTGAGGTACGGATTGGACACATCCGTGAGCTCGGCCAGCTGCCGAAGGGACATCTGCGCCTGACCCCGCTGCTCACGCAGGTAGTCGCCGAGTCCCTCGACGGTCTTCTGCATGCTCAACTTGGCCATGACTCCATGGTGCTTGCAATAGTTAGCAAATGCAAGCAGATCTGCTTGCGACATGAGTCACAACTGACGTTTACACAGGTCAGAAGGTCGTGCGGACCTCTCCGACCTGCTTGCCGCCACCCAGAATGACGGGCCGCTCGTGCAGGACCACGGCGTCCAGGCCGGCCAGCTCGAGCACCCGGCCCATCACCGCGTGAAGCGGCCGCTCGCCGCCGTCCTCGATCTTCAGCGCGTACGCCGAGCCGTCCGGCAGGCCCGCCACGAAGACGCTCTCGGCGCCCGACTTCGCGACGAGACCAGGGAACGCCTGCATCAGCGCGCGCTCCCACCGGGTCGTGCCGCTGACGTGGTCGGGGTGCGCGACCATCGCGGCGACGAGCCGTGCCTCGAGGCTGCCCGCGGGACCCTGCACGATGCGGCCCACGGCGCGGGCGAGCTGCTGCAGGGGCGTCGCGAGAAGCGGAGCCCCACAGCCATCGATCCCGACGACGGGCGGCGGACCGCCGGTCAGCTCGGTGAAAGTCTCGGTGATGATCCGCTGGAGCGGGTGCTCCGGGTCGAGGTAGGTCTGGGTCGGCCAGCCGTTGATGACGCACGTCAGGAGCATCGCGGCGTGCTTGCCCGAGCAGTCCATGCAGATCGGCTCACGGACACCGCCGGCCCGCAGCCAATCTGCGTGCACGTGCGGATCGAGGGGGTACGACGCAGGGGTCTGCAGCGCCGACTCGTCGAGCCCGGCCAGGGCGAGGATCTCGCGGACGGCGGCCAGGTGGATCTGCTCACCGGAGTGGCTCGCGGTCGCGATCGCCAGCAGGCGGCCTTCGAGCGGCAACCCGGCGCGCAGCATCCCCAACGCCTGGATCGGCTTGTTGCTCGAGCGCGGGAAGACGACCGTCCCCGGGTCCCCCATCGACCACGTGACATCGCCGCCCGGGTCGACGCCGACCGCGACCCCACGATGACGGCTCTCGACGAGCCCTGAACGCACCACCTCGGCAAGGACATCCACGGTCGACACTGTATGTCGTGCGGTCGGACGTGCCACCGCGATCCATCGGGAAGGTCATACCGACAACAATCATGACGGAGGCGGCTCGTCGCTACCATGATGCGATGCCCGTGAGTCTCGAGTCGTTCCATGCCGTCATCCCTGCGGGCGGAGCCGGCACCCGCCTGTGGCCCCTGTCGCGGGCGGGCCGGCCGAAGTTCCTGCTGGACCTGGACGGCTCCGGCCGCTCACTGCTGCAGCAGACCTGGGACCGCCTCCACGAGCTGATCCCCGCCGAGCGCATCCACGTCGTGACCGGCACTGCGCACGCCGATGCGATCCGTGAGCAGCTGCCCGAGCTGACCGGGCTGTTCGTGGAGCCCTCGCCCCGCGACTCAATGCCCGCGATCGGGCTGGCCGCCGCCGTCATCGGTGCGAGCGACCCCGACGCGATCATCGCATCGTTCGCCGCCGACCACATCATCGACGACCAGGCCGCGTTCGCCGATGCGATCGAGCAGGCCGTCGCCGTTGCGCGCACCGGCCTCATCACGACGATCGGCATCACTCCCACCGGGCCCTCCACGGCGTTCGGCTACATCGAGTCCGGCGCGCCGCTCGCGGTCGAGGACGCGGGGTCTGCCCGCGCCGTGACAGCGTTCGTCGAGAAGCCCGACGAGGCCACCGCGGTGGCGTACGTCGCGAGCGGCTCGCACAGCTGGAACGGCGGGATGTTCGTGACCCGCACCGACGTCCTGCTCGGGCACCTCGGCCGGCTCCAGCCCGGCCTTCATGACGGCCTGGTGGGCATCGCGGACGCCTGGACGACCGACCGTCGCCAGGAGGTCCTCGAGACCACGAGGCCGACACTGACCAAGATCGCGATCGACCACGCGATCGCCGAGCCGGTGTCGCTCGAGGGCGGCATGGCCGTCGTGCCGGGGACCTTCACGTGGGACGACGTCGGCGACTTCGCCGCGCTGCAGGACGTCGGCGCCGCGTCATCGCCCGACACCGTCTGGGTCGACTCCGACGGGCTCGCGATCGCCGCCGACGGGACCACGATCGCCGTCATCGGGCTGCGCGACGTCGTCGTGGTCCGCACCGCGGACGCGCTGCTGGTGACGACGCGATCCCACGCCCAGCAGGTCAAGGAGGTCGTGGCCGAGATCCGCGGCCGCGGCCGCACCGACCTCCTCTGACCACCACACCCCACTGAAGAGGTCAGGTCAGGGGGCGGACGCCGCCGGTGACGAGGATGTCCACGAGCTCGCCCGAGGCGGACCCCGGGATGGGGGTGTACGCCTGCGCGACCTCGCCGGTGCCGACGACGTGCAGCGCGCCGTCCTCGGGCCCGGCGTAGGCCGAGTCGCCCCGGCCGAGCTTGAGGTGGTCGCCCGCGGCGTTGATCAGCTCGACCTCACCACCCGTGCAGACCACGATGCGCTGCCCGGCCGGCGGCAGGAGCGTGCCGCCCGGCTCGGCCTTCGAGCACTGGCTGACCGCGAGCGCGAACTCCTCGACGTCGGGGTTGAAGACGTCGGTCGAGAAGCCGAACGGCTCCGGGGTGACCCGGGCGAGCCGCGACATGCCCTTGTCGAGGCACTTGACGAGCCCCTCGGGGTTGAGCGGCTTGCTCGTCAGCCCGGCGCGCAGGACGTTGTCCGACGACGCCATGACCTCGAGGCACATGCCCCGCAGGTGAGCGTGGATGATGCCCGTCCCGAGGAACGCCGCCTCCCCCGGCTGCAGCGTCAGCCGGTTGAGCGTCAGCGAGATGATCACGCCGACGTCGTCGGGATAGAACTCGGCGATCTCCACGACCGTGGCGTATGCCCGCTTGACGTCGAAGCCAGCGTCCACGAGCTCGCGACACGCGTCGACGACCGCCGCGATCTCCTCGGCGGCGACGTCGTCGGTCAGCAATCGCTCCACGAGCCGCACGATGCCCTTGAACCCGGGAGCCGCGTAGAGCTCCTCGGCGAGGCTCTGGGCCAGCGGGGTCGCGATGCCGTGCAGGACACGGAGGATCTCGGCGGTCGGTCGGAAGCCCACCAGGGTGTCGAACGTCGTCAGGGCGTAGGCCATCTCCGGCTTGTGGTGCGGATCCCGATAGGTCCGCTCGGGGGCGTCGACCGGCACGCCCGCGGCGTCCTCGGCGGCGAAGCCGGCCCGCGCCATCGCCTCGTTGGGGTGCACCTGCAGCGAGAGGGGCCGGTCGGCGGCGAGGATCTTGAGCAGGAACGGCAGCTCACCGGCGACCTCGACCAGCGAGGCCGGCTCGTGCGCGACGACCGTCGACGGCGCGAGCGGGTGCGTCCCCATCCAGATCTCGGCCATCGGGCCGCCGTCGGGCTCCTGCCCCAGGAACCGCGGGATGTCCGAGGACGATCCCCAGTCGTAACGCCGCGATGCGTTGTCCAGCAGGAACATCCGTCACCTCGTCCAGATCGTCGGGAAGACAGTCAGTCTACTTTCGCGGACTCACTTGTGACGAGGCTTTCGGGTGGGAGCGCCCTCGGACGTCGCCGACTTGTCGTAGGGCTTCTTGCCGTACGGCAACTTGTCGGCCGGCGCCTTCGACGGGTAGGGCCGCTTCTCGTGCCTCTTCTCGTACGGCTTGCCCTTGCGGTCCTCGCGGGACCGCTTGATCGGCGGCCCCGAGTCGGGCTGCAGGTCGATCAGCTTGCCGGAGATGCGGGTGTTGGCAAGCGCCTCGAACACCGCGTCGGGCAGGTCAGCGGGCAGCTCGACCAGGGTGTGGTCCTGGCCGATCGTGATCTTGCCGAAGTCCGAACGCTTGAGGCTGCCCTCGTTGGCCAGCGCGCCCACGATCGCGGACGGGCCGATCTTGTGGCGCTTGCCGACCGCGACGCGGTAGACCGCGGCACCCTCGGCGGGCAGCCGGTCCGAACGCTCGTAGCCGGCCGGCTTGGGCCGGGGCTCGAAGTCGCGGGCCCGAGCCTGCGCCTTCGGCGGATCGGGCCGCAGGAAGAACTCCTTGTCGGCCTGGCTCATGACCGCGAGGGCGGCCGCGACGTCGGTCATCGCGACGTCGTTCTCGGCGGCGTACTCCTCGACCAGCGTGCGGAACGCGTGGAACTGCAGTGATCCCATGCTCGAGGTGATGGCCTGCGCGAAGCGGCCGGTGCGGCGCTCATTGACCTCCTCGGCGCTCGGGACGCTCATCTCCTCGACGGGGCGACCCGACACCTTCTCGATCGCCGACAGCATGCGGCGCTCGCGCGGCGTGACGAACAGGATCGCCTCGCCGGTGCGTCCGGCGCGGCCCGTGCGGCCGATGCGGTGGACGTACGCCTCGGTGTCGTGCGGGATGTCGTAGTTGATGACGTGGGTGATGCGCTCGACGTCGAGGCCGCGGGCGGCGACGTCGGTCGCGACGATGATGTCGATCTGCCCGCCCTTGAGCTGGGCGACGGTGCGCTCGCGCTGGGCCTGGACCAGGTCGCCGTTGAGGGCGGCGGCCGTGTAGCCGCGGGTGCGCAGCTTGTCGGCGAGCTCCTCGGTGGCGGACTTGGTGCGGACGAAGACGATCATGCCGTCGCCGGTCTCGACCTCGAGCAGGCGCGTCAGGGCGTCGACCTTGTGGTGGTGCGAGACCTGGATCCAGCGCTGGCGGACCGTCGCGGTCGACGTCGTGGCCTTGGGCGTCGCGATGTCCACGGGGTCGTGGAGGTACTTCTTGGCCAGGCTGCGGATCATCTTGGGCATCGTGGCCGAGAACAGCGCGACCTGCTTGTACTCGGGCGTGTCGGCCAGGATGCGCTCGACGTCCTCGGCGAAGCCCATGTTGAGCATCTCGTCGGCCTCGTCGAGCACGAGGAACTCCAGCGCCGTCAGGTCGAGGCTGCCGCGCTCCAGGTGGTCGATGACGCGGCCGGGCGTGCCGACGACGATGTGCGCACCGCGCTGCAGGCCTTGCAGCTGGAAGCCGTAGCCCTGGCCGCCGTAGACCGGCAGCACCCGGATGCCCGGAAGGTTGACGGCGTACGTCGTGATGGCCTCGCAGACCTGGAGCGCGAGCTCGCGGGTCGGGGCCAGGACGATCGCCTGGGTCTTGCTGTTCTTGGGGTCGATCTTCTGCAGGATCGGCAGCGCGAACGCCGCGGTCTTGCCGGTGCCGGTCTGGGCGAGGCCGACGACGTCCTTGCCCTCGAGCATCGTCGGGA
>JAOPXL010000152.1 GCA_025965175.1 Aeromicrobium sp.
GGTCACCCACTTCGTGGCCGGCGTCGGCACCGGCGGCACCATCACGGGTGTCGGCCGCTACCTCAAGGAGGTGTCGGGCGGCAAGGTCAAGGTCATCGGCGCCGATCCCGAGGGCTCGGTCTACTCCGGCGGCACCGGCCGCCCCTACCTCGTCGAGGGCGTCGGTGAGGACTTCTGGCCCAGCGCGTACGACCCGAGCATCCCCGATCAGATCATCGCCGTCTCGGACGCCGACTCGTTCGACATGACCCGCCGCCTCGCCCGCGAGGAGGGCCTCCTCGTCGGAGGCTCGTGCGGCATGGCGACCGTCGCGGCCCTCCAGGTCGCGGCCGAGGCCGGGCCCGATGCGCTCGTCGTGGTCCTGCTCCCGGACGGTGGCCGCGGCTACATGTCGAAGATCTTCAACGACGACTGGATGTCGTCCTACGGGTTCCTGCGCGAACCGCTCGACGGCAACCGCCACGCGATCACCGCCGGAGACGTGCTGATGGGCAAGACCGGGGGCATGCCCGCCCTGGTCCACACCCACCCGTCCGAGACGATCCGCGACGCGATCGAGATCCTCCGCGAGTACAACGTCTCGCAAATGCCAGTGGTCGGTGCCGAGCCTCCCGTCGTGATCGGTGAGGTCGCCGGCAGCGTCAACGAGCGGGCGCTGATCAGCGCCGTGTTCGAGGGTCGCGCGCACCTCACCGACGCCGTCGCGGACCACATGGAGCCCCCGATGCCGCTGCTCGGGTCGGGCGAGAGCCTCGACGACGCGCTCAAGGCGCTCAGCGTCAGTGACGCTGTCATGGTCATCGAGGACGGCAAACCCCTCGGCGTCCTGACCCGCCACGATCTCCTCGGAGTGCACATATGAACGAGCGACTGAGCAAGGCGGACGAGTTCGCGACGCAGGGGTTCGCCACGCGGGCGATCCACGCCGGCTACGAGCCCAACGCCCAGAACGGCGCGGTCAACGTGCCGATCTACGCGAGCTCGACCTTCGCCCAGGACGGCGTTGGCGGCATGCGCGGCGGCTACGAGTATGCCCGCACCGGCAACCCGACCCGGGCCGCGCTCGAGGCCAACCTCGCCGCGCTGGAGAACGGCACGTACGGCCGGGCGTTCAGCTCGGGCATGGCCGCCACGGACTGCGCCCTGCGCGCGCTGCTGCGCCCCGGCGACCACCTGGTGATCCCCGACGACGCGTACGGCGGAACGTTCCGCCTGATCGACAAGGTGTTCACCCAGTGGGGCATCACCTACACCGTCGCCGCGGTCAACGACCTCGACGCGATCCGCGCGGCCGTCACCCCGGCGACCAAGGCGATCTGGATCGAGACCCCAACCAATCCCCTGCTCAACGTCGGTGACGTCACCGCCATCGCCGAGATCGCCCACGAGGCGTCGGCAACGTTCGTGGTCGACAACACCTTCGCCTCGCCCTACCTCCAGCAGCCGCTGGCCCTGGGCGCAGACGTCGTCCTGCACTCGACGACGAAGTACCTCGGCGGGCACTCTGACGTCGTCGGTGGCGTCCTGGTGACCGACGACGAGGAACTCGACACCAAGTTCGCGTTCCTGCAGAACGGGTCCGGCGGCGTGCCGGGACCGTTCGACGCCTACCTGACGATGCGCGGCGCCAAGACCCTCGCGGTCCGGATGGACAAGCACTGCGACAACGCCGAGGCGATCGTCGACTTCCTGCAGGGACATCCAGCGATCTCGTCGGTGCTCTACCCGGGGCTGCCAGGTCACCCCGGCCACGAGGTTGCGGCGCGGCAGATGAGCCGGTTCGGCGGCATGGTGTCCGTACGACTCAAGGACGAGCAGTCGGCCCTGGACTTCTGCGCACGCACCGAGCTCTTCACCCTGGCCGAGAGCCTCGGCGGCATCGAGTCGCTCATCGAGCACCCGGGGGCCATGACGCACGCGTCGACCGCCGGCTCGCTGCTGGAGGTGCCCGCCGATCTCGTACGCCTGTCGGTCGGCATCGAGGACATCGCGGACCTGCTGGCCGACCTCGAGCAGGCGCTGGGCTGATCCCGTCGCCGTCCGTCTCTCAGCCGAGGCGGACGGTGCGGGCCGACCCGATGTCGGCGAAACGATCGGGCTCGCAGGTCAGGATGATGATCTGCGAGGTCGAGCCGACCCGGTTGATGACAGCGGCCAGCTTGCGGCGCCGGTCGGCGTCGGTGAAGCCCAGGGAGTCGTCGAGGATCACCGGCGCACCGTCGTCGGCGCTGACCAGCTGTGCCGTCGCGAGCCGGCCGACAAGGGCCAGCTGCTCCTTGGCGCCCCCTGACAGGGACTCGAACGGCACCGTCACCCCGTGCGCCGTGCGGCTCCTGATGGACAGGTCGTCGGCGATGTCGACCGCGAAGTCGCTGCCGAAGACGATCGATCCGAGGGCCTCCACGGCCTGGCGGAACGGGGCGACGTAGCGCTGCTGGGCGGAGTCCCGGTGCGTACGCATCGTGGACCGCAGGAGCCGGGCCGCACCGGCTCGGGCCTCCAGCGAGTCGTGCACCCGGCGAGTGTCGGCCAGCCGGGACAGCGCCGTGTCAAGCTTGTCGCGCAGCCCGTCGCGACCGCGCACCTCGAGCTCGGTCGTGGCAGCGGCGAGATCCGCGTCGAGCCGGGCCAGGTCGTCGACCAGCCGCTTGGCCAGCTCCCGGGCGTTGCTGGCGAGCATCTCCAGGCCGTCGGCGTCCTGCTTGCGCAGCGCCGTGCGGGTCGACTCGAGCGCATCAGCGTGCAGGACGTGCTGAGCTTGTGTCGCGGCGAGGGCTGCCGCCAGCGCCTCGTCCGTGTGCCCACCGCGATCGGACTCCAGGCGGGCAGTCGCACGCTCCAGCTCCGCCGAGGCGCTCGCCGCGTGGGTCTCGGTCGTGAGCCGACGCTCGTTGGTGGCGTTGACGGCGGTGAGGATGCGCTCGCGCTCGTGCAGCGACGCCCCCACCGCCTGCTCGGCGGACTCGAGCCGCTCGGTCAGGTCGGTCAGCATGACCCGCGCCTCCGCGAGGTCGACCGTGGGCTCCGCCGCGCCGTGCGTGTCGATCGCCGTGAGGCGGGCACGGACGGCCTCGACCGACTCCCCCGCCAGCAGCGTGTCCCGCTCGACGGTCGCCGCATGGGCGCGCCTCGCGGCGTCGTCGCGGTCGCCGCTGCGTCGGCGGGCCTCGGCAAGGTCGGCGACGCCCAGCTCGGCGAGCAGGGCGGTCAGCTCGTGCTCGCGCTCCTCGAGCTTGCGGCGCCGCCGCACGGCACCGTCGTCCGGCGTCATCACGACCCGGACCACGCCGGCGACCTCGATGTCGACGGGAGCGGTCAGGTCACGCGTCGCGGTCCCCTCGATCGCCTCCCCGCCGAGCTGCACCTCCGCGGTGCCGAGCTGCTCGACCGTGAATCGGGCCGCGCCGGCCGCGGCGGCATCCCGCTCGGCGTGCAGCCGGGCCTGGACGTCAGCGACCTGCTGCACGATCTCGCCGTCGACCGGATTGGCGGCCAGCTCGGCCTCGGCCTCCTCGAGTCGCGCCGTCGCGGCAGCGATGCCCGCCAGGCGCTCGCGGATGACCTCGGCATCGGCCCGGGCCTGCGCAGCCCGGACGACCTGCTCGGCCGCCACGACATCGAGGCGCAGCGCACCGACCTCGTCGGTGACCCCCCGCCGGGCGGCATCGAACGCCGTGAGCCGCTGGACGGCTTCGGTGTGGGCGGCGACGGCCCGTTGCCAAGCCTCAGTCGCCTCAGCCGACGACGCCGTGCGTCGGGCGGCCTCGGTGACCCGCTCGGCCCGGGCCTCGACCGCGGAACGTGCCGTGGCGACCGCCACCTCGGACTGGCCCAACCGTGCCGTGGCCTCGTCGTGGTGACGACGCAGCTCGGTGAGGGCACCCTCACGCTCGGCGAGCTCCTCGGCGTCGGTGCGCGCCTGCCCGACCCGGACCTGCAGGCGAGTGCGTTCGAGGGTCAACCGCTCGTGCCGGTCAACGACGTCGTCGACCGCGCGCACGTGCGCCTCGGCGACGGCGACCGCCTCCTCGCGCTCGGCGAGCTCACGGATCGTCGCCGCGTAGACATCGGTGGGCTTGCCGGTCGCGGTGTGATAGCGGCGGAACTCACGCTCGATCCGATCGAGCAGGTCCTCGTGCGAGGCGCCGACCACGTCGTCGTCGGCGAGTGCGGACAGCGCCGACTGCAGGGACACGACCCGCGCCAGGCTCGCCTGCTGCAACGACTCGCCCTGCACCTGCTGCAGAGCCGTCCAAAGATCGGCGTCCATCGTGTCGGCGAGAATCTGCTCGACCCGGTCGTGGGCCTGGTCGCCGGTCAGCTGCTCGGGCCGGGGCTCGAGTATCTGCAGCTCCGTGGACGGCTTGCGCAGCCACCGCTTGGTGTAGACGAGCCGGTAGGGCCCGGTCGACAGCTCGACTGACACCTCGGGCCCGACGTCACGGTGGGTCGGCTGGACGGCCTTGATCGACGAGTGCTGGGAGGAGGACTTGAAGTCCCGGACCAGGCGCAGCGCTTCGGCCAACGAGGACTTGCCGATCTCGTTGGGCCCCACCACGACCGTGACGCCCGGCGCGTCGAAGTCGACGTCGCTGGCGGTGACGCCGCGGAAGTCGGTGAGCCGGATCCGGTGCAGCCTCATGCAGCCCCGCCGCGGCTGAATCGGTAGAGCAGGCCGAGCGCGTCGCGTGCCGCCCGGGCGTCATCTCCCTCCAAGCGCAGCGTCAGGTCCTCGACGGCGTCGCGGGCGAAGCCGGCCAGACCGAGGTCGCCGAACTCGCCGTCGGCCGGGGTCACCACGAGATCGCTGTGCCGTTCCCACAGGTCGATCAGCGCGAACAGGTCGCGCGACGCGTCCAGCACGGTGTCGAGACGAGCCTTCTCGCCGACGCTCAGCACACCGGTCAGGGACAGCCACACCGCGGTCCGATCCTTGGCCGGCAGCTGGGCGAGCCACCGCTCGAGCTCGTCGACGTCGGCGTCGCTCGTGAGCTCGGCCTGGTGGTGCGCGTAGGTCCACGTGCCCACGGCGACCTTGTCGACCGCGACCGTGTCGTGGTCGACGTCGACGACCAGGACGTTGCCCGGGTCGTCCTCGCGGCGGCTCGTGACCTCGGGTGCCCCGGGATACCAGATCCGGGGGGTGACCTCGGTCGTGGAGTGCCGGTCACCGAGGACCGCGAACTGGGCCCGGCCGGCTGAGATCGCGGCGGAGAGCGCATCCTCGCTGATGCCGGCCGGGTCGTCCCGGTCGATGCCGAGCACCGTGCCGTGACCGGCGACGATGCGGACGACCCCGGCGGCGGGCTCCACACCGTCGAGGGCGTCGGCGACCAGGTCGCTCAGGGGCGCCTTGCTGAACCACGGGGCCGCAACGATCTCGACGCCCTCGGCGACGACGTGCACACCCGGGGTGTCGAGCACGTGCACGTGGGCCGGGCACCCGTCGACGAACTCCCGGGACCGATAGATCGAGGAGGCGTCCAAGGGGTCGTGGTTGCCCGGCAGCAGCCACACCGGCACCGGAACGTCACGCAGCGCGTCGAACGTACGGGCCACGACAGCGCGGTCGAGCTGGTTGGACTCGAACACGTCACCGCACACCAGGACCAGCTCCGCGCCGCTCTCGGCGGCGACCCGCCCGATGCTCCGGATCGCGTCGACGCGCGCCTGCGCGAACCGGGGGCGCGCCTCGTCACCGAGGTAGTGCGCAGTCATCCCCAGCTGCCAGTCAGCCGTCGCCACAAATCGCATGCCCTGACGGTATCCGTCGCCTCGGACATGGCCCCGTAGGCACGCCAAGGACCCCCGGATGCTGCCACAATCGGGCCCATGAGGCTCGTCATGCTGCTGCTGGCGCACCCGCGCGCGGACAGCTACTGCCACGGGATCGCCGAGCGCATCGGCGAGCGGCTGCTGCAGCTGGGCCACGAGGTCAGGTCTCACGACTTGTATGCGGAGCGGTTCGACCCGCTCGTCCCGCCGTTCGAGTCGCACACCAGTGGCGTCGCGATCGAGTCCCTCCTGGCGCAGGAGGCCGATCCCCTGGTGGCGCTGCACCGCGAGGAGCTCCGCCAGACCGATGCGCTCGTCGTCGTGCACCCCAACTGGTGGGGCATGCCACCGGCGATCCTCACCGGCTGGGTCGACCGGGTCGTGGTCCCAGGGGTCGCCTACCGGCTGGCCGAGGCCGAGGGCTCCCCCGATCCGCTCGCCCCCCTGACCGACCTGTTCGTGGTCAACACCTCGGACACGACGGACGAGCGGGAGCGCGACCTCTACGGTGACCCGTTGGCCTCGATCTGGGGGCGCTGCGTCGCGCCGTACCTCGGCGCGCCCCGGGTGACCCGCCGTGTGCTGCGTCCCGTTGCCGGGGCGAGCACCGAGCAGCGCCGTGCCTGGCTCGACGAGGTCGAGACTCTTGCGGCCGAGACGTTCGGAGCGGCCACCTAGTCTGGTCGTCGTGTCCAACCGTCGTGGAGTGCTCGCCGATATCTCGTGGTTCCAGGTCGCTGCCAGCGTCCTGGCCGCCGTCACCGCCGCCTGGCTCGCCTCACGGCTGGGTGTCGCCGGCACGCTGGTGGGTGCCGCGCTCGGCAGCTTCGTCGTGACGGTCAGCAGCGCGTTGTACGGCCGGACCCTCGACAAGGGTCGGACGCTGATCGTCCAGACCGCGAGCGGGACGGTGATCCACAAGCAGGTCGAGGACGGCCAGATCGCCACCGCGCTGCAGGAGGTCGCGGAGGTCGACAACTCCCCCGTCGAGCGTGCGGAGGTCGTCAGTGACGACCCCGAGCGTCGGCTGCGCTGGAAGCCCACCATCATCACGACCGTCATCGTCCTCGCGCTGGCGCTCGGGGCCATCTCGACGTACGAGGCCGTGACCGGCAGCTCGCTGGACGGCTCCGGCGGCACGACGATCGGGGACACGTTCGGCGGGTCCAAGGGCGTGACGGACCCGACGCCGACCCCCGACCGGACAACACCGGGCCCCACGTCGACACCGACGCCGACCGCTCCCACGACGTCCCCGGCGCCCGCGGAGACGACCCCGGCGCCGACCCCCGTACCTGCCACGCCCGCGCCGACCGCCAAGCCCACCGCCACGCCGGAATGAACCCCCGCCCGCCGACGTTGACGCTCGTCCCAGCAGCGGAAGGAGCCAGCATGACGATCTACCTGACCCCCAACCTCTCGGACGACAAGATCGCCGGGATGGACGTCTTCGAGGCGTTTCGGATGGGCGAGGAGCTCCTGGACTCGCGCTACCCGCGCGATGCCGTCCGTGTGCTGCGCCGGGTGCTGGACGCCGAGCCGTCGCACGCGGCGGCGTGGGAGCTGATGGGCCGGGCGCACTTCGCCGCGGCCCAGCTCGGCCCCGCCGAGGAGGCGTTCCGACGTCTCGTCGAGCTCGAGCCGACCAGCGCGTGGGCGCAGACCGCGCTCGGCCTGTCGCTGGACCGGCAGAGCCGGCACCGCGAGGGCGCCGTCCACCACCGACTCGCCGCCGCGATGGGCGCCTCGCCGCGCGACGCCACCCGGGTCGAGCTCGTCGACCGCGAGATCGGCTGACCTCCTGGACACCACGTGGGCGGCTGCGGCGACGGCCGTCGTGCTTGTCGTCGCGCCGCCCCTCTGGTCGGTCGTCCGCCACCTCGTGACCCTCGTGCACGAGGCGGGTCACGCCGTCGTGGCGGTCGCCACGGGGCGCCGACTCAACGCGATCCGGCTGCACACCGACACATCGGGGCTGACGGTGTCGAGCGGCAAGCCGCGGGGCCCGGGGATGATGGCGACCGCCTCCGCGGGCTACCTCGCCCCCGCGGCACTCGGGCTCGTCGCGGTCCTGCTGGTGGACGGCGGCCACACGCCGTGGGCGTTGTACGGCGGGCTCGGCACCCTCGCGGTGATGCTGGCGTTCATCCGCAACTGGTTCGGCCTGGTGGTCGTCGCGGTGACCGGCGCCGGAGTCGCGGTGCTGATCTGGAAGGCGCCGGCGTCGACCCAGGACTTTGCCGCCCTGACGTTCGCCTGGTTCCTGCTGGTCGCCGCTCCCCGCACGACGATCGACCTGTGGGCGCACCGCCGCCGTGCCCGGACGCGGACGACCGATGCCGATGTCCTCGCCCGGTTGACCTTCCTGCCCGCCGCGTCGTGGAACCTGTTGTTCCTCCTCGTCACGACCGCGGCGCTGGCGGGCGCCGTGTGGCTGGTCGGCCTGCCCGACTGATTGGATGGGGCGGTGTTCACCGTCGCCAAGGAGCTCGAGGGCGCCCTCGGGCGTACCGGAACGATCGCGACCCCGCACGGCGACATCCGCACGCCGGCGTTCATCCCCGTCGGCACCCGCGCGACGGTCAAGGCCGTCCTTCCCGAGGCGATGTCCGACCTCGGCGCCCAGGCCCTGCTCGCCAACGCGTACCACCTCTATCTGCAGCCCGGCGCCGACATCGTCGACGAGGCCGGGGGCCTCGGCACGTTCATGAACTGGCCCGGGCCGACGTTCACCGACTCCGGCGGGTTCCAGGTGCTGTCGCTGGGCGCCGGGTTCCAGAAGACGCTCTCGATGTCGGCGACCGGGGTCGAGGCCGACGACGTCATCGCGGAGGGCAAGGACCGCCTCGCGGTGGTCGACGACGACGGCGTCACGTTCAAGTCACACCTCGACGGGTCGATGCACCGCTTCACCCCCGAGGTGTCGATGCAGATCCAGCACCAGCTCGGCGCCGACATCATGTTCGCCTTCGACGAGCTGACGACGCTGATGAACTCCAAGGGCTACCAGGTGGAGTCGCTCGCGCGGACCCAGGCGTGGGCCGAGCGGTGCCTCGTCGAGCACCAGCGACTGTCGGCCGAACGCACCCACCGCCCGCCGCAGGCACTGTTCGGTGTCGTGCAGGGCGCCCAGCACGAGGACCTGCGACGGCAGGCCGCGCGGGGTCTCGTGGGACTGGACTCCGATGGCACCGGGTTCGACGGCTTCGGCGTCGGCGGGGCGATCGAGAAGGAGAACCTCGGGACGATCGTGCGCTGGGTGTGCGAGGAGCTGCCGGCCGAGAAGCCGCGCCACCTGCTCGGCATCAGCGAGCCCGACGACCTGTTCACCGCGGTCGAGAACGGCTGCGACACGTTCGACTGCGTCTCCCCGTCGCGGGTCGCCCGGTCCTCCCGGGTCTACGCCATGACGGGGCGTTACAACGTCATGGTCGCCGCCTCCCGCCGCGACTTCGGGCCGATCGACCCGGAGTGTGACTGCTACACGTGCGCGCACTACTCCAAGGCGTACCTGCACCACCTGTTCAAGACCAAGGAGTACGTCGCCGCGACGCTCTGCACGATCCACAACGAGCGCTTCACGGTCCGGCTCGTCGACGACATGCGGAACCACATCGAGGCCGGCACGTTCCGAGACTTCCGGGATGACTTCCTGGCTCGGTTCTACGCCTGACCCGGATGTGACGGATCACCACGGTCCCTCGGCAAGTTGACGGCGCTCGACGTCCCCCAGAGCATCCTGGCGCCTACCGGGGGAATGTTTCTGCGGTAGGCGCCAAGCTCCTCAGGGACCGTGGTGAACCGACTCCGTGGCAGGAATGACCCTGCTCAGAGCCAGTACGTCGGCTCGCGGCGTTTGAGGGCCTTGATGGCGAGCATCGTGACGGGGCTGACGATGATCTCGACGGCGCACTTGAACACGAACCCGACGACGAAGTAGTTGACGAACTGGCCGCCTGTCGTGATCCCGATCGCCGAGGCCGCGATGGCGCAGAAGATCAGCGTGTCCGCTGCCTCACCGATGCCGGTAGAGCCGATCAGTCGTCGCCAGAGCCCGGGCTCGGCCGACCGGTTCTTCATCCGCACCAGGACGTACGAGTTGAGGAGCTGCCCGGTCAGGTAGGCAACCATCGACGCCGCCACGATCTGCACTCCCGACCAGACGACGCTCTCGAACGCGTCCTGGTTCTCGTAGAAGCTGGCCCCCGGCAGTGCCATCGCCACCAGGAACGTCGCGAACGCCAGGACCGCCGACCCGAAGCCGACGAGGATCGCGCGTCGTGCGGCCCTGAAGCCGTAGACCTCCGAGATCACGTCGCCCAGGATGTACGCCAGCGGGAACAGGATCGCGCCGCCGTCGGAGATGATCGGCAGGACCTGCACCGGGCCGATCGACACGTCGTGCCCGGAGATGAACTCGGTCGACTTGGTCGCGGCGATGTTGGACACCACCAGGACGACACAGAACACCGCGAGCAGGACATCGAAGTACGACGATCCACGCGAGGCGAAATGGACTTCGGGCGCCGGTCCGGCCGACGTCGTCGCTGAGCTCATGCGCCCCATCCTGCCAGCCGTTGCGGCCTCTGGAAGAATCGTTCCATGACGATCCCGACCCGCACCGACGTCCTCGTCGTCGGGGCCGGTCCCGCGGGTTCCGCGGCCGCCGCCTGGTCCTCACGCCTCGGGATGCAGACGGTGCTCGCGGACACCGCGACATTCCCCCGCGACAAGACGTGCGGCGACGGGCTCACCCCGCGGGCCATTGCCGAGCTCGAGCGGCTGGGCCTCGGCGACTGGGTGCGCGGCCACGGCACCAACCGGGGGCTGCGCGCCGCCGGCTTCGGCCAGGAGCTGCTCCTGCCCTGGCCCGGGGGCACACTGCCCGACTACGGCTCGGCGGTCCCCCGCACCGAGCTCGACGACAAGCTCTTCCGGGTCGCGGTGGCCTCCGGCGCGACCCCGTTCGAGGGCGCTCGTGCGGTGGACGCGGTGCGCGACGCCGGTGGCAGGGTCACGGGCGTCGTCTTCCACTTGGGCAGGGAGCGGACCCCGCACACGGTCCTGTGCGACCGGCTCGTCGTCGCCGACGGCGTACGTTCGCCGCTGGGCCGCGTCCTCGGCCGCGAGTGGCACCGGGACACCGCCTACGGCGTTGCGGGACGCTCCTACGTCAAGTCCGGCCGCAGCGACGACCCGTGGATCTCCTCGCACCTGGAGCTGCGCGGCGAGGACGACGAGCTCCTGCCCGGCTACGGCTGGATCTTCCCGCTCAGCGACGGCGAGGTGAATCTCGGTGTCGGCGCCCTGGCCACCGCCAAGCGCCCCGCCGACCTGCAGATCCGCCCGTTGATGGAGTACTACGCCTCGCTCCGCCGCGAGGAGTGGGACCTCAGCGGGGAGCTGCGCATCCCGACCAGTGCCCTGCTGCCGATGGGCGGCGCGGTCTCCGGTGTGGCTGGCCCCAACTGGGTCCTGGTCGGCGACGCCGCCGGCTGCGTCAACCCGCTCAACGGGGAGGGCATCGACTACGGCATGGAGACCGGCCGCGAGGCCGCCGAGCTGATGCACGCCCGGACCGACCTCGCGCAGGCGTGGCCCGAGCTGCTGACCCGCCAGTACGGCGAGGCGTTCTCGATCGCGCGCCGGCTGGCCGGGCTCATCACCGTCCCGCACCTGCTGCCGACCGCCGGTCCGGTCGGCATGCGGTCCCACCACCTCATGACGTTCGCGCTGCGGGTCATGGGCAACCTCGTGACCGACGAGGACCGCGACCTGACCGCCCGGCTGTGGCGCTGGGCGGGTCGCCGGTCCGTACGTCTGGACGACCGGCCGCCCTTCTCGTCCTGAACCGGCGACCCGAGTCGGATCAGCCCGCGGGCGGCGCCGGGGGTCCCGAGGGCGCCGGCGGCGGGTCGTTGCGCTTGACCTCGGGGATCTTCTCGCCGGACTCCTTGAACGCGAGGAACGAGAAGACCGTGAACACGATCGCGGCCACCAGCAGCAGCCACCCGGACCACCCCGGGCTCCTGCTGACATCGATCGAGTCCTGGACGACCGACGGCACGTCGGGGCCGAAGGTGAATGGGTAGATCAGCAGGATGATCGTGCCGAGACCGGCCGCGGCGGCCGTGACGAGGTTCCACGGGACTCCCGGCGGGAGCGCCGTCCCGGTGACGACCCGCAGCACGACGATGACGAACGCGGCGACGACCAGGAGCACCCCGAGCAGCGCCCACTCGTGCCACGCGTTGATCGACTCCGAGCCGCCGAAGCCACCGAGTCCGTCGCCCTTCGTCTCCACGCTGAACTTCGCGTACCCGGGGAAGAGCGTCAGCAGCACCTCGCCGCCCCGGCTACCAGCGCGATCTGGTCGGTCCTGCCGACCGTCTTGAAGTCAAAGGCCATGGTTCAGTTCTCCCAAAGATGGATGCGAACGATCCGAACATAGTCCTGTCCCACCCTGACGAACAGATGTCTCACCCAGTGTTCGAAGGGACGCGACCCCGCGCATGACAGGATCTCGGCATGAACGCAGATGTCATCGTCGTCGGAGCGGGCCTTGCCGGCCTCGTCGCCACCGCTGAGCTCGTCGAGGCGGGTCGGACCGTGATCCTCGTGGACCAGGAAGGCGAGCAGGGCATCGGCGGCCATGCCTTCTGGTCGTTCGGCGGTCTGTTCTTCTTCGACTCCCCGCAGCAGCGCCGGATGGGCATCAAGGACTCGGTCGACCTGGCGATGCAGGACTGGATGGGCAGCGCGCAGTTCGACCGCGTGGAGGACGCCTGGCCGCGGCGGTGGGCCGAGGCGTACGTCCACTTCGCGGCGGGTGAGAAGCAGTCGTGGCTGAAAGAGCGGGGCCACAGCGTGTTCCCCGTCGTCGGCTGGGCCGAGCGCGGCGGAGGACTCGCCGGCGGCCACGGCAACTCGGTGCCGCGCTTCCACATCACGTGGGGCACCGGCCCCGGCATCGTGGAGCCGTTCGAGAAGATCGTGCGCGAAGGTCACGAGAAGGGGCTGGTGCAGCTGGCGTTCCGCCACCGGGTCGACGAGCTGCTCGTGACCGACGGCGTCGTCACGGGAGTCGCCGGGCAGGTGCTCGAGCCGACCGACGCTGACCGGGCCGCGCCCACGTCACGCACGTCGATCGGCGAGTTCGCCCTGACCGCGCAGGCCGTCATCGTGACGTCCGGCGGGATCGGCGGCAACCACGACCTGGTCCGGGCGAGCTGGCCCGATCGGCTCGGCACTCCCCCGGCGCACATGATCTCCGGCGTCCCGGCGCACGTCGACGGCCGCATGCTCGCCATCGCCGAGGAGGCCGGCGCGAGCCACATCAACCGCGACCGGATGTGGCACTACGTCGAGGGCATCAAGAACTGGGACCCGATCTGGCCCGCCCACGGCATCCGCGTCCTGCCGGGGCCGTCCTCGATCTGGCTCGACGGGGCGGGTCGACGCCTCCCGGTTCCCGGGCTTCCCGGCTTCGACACCCTCGGGACGCTCAAGCTCCTGCGGCAGAGCGGCCACGACCACTCGTGGTTCGTCCTGACCCAGGCCATCATCGAGAAGGAGTTCGCGCTCTCCGGCCAGGAGCAGAACCCGGACCTCACCGGCAAGAGCATCCGGACGCTGCTGAAGGAACGCGTCTCCAAGGGAGCGACCAGCCCAGTCGAGGCGTTCAAGAGCAAGGGTGAGGACTTCGTCGTCGCCGACACGATCGAGGAGCTCGTCGCGGGCATGAACGCCCTGACCCCCGACTCCCCCGTCGACCTCGGCGAGGTACGTCGACAGGTCGAGGAGCGCGACCGCGAGCTCGACAACGACTTCACCAAGGACCTGCAGATCGCGGCGGTGCGCCAAGCCCGCGCCTACCGCGGTGACCGGCTCATCCGGGTGGCCAGGCCGCACAAGATCCTCGACCCCGCAAAGGGTCCGTTGATCGCGGTCCGGCTCCACGTCCTGACCCGCAAGTCCCTCGGCGGCCTCGAGACCGACCTCGACTCGCAGGTCATCGGCACCGACGGCTCACCGATCGAGGGGCTGTACGCCGCGGGCGAGGTGGCGGGCTTCGGCGGTGGCGGCGTCCACGGCTACAACTCTCTGGAGGGCACGTTCCTCGGTGGGTGCCTGTTCAGCGGGCGTGCCGCCGGAAGGGCCGCCGCAAGGCAGGTGGGCTGACAAGGTCCCCCGTCCGAGGGCGCCGGGGCAGTACGCTCCGTCCATGACCGCACTCGCGTTGATCCTGGCCGGGATGGCCGGTCTTTTCCACGTCCTGTTCTTCAAGCTCGAGTCGCTCGACTGGCGCAAGCCCGCGACCTGGAAGACGTTCGGTCTCACGTCGCAGGCCGACGCCGAGACGACCGCCCCACTGGCGTACAACCAGGGCTTCTACAACCTGTTCCTCGCGATCGGCGCGTTCGCCGGGATCGGGTTCGTCGCCTTCTCCGACACCCACGACACGATCGGCTGGACGTTGATCGTCTTCGCGTGCGCCTGCATGCTCGGCGCGTCACTGGTGCTCATCTCGACCGGTCGGTCGTACGCCCGTGCGGCCTCGATCCAGGGCGTGCCGTCCCTCCTGGCGGTCGCCGCCGCCCTCGTCGCCGCCACCTGATGGACTGTCGCCGGCCCCCACTAGGGTGGGCGCCGTGCTTCGAATCGCCACGGTCAACGTCAACGGCATCCGCGCCGCCCACAACAAGACCCGGGGCCAGTCCTCCGGCCTCAGCGAGTGGCTCGCCGCCCGCGGTGCCGACATCGTGACGCTGCAGGAGGTCCGTGCGCCCGACGCCATCGTGCGCGAGATCCTCGACGCGTCCGGCTACCACGTCGTGCACTCCGAGGCCGCGGCCAAAGGACGTGCCGGCGTGGCGGTCCTGAGCCGCATCGAGCCCACGGCCCACCGGGTCGGCAACGGCGACGACTTCTTCGCCGACTCCGGGCGCTGGATCGAGTCCGACATCCCGCTGGCCGACGGGTCGACGCTGACAGCGGTGTCCGCCTACGTCCACTCCGGCGAGGCCGGCACCCCCCGCCAGGAAGAGAAGTACCGCTTCCTCGAGCAGATGACGGTACGTCTGGCGGAGATCCGCGCGAGCGGGCACCACGGCGTCGTGACCGGCGACCTCAACGTCGGCCACACCGAGCGGGACATCAAGAACTGGAAGGGCAACGTCAAGAAGGCCGGCTTCCTGCCCGAGGAGCGGGCCTACTTCGACCGCTTCTTCGGCGAGCTCGGCTGGGTCGACGTGCACCGCACCGTCGCCGGCGACGTCGACGGCCCCTACACGTGGTGGTCGATGCGCGGTCAGGCCTTCGACACCGACACCGGCTGGCGCATCGACTACCAGATCGCGACCCCCGAGCTCGCGGCCACGGCAACCAACGCTGTCGTCGACCGGGCCGAGAGCTGGGCCGAGCGGTGGTCCGACCACGCCCCGCTGGTCATCGACTACGAGCTCTGAGCTCCGGCTGGCCAGCGCACGTGACCCGGTAGACACCCCACCGCACTGCCGAGTTACATAATATCCTGATATATTTGGTTGCATGAGGCAACCACCACCCTCCGAGCTCGCCGAGTCGCTCCGCGAGTTCGCCATGTCGCTCGTGCGGGACGCCCCGCAGAGCTCACTCAGCCGCACGGCGGCAGCGACACTGTCCGTGCTCGAGAGACACGGGCCGCAGCGCATCACGACCCTTGCCGAGCACGAGTCGGTCACGCAGCCGGCGATGACCGGTCTCGTGCAACGGCTCGAGCACTCCGGGCTGGTCTCCAGACGCCCCGACCCGCTCGACGGCCGCGCGACCCTCATCGCGATCACCGAGATCGGCTCGAAGCAGCTCGGGAACCGGCGTCGAGGTCACGACGCCGCCATCAGCGCTCGGCTCGACCGACTGTCCCCCTACGACCGCGCGCTCCTCGCCGCGGCCGCGCCCGCCATCGCCAGCCTTACGGAGCCCCATGCCCTCTGACCACGTCAGCCTGTTCAAGCAGCCGAAGGCCGTGTACGCAGTCGCGTTCGCCTGCGTCATCTCGTTCATGGGGATCGGCCTCGTCGACCCCATCCTTCCCGCGCTCAAGTCCCAGCTCGACGCCAGCGAGAGCCAGGTGACGCTGCTGTTCACGAGCTACCTCGTCGTGACGGCTGTCGCGATGCTGGTCACCAACTGGGTGTCGAGCCGCCTCGGCGCCAAGCGGACCCTGCTGTTCGGCCTCATCATCATCGTCGTGTTCGCCGCGCTGGCGGGGTCGGCCGGGTCGATCTCCGGCATCGTGGCCTTCCGCGCCGGCTGGGGCCTCGGCAACGCCCTCTTCATCGCGACGTCGCTCGCCGCGATCGTGTCGAGCGCCCGCGGCGGCTTCGCCGGGGCGATCATCCTCTACGAGGCCGCACTGGGGCTCGGTATCGCCGCCGGACCCCTCGTCGGCAGCCTGCTCGGCAACATCAGCTGGCGTGGACCGTTCTACGGCGTCTCGACCCTCATGGCGATCGCGCTGGTGGCAACCTTCTTCCTGCTCCCCGCCACCCCGAAGCCCGAGCAGCGCACCGCCCTGTCCGCGCCGCTCAAGGCGTTGACCCACCGCGGCCTGCTGACGATGAGCCTGACCGCACTGCTCTACAACTGGGGCTTCTTCACGATGCTCGGATACGCCCCGTTCCCGATGGACCTGTCCATCACCGCGCTGGGCTGGGTGTTCTTCTGCTGGGGCGTGCTGGTCGCCTTCTTCTCCGTCGTCGGCGCTCCGTGGCTGCAGCGCAGGTTCGGCACCGCCCCCGCGCTGTACGGATCGTTGGCCCTGTTCGCCGTGGACCTCGCGGTGATGGCGATCAGCCCCACCAACCAGACCCTCATGATCGGTGCGGTCATCGCGGCGGGGATCTTCATCGGCATCAACAACACCCTGATGACCCAGGCCGTCATGATCATCTCCCCGGTTGAGCGCCCCGTGGCCTCCGCGGCGTACGGCTTCGTCCGGTTCATCGGTGGCGGCCTCGCCCCGTTCGCCGCCGGCAAGCTGGTCGAGCACCTCAACGTGCATGTCCCGTTCGCCCTGGCAGCAGGCGCGGTGCTGGTCTCGGTGGGCGTCCTCGCGACCGGCCACCGGTTGCTGGCCGCCGCGGACGCCGGCCTGAACGAGGACGGTCACCACGTGGTCGAAGCGGAGGACGTCGAGGGTGAGGCTGCCGACGAGTTCGGCGGCGCGCCCGGCGCGATCGACGAAGTCATCAACGCCCGGTAGCGCGCCGACGACAAGCGCCCGCCACACCTCCAGAGGTGTCGCGGGCGGTTGTCGTACGAGGGGGAAGGGGGCGCGCACCCCCTGATGCGCACCCCCGACCAAGGGGAAGGCGCGCGTCCCCCCGGGCGCGCGCCCCCGTTCAGTGGAAGGTCAGTTGAACTTGACCTTCATCGAGGTGCCCTTCTCCGTCAGGACACGGATCTTGACACCGGTGGCCGGCAGCTTGACCCCGTGGTTGGGGAGCTCGGCGTACCAGTACTTCTTGGTGTCGTCGAACACCGGCTTGGCGTCCTGGCCACGGATGTAGCTGGGCTTGCCGTTGGTGTGCAACGTCATCGAGTCCGCCTTGTGCAGCGAGAACGGCGCGTCGTACATCTGGATGCGCGCCCGCCACGGGGCACCGGTCACGATGTTCGTGATCG
>JAOPXL010000191.1 GCA_025965175.1 Aeromicrobium sp.
GCCCGCTGCGGTGACCAGGTACGCCTGGAAGTCCGAAGACCGGCCTCGCGCCTGACCCGGCGGACGCAACCATGCCCCGCCGGACGTCGGCAGACGAGCGGGAGCCCCACATGCCACAGCACTACCCGTTCAGCGCCGTCGTCGGCTCCGACGACATGGCGCTCGCCCTGACCCTGTCGACGATCTCGCCTGCGATCGGCGGTGTGCTGGTCCGCGGGGAGAAGGGCACCGCCAAGTCCACGATGGTCCGGGCCCTCGTGTCGGTGCTGCCGCCGATCGAGGTCATCTCGGGTGACCGGTTCTCGAGCGATCCCGCCGAGGCGAGCCCCACCTCACCGGACGGGCCGTTCGCGCCGGACGCTCCGACCGAGACCCGCGCCGTACGCCTCGTGGAGCTGCCCGTCGGCGCCACCGAGGACCGGGTGCTCGGCTCGCTGCACCTCGAGAAGGCCCTGTCGGAGGGGGTCACCGAGTACGAGCCCGGCCTGCTGGCGCGGGCACACCGCGGCATCCTCTACGTCGACGAGGTCAACTTGCTGCACGACCACCTGGTCGACCTGCTGCTCGACGCCGCGGCGATGGGCCGTTCGACCGTCGAGCGGGACGGGGTCTCGGTCGAGCACGCCGCCCGGTTCGTCCTGGTCGGGACCATGAACCCCGAGGAGGGCGAGCTCCGCCCCCAGCTGCTGGACCGGTTCGGCCTGACCGTCGAGGTCGCCGCCCCCCGGGACCCGGCGACCCGGGTCGAGGTCGTGCGTCGCCGGTTGGCGTTCGAGACGGACCCGGTGACGTTCGCCGAGCGGTTCGCCGACGACGAGGCGAACCTTACCGACCGGATCCAGGCCGCCCAGAAGCTCGTCGAGGACGTCGACCTCGACGACTGGGCGCTGCTCAAGATCGCCGAGGTCTGCGCGGCGTTCGAGGTCGACGGCATGCGCGCCGACATCGTGACCGCCCGCGCCGCCGCGGCTCACGCCGCCTGGAACGGACGCACCTCGGTGACCCGCGAGGACGTACGGGTTGCGGCCCGGCTCGCGCTCCCGCACCGCCGGCGCCGCAACCCGTTCGACGCTCCGGGCATCGACGAGGACCTCCTCGACCAGATCCTCGGCGACGACAAGCCTGAGCCCGAACCACCCCTGGACACCGACCCCGACCCGAGCGACGGCGATCACTCACCCCCCGAGGGCGACACCTCACCCGTCGAAAGCGATCAGGAATCCGCTGGCGGTGACGTTTGGGCCCCTTATGCGGCCGATCCGGGGCCCAACCGTCACGCCCAGCGGGAAGGTGACCACTCGGAGACGGCACCGGACCAGCAGCCTGCGGGCACAGATGAGGTGACGGTCGCGTCCGCGCAGCAGCCGTTCCGGCCCAAGCTGTTCACGGTCGGCGGCACCGGCGCGGGCGAGTCCGGCCGGCGATCCCGCGCGATCACTGAGACGGGTCGCCGCGTCGGGGCCGCCCGCCGGACGGGCCAGGGCGGCTCGATCCACTTGACCGAGACGATCCGCGCCGCGGCCCCGCACCAGCTGGGCCGCGGACGTACGGGCCGGGGTCTCGCGTTCGAGGCCGGCGACCTGCGGCTCGCAGTCAAGGAGGGGCACGAGTCCAACCTGATCCTGTTCTGCGTCGACGCGTCCGGCTCGATGGCGGCCCGCAACCGCATGGAGCAGGTCAAGACCGCGATCCTTTCGCTCCTGATGGACGCCTACCAGCGCCGCGACAAGGTCGGGCTGATCACGTTCCGCGCTGACGGCGCCGATCTCGCCCTCCCCCCGACCGGGTCGATCGACATCGCCGCCACCCGGCTCGCCGAGCTGCCCGCCGGCGGACGTACCCCCCTGGCCGAGGCGCTGCTCAAGACCGCCGACGTGCTCCGGCTCGAGCGGGTCCGCGACCCGCGCCGCCGGCCGCTGCTAGTCGTCATCACCGACGGCCGCGCGACGTACGGCGACCACGCCCTCGCCCGCGCCCACCAGGTCGCCGCCCACCTCGGCGCGACCGGTGTCGCGAGCCTCGTGATCGACTGCGAGACCGGGAGGTTCCGCATGGGCCTGGCCCGGGAGCTCGCCGACCAGCTGCTGGCCGAGTACGTCCCCCTCGGGGAAGTCAGCGCCGCGGCCCTGACCGACGTGATCCGCGCCGGCATGACCGAGGGAGCGGCCTGATGCCCCAGGGCCAGCCGCTCTCGGTCCCCGACGACGGCCTGACGACCAAGCAACGGCGGAACCGGCCGCTCGTCATGGTCCACACCGGCAAGGGCAAGGGCAAGTCGACCGCCGCCTTCGGCCTCGCGATGCGCGCGTGGAACCAGGGCTGGGACATCGGCGTCTTCCAGTTCGTGAAGTCCGCCAAGTGGCGCATCGGCGAGCAGACCGTGCTCGAGCGCCTCGCCGACCTGCACACCGAGACCGGCGTCGGCGGCCCCGTCGAGTGGCACAAGATGGGCTCGGGCTGGTCGTGGTCGCGCAAGGAGGGGTCCGACGAGGACCACGCCGCGGATGCCGCCGAGGGCTGGCAGGAGGTCAAGCGTCGCATCGCCGCCGAGCGGCACGACCTGTACGTCCTGGACGAGTTCACCTATCCCATGAAATGGGGCTGGGTCGACGTCGACGACGTCGTCGAGACGCTGGTCGACCGGCCGGGGCGGCAGTACGTCGTCATCACGGGCCGCGACGCCGACCCGCGCCTGATCGACATCGCCGACCTGGTGACCGAGATGCAGCACGTCAAGCACCCGTTCGACAACGGCCAGAAAGGTCAGCGAGGCATCGAGTGGTAGCCCTGCCCCGCCTGGTCATCGCGGCCCCCGCCTCCGGCCACGGCAAGACCACGATCGCCACGGGGCTGATGGCTGCCCTGACCCGCGCCGGTCACGACGTGTCCTGCCACAAGGTCGGCCCCGACTACATCGACCCTGGTTACCACGCGCTCGCGACCGGCAAGCCGGGCCGCAACCTCGACCCGCACCTGGTCGGCCAGGAACGCCTCGTCCCGCTGCTGCTGCACGGCGCCCGGGGTGCCGACCTCGCGATCGTCGAGGGCGTCATGGGCCTGTACGACGGACAGATCGGCGGCCACGGCTTCGCGTCGACCGCGCACGTCGCCACTGTCACGCGTACCCCCGTCGTGCTGGTCGTCGACATCTCGCACGCATCCCGCTCGATCGCCGCGATGGTGCAGGGCATGATCGCGTTCGACCCGGCGGTGCGGATCGGCGGCGTCATCATCAACAAGGCCGGCTCGCAGCGGCACGCGACCGAGGTCGTCGAGGCGCTGGAGTCGACCGGGCTCCCGGTGCTCGGCGTGCTCCAGCGCGACGACGGCATCGTCGCCCCGTCCCGCCACCTCGGACTGGTGCCCGCCGACGAGCGCGACGACGCCGCCCACGCGCTGGATCGCCTCGCCGCCCAGATGGCCGAGAAGGTCGACCTGGACCAGCTGCTGGCCCTCGCCCGGACGGCGCCCGCCCTCGACGCCGAGCCGTGGGACCCCGCGAACGAGGTCACCGCACCCGACACCGCCCGCAGCTCCGCCCGCCCGGTGGTCGCGATAGCGGGTGGCCGGGCGTTCACGTTCCGCTACGCCGAGACCGAGGAGCTCCTGCGCGCCGCAGGCTGCGAGGTCGTGACGTTCGACCCGCTGACCGATCAGCGCCTGCCCGACGGCACCGCCGGCCTCTACCTCGGTGGCGGCTTCCCCGAGGTCCACGCCGCGGGCCTGGCCGCCAACGAGCCCCTCCGTGAGGCGCTGCGCACCGCGGTCGACTCCGGCATGCCGACCGTCGCAGAGTGCGCGGGGCTGCTCTACCTGTGCCGCACCGTCGACGGCGTCCCGATGGTCGGGGCACTGGCCGCCGACGCCGTCATGACGCCGCGGCTGACGCTGTCCTACCGCACCGCGATCGTGCCGACCGACCAGCTCAGCGGCGCCCCCGGCACCCGGGTCACGGGGCACGAGTTCCACCGCACCGCGCTCGTCGAGCCGGTCGAGACCGCGCAGCCGGCCTGGCTCGTCGAGGGGAGGCCGCACGGCTTCGGGTCCCCCACCCTCCACGCGTCGTACCTGCATACCCACTGGGCCGGCCACCCCCACCTCGCCCAACGCTTCACCGACGCCGTCCACAGGTACGTCCCACCCCCCTCCCGCACCGCTGAGCGTGACGTTTGCGCCCCGAAAGCGGCCAATCAGGGGCCCAAACGTCACTCCCAGCGGTCCGGGGGAACTCGGCCGGGTGGGGGGTCGGCGTTCCACGGGGACCAGGAGCTCTCCCCCGGACTGATCGACTTCGCGGTCAACATCCACGACGACGCCCGGCCCACCTGGCTCGAGGACACCCTGCGCGCGAGCCTCGACGACATCGGGGCCTATCCGCACCCCGGCGAGGCCGAGCACGCCATCGCCCGCCGCCACGGCCGGCCCGACACCGAGGTCCTGGCGACCGCCGGGGCCGCCGAGGCGTTCACCCTGATCGCCCGGGCACGGCCCTGGCGGCGTCCCGTCGTGGTCCACCCGCAGTTCACCGAGCCCGACGCCGCCCTCACCGCGGCGGGCCACACCCCCGAGCACGTCCACTGCGACCCGGCCGCCGGCTTCGTCCTCGACCCGGCGCTGGTGCCCGACGACGCCGACCTCCTGATCATCGGCAACCCGACCAACCCCACCGGCGTCCTGCACCCCGAGCAGGCGATCCGTCGGCTGCTCAGGCCCGGCCGCGTCGTGGTCGTCGACGAGGCGTTCATGGACTCCGTCCCCGCCGAGCGGCACTCCCTGGCCGGCACGCTCCTGCCGGGGCTGCTGGTCGTCCGCAGCCTCACCAAGCTGTGGTCGATCCCCGGCATCCGGGCCGGGTACGTCCTCGGGCACCCCGCCCTCCTCGCGGACCTGCGCAGGCAGCAGCCCCCGTGGTCGGTCTCGTCGACTGCGATCGCCGCGATGATCGCGACGGCGACTCCGGAGGCCCAGGCCGAGGCGGCCCGACGCACGACCCGCATCGGCCAGCACCGGGCGATCCTCACCGACGGCCTGACCGAGCTGGGCATCCCCTACGTCGCCCCGTCGGCCCCGTTCGTCCTCGCGCGGGTGGGTCCCGGCGCGCACGCCCGGCTGCGGGCGGCCGGCTACGCGGTGCGCCGAGCCGACACGTTCCCTGGGCTCGACGACAGCTGGGTACGCATCGCAGTGCGCCGTCCCGACACGACCCGCAAGCTGCTCGCGACTTTGAGGATGGAAGGCCCATGGAGCTAAACGTCACGGGCCTTCGCGCGGTCGTCGTGGGCGGCGACATCCGCGCGGCCGCGCAGGTCGCCTCCCTGCTGGAGTCCGGCGCCCGTGTCACGGTCGTCGCCGCCGCGGCCACCGCCACGATCGAGGACCTCGCGGCCCGCGGGCTGATCGAGCTGGTCGCCCGCGACGCTCAGCCCGCCGACCTGGACGGCGCCGACCTCGTGCTCAGGCAGGCGCGCACCGCCGATCCGGGACCCGGGCGGATCCTTGGCACCGGGTCGGTGACGCTCGTGGGAGGTGGCCCGGGCGACCCAGGCCTCGTGACGGTCACGGGTCGCGACGCGATCGCCTCGGCCGATGTCATCGTGACCGACCGGCTCGCGCCCCTGGCCGCCCTCGCGTGGGCCCGCCCGGACGCCGAGATCATCGACGTCGCGAAGATCCCCCACGGCCGCTCCACCAGCCAGGAGGAGATCAACTGCCTGCTGGTCGAGCACGCCAAGTCCGGCCAGCACGTCGTCCGGTTCAAGGGCGGCGACAACTTCGTGTTCGGCCGCGGCAGCGAGGAGATCCTGGCCTGCCTCGACGCCGGCATCGAGGTGCGCGCCGTCCCCGGCGTCTCGTCCGCCATCGCGGCACCCGCTTCCGCCGGCATCCCTGTGACCCACCGCGGGCTGACCCAGGGCTTCACCGTGGTCTCGGGGCACGTGCCGCCGGGGCACCCCGACAGCACGCTCGACTACTCCGCCCTCGCACGTACCGGCACGACGCTCGTGGTCCTGATGGGCGTACGCACGCTGGGCGCGATCTGCGCCGCCCTCGTCGAGGCCGGCCTGGACCCGTCGACCCCCGCAGCCGTCGTGGCGGACGGGACGCTGCCCAGCCAGCGCGTCGTCCGCGCGACCCTTGAGACGATCGACGACACCGCGTCGGCCGCTGGCATCGGCGCACCGGCCGTCGCGGTCATCGGCGACGTCACGGACATCCCGGGACTCGCATGATCCTCTGGGTGCGCCACGGGCAGTCGACCTGGAACCTCATCGACCGGATGCAGGGCCACGAGCTCAGCCCGCCCCTGACCGAGCTTGGCCGGGAGCAGGCCGCCGCCGCCGCCGAGTCGCTCGTAGGCGCGGGTGTCGTACGCCTGCTCAGCTCCCCCGCCGTCCGCGCCAGGCAGACCGCCGACATCATCGGCGAGCGGCTGGGACTCGAGGTCGTCGAGGACCCGATGCTGCTGGAGAAGGGGCTCGAGGAGAGCATGGTCGAGGTCCTGGTCCGGGTGCGACAGGTCCTCGACCGGGACCTGCCCGACCACACCGTCGTGGTGAGCCATGGCGACACGATCGGGCTGGCCATCGGGATGCTCAGCGGGCAGCGCCCCGAGCTCCCCGCCAACGGGTCGATCATCAGCGTGGACCCCGCGACGCAGGACGTCAGCGTCGTCGCCCCCCTTCGTTGACCCCATCGGGGCCAGTCCCTAGGATGTGAACACCACTCCTCAGGAAGCCGGTGAGACTCCGGCGCAGTAGCGCTACTGTGACGCCCCTTGCGGCGAAGCCAGACCCGATGAGTGGTGGTCACACATCCACTCGAGGGACGCACTTATCCCGTCAGGAGCACCACATGTCACAGGCCTCTGCCATCACACCGGAGATCGAGATCCCGTCGATCCCGGTCACCCAGCTTGCCCCGTGGGCAGCCTTCGTCTTCCTCACCGCCGCCATCGTGCTGTTCTTCATCAGCGCGGACCAGGGCGTCGTCTCGATCCCGTCCGGCACGGCCATTCACGAGTGGGTCCACGACGGACGCCACCTGCTCGGCTTCCCCTGCCACTGACATCGCGTAGTCACCACCCGGCCAGCACCTGCTGCGGTCGGTCGGTTGGTGCTACCCAAACCCGGATCGACTGACATGACCCCTCGTACCTTCCTGGTCCGCGGCCTCCTCGCAGGGCTGCTCGCCGGATTCTTCTCCTTCGCCGTCGCCTACACCGTCGGCGAGCCCCAGGTCGACGCCGCCATCGCGGTCGAGGAGGCGGGCGCCGCCCCGGCCCACTCCGACCAGCCGGCGAGCGACGGCCACAGCCACTCGCACGCCGACTCCGGCGAGGACTCGGGCACCCAGGTGTCGCGCGGCACCCAGTCGACGTGGGGACTCGCGACCGGCATCTTCGCGGTAAGCATCGCGATCGGCGGTGTCGTAGGGCTCGTCTCGGCGTTCGCGGTGGGTCGGCTCGGACGGCTGCGCCCCGGGCAGTCGACCGCTGTCGTGGCCCTGCTGGGCTTCGTCGCGGTGTGGCTCGTGCCGTTCTTGAAGTATCCCGCGACCCCGCCGGCCGTCGGCAACGGCGACACGATCGGCGACCGTACCCTCTACTTCTTCTCGATCCAGGCGATCTCGGTGCTCGCGATGATCGGCGCGGTCCTGCTGGCCCGCCGCCTGCTCGCCGGGCACGGGGCGTACCGCGCCGTGCTGGTCTCCGGCGCGGCGTTCCTCGCGGTCACGATCGTCGCCGGCCTGCTGCTCCCGACGGTCAACGAGATCGGGGACTTCCCGGGTGACACGCTCTGGTACTTCCGCCGGGCCTCCCTGCTGACCAACGCCACGATGTGGGCCGCGATCGGCGTGATCCTGACCGGTCTGGTCGGCAAGGTGCACGAGCACGAGTCCGCGGTCGCGGCACGCCGAGACCTGGCGGCGAGCCTGTGACGACGTCCGCTGCCAGCCCCCCGCCCGCGGACGTACGATCCGCCGCCGCCGCACGGCTGGCCGGACTGGCGACGCCGCCCGGTGCGCTGGGCAGCCTCGGCGAGCTGGCGGTCTGGGTCGCCGCTACCCAGGGCCAGTGCCCGCCGGTGCCGGTCGACCGGGTCCGCGCGGTGATCTTCGCGGGCGACCACGGGGTCGCCGACCACGGCGTCTCCGCCTTCCCCAAGGCGATCACCCCCGCCATGGTGCGCACGTTCCTGACCGGCAGGGCCGGCGTCTCGGTCCTCGCCGCCCAGCACGGCGTCACGGTCCGCGTGCTCGACCTGGGCGTCGACGACGACCTCGCCGGCGTGCCGCCGGAGGTCACTGCGCACAAGATCCGCCGCGGCAGTGGCGCGATCCACCTCGAGGACGCGCTGACGGCCGACGAGACCTGGCGGGCCATCGCCGTCGGCGAGACGGTCGCCGCGGAGGAGATCGCCGCCGGCGCCCAGCTGCTCATCAGCGGTGACATGGGCATCGGCAACACGACCCCGGCCGCTGCCCTGATCGCCGCCGCCCTCGGTCTGGCCGTCGCCGACGTCGTCGGGCGCGGCACGGGCGTCGACGAGGCGGGCCTGGCCCGCAAGACCGCCGTCATCCAGCTGGCCCTCGACCGCGCCGCGGACCGCGTCGCCGATCCGGTCGAGACACTGACTGCCCTGGGCAGCGCCGACCTGGCGGCCTCGGCCGGGTTCATGGCCGCCGCCGCCCGGGCCGGCGTCCCGGTCCTGCTCGACGGCGTCATCTCGGTCGCGGCCGCGGTCCTGGCCGACCGCCTCGCCCCCGGGGCCGCCGCCTGGTTCGCCGCCGGGCACCGCTCGACCGAGCCGGCCCAGGCCCTGGCCCTCGACAAGCTCGGCCTGGAGCCGATCCTCGACGTCGGCATGCGCCTCGGCGAGGGCAGCGGAGCCGTCGCGGCGGTCCCGCTCGTCCGCTCCGCGGCCCTGCTGCTGGCGAACGTCGCGTTGCTCGCGGACCTGGCCCCGTAACGGGTGACGTCGGTTCACCAACTCCCGACCCGACCCACCCCCGGCCCCGGCCCCGGTCAGAGGCGCAGGGCCCGGCCTGCCACGACAAGGAGGACGTCATCGCACTCCTGCGCGACCCGTTGGTTGACGATGCCCAGCAGATCGCGGAACACCCGGCCGGACCGGTGCTCCGGCACGACGCTCATCCCGACCTCGTTGGTCACCGCCACGACCGTGCCGTCGTGCTTGGCGATCGCCTCGACCGCATCGCCCAGGCGGTCGATCAGGACCGGCTCCCAGTCCTCGCGCAGCTGGTCCCAGCCGTCGAGCTCGTCGATGACGGCCGTCAGCCAGGTCCCCAGGCAGTCGATCAGGATCGCGCCCTCGGAGTCCCGCACCGCCGCCGCGATGTCGTGCGTCTCGACCGTGTCCCAGTGAGCGGGCCGCCGGGCCCGGTGGATCGCGACCCGCGCCGCCCACTCCGGGTCGGAGGCGACGTCCGCCTCAGGGCCCGGCGCGACATACGTGACGTGCGGCTCGGCGACCAGGAGCGACTCGGCGTGGAACGACTTGCCCGAGCGCACGCCGCCTGTGACCAGAACCTTCATCGGACCTCGTTCGGCATGCTTTAGTGTCGAACCCACCTTAGTCCCGCAACCCCGTCCCGTGCCCCAGGAGCCCCCACCAAGATGCGAGTACGTGCCGCCGGTCTCGTCCTGGGCTTCGCCGCGGACCGCGTGCTGGGTGATCCGGCCCGCCACCACCCCGTCGCGATCTTCGGCCAGGCGGCAGGGCACGTCGAACGAGCCATGTGGGCCGACGACCGGCTGACCGGCACCGCCTACACCGCGGCCCTCGTCGGCGGCTCCGGCGCGGCGGGTCTCGTCGTGGACCGGCTGACCCGGCAGCACCCCTTCGCGCGTACCCTCCTGACCGCCGCGACGACGTGGGCCGTGCTCGGCGGTCGCTCGCTGGGCCGCGAGGCGGCACTGGTCCACGGGCACCTCGACCGCGACGACCTCCCCGCCGCCCGGCGGCAGCTGACCCACCTCGTGGGGCGGGACCCCTCCGGGCTCGACGCCGGGGAGATCTCCCGCGCCACGGTCGAGTCGGTCGCGGAGAATACGTCGGACGCCGTCGTCGCACCGCTCCTGGCCGGTGCTGTCGCAGGCATCGGGGGGCTGGTCGCCTACCGTGCCGCCAACACGTTGGACGCCATGGTTGGTCACCGCAGCGACCGCCACCTCCGCTTCGGCTGGGCGTCGGCGCGGCTCGACGACGTGCTCAACCTCGCGCCGTCCCGCCTCTCCGCCCTGCTCGGCGCGGCCCTCGCACCACTGGTGGGCGGCCGTCCGGGTGAGGCGTTCACAGCGTGGACGCGCGATGCGCACCGCCACCCCAGCCCCAACGCGGGACCGGTCGAGGCCTCGTTCGCCGGCGCGCTGGGCATCCGGCTGGGCGGCACCAACGTCTACGGCGACCGGGTCGAGCACCGCGCCGAGATGGGCGACGGCCGGCCCGCCCGAGCCGCCGACATCCAGCGGGCGGTCCGTCTCGCCGACGCGGTCGGCATCGGCGCGACGCTGGTCAGCGCGTGGATCGCCGCACGACCCAATCGCGCGCAGCGCCGGGCTCGGTGACGGTCTCGACCCCGTCCGGGACGGCGGAGCGTCGCACGATGACGACGGGGATGCCGCGCTCGTGCGCGACCTGCATCTTCGACCACGTGTAGCGGCCGCCGGAGTCCTTCGTCACGAGCACGTCCAGATCGGCCATCACGGCCCGCTCGCCCTCGACGTCGTACGGCCCGCGGCTCAACAGGACGGTCCACGGGTCCGGCAGCTCGATCTCGGGCGGGTCCACGACCCGGACCACGGCGGCCTTGCCCGCCAACGGGACGACGAACCGGCTCAGCGACTGCCGGCCCACGGTCAGGAACGGCCTGTCCCCCAGTGTCGCGGCCAGCCCCGCAGCCTCGTCGTGGTCGTCGGCCCAGTGCCACGAGTCCGCCCCCGGCGCCTCGGACCAGCCCGGCCGTTCGAGCCGCAGGAGCGGCACCCCGTCGGCATGGCAGGCTGCAGCGGCGTTGGCGCTCATCCCCTCCGCGAACGGGTGGGTCGCGTCGACGACGGCGGTGATCCGGTGCTCGCCGAGGTACGCCCGCAGGCCGCCCACGCCGCCGAACCCACCGATCTGAATCGCGCCGACCGGCAGCCGCGGCCGGGCGACCCGGCCCGCGAGGGAGGACACGAAGCGGACCTTCGCGTCCTGCAGCAGCACCGCGAGCTCGCGCGCCTCGGACGTACCTCCCAGCAGCAGGATCGTCATGCCGGCCCCCGGGTCAGGGTGGGTACGTCGACCGGCCCGTCGGTCGCCAGCGCCAGGATCGCCTCGACGTCCAGGCAGCTCTCGACCAGGTCCCCCAGCAGGTCGAGCCGCGCCTCTCGGCTGTCCGCGAAGCTGACCGTGGACGACTCGTACGTTCGACCGGCCAGCCGCGCCACTTCGGCCAGGAACGCCCGCCGGAACGTGTCCGACTCCAGGCTGCCGTGCCACATCGTGCCGAAGACCTGATCCCGACGGGCCCCACCGAGGAACTCCTCGTCGCCGCCGCGCTCGATCCGGCCGTGATGGATCTCGTAGCCGCCGACGGGGGCGCCGAGCGCCTCACCCGTCGGCAGGCGCAGCACCTTGTCGGCGGCGAACGTCGTCGTGACGTCGAGCAGCCCCAGGCCCGCGACCACGGCACCGGCCGCGCCCTCGACCCCGTCCGGGTCGGCGACCGTCCGGCCGAGCATCTGGAAACCGCCGCAGATCCCGAGGACGGCTCGTCCCGCGGCGGCGTGCTCGAGGATCGCCCGGTCCAGGCCCCGCGAGCGCAGCCAGGTCAGGTCCGAGATCGTCGCCCGGGTGCCGGGCAGCACGATGACGTCGGCGTCCGCGACCGCGCGAGGGTCGCTCGCGAACACGACGTCGACTCCCGGCTCCAGGCCCAGCGCGTCGACGTCGGTGAAGTTGCTGATCCGCGGCAGTCGAACCACCGCGACCCGTAGCGCCGCGGCACCGTCGGTGGCCCGCCGGCCGTCTAGGTCGAGCGCGTCCTCGGAGTCCAGCCACAGGTCGGGGCTCCACGGCAGCACGCCGTAGACCCGACGCCCGGTGTGCGCCTCCAGCTGGACGAGTCCCGGCTCGAGCAGGCTCTGGTCGCCGCGGAACTTGTTGATCACGAAGCCCGCGATCAGCCGCTGGTCCTCGCCGTCCAGCAGGGCGACGGTGCCGTACATCGAGGCGAACACCCCTCCGCGGTCGATGTCGCCGACCACGATCGTCGGGATGTCGGCGTGCCGAGCCAGCCCCATGTTCACGTAGTCGCCGGCCCGCAGGTTGATCTCGGTCGGGCTGCCCGCGCCCTCGCAGATCACGAGGTCGTGGCGGGCGGCCAGGTCGTCGTAGGCCGCGTGAGCCGCCTCCGCGAGGTGCGTACGACCGCCGATGAACTCCGCCGAGCTGATCTGGCCGAACGGCCGGCCCATCACGACGACGTGGCTTGTGCGGTCACCGCCGGGCTTGAGCAGGATCGGGTTCATCGCGGCCTCGGGAGTGGCCCGAGCGGCCAGCGCCTGGATCCATTGGGCGCGCCCGATCTCGACACCCTCGCCGTCGGGCCCAACGCACACCATTGAGTTGTTGGACATGTTCTGTGCCTTGTAGGGCGCGACGTCCAGGCCTCGGCGCGCGAACGCCCGGCACAGTCCCGTCGTCAGGATGCTCTTGCCGGCGTCGGACGTCGTGCCCGCGACGAGGAGTGCTCCGGTCACCGCGGCTGCCGGTTGAGCCAGGGCGACAGCAGCCGGGTGATCCACGGCAGCAGGACGTACGTCATCAGCGGCATCATGACCACCACCGTCAGCAGCACCCGCGCAGGGAGCCACCAGCCGGGGATGTAGACCCGGGCCAGCTCGTTGGCGATGAGGCTCATGGGGAAGAACACGATGAAGATCGCGGTCATCTGCTTCCACCGCGGCGGCGGGCGGGGGATCGGCCGCAGGTCCTGCACGTCCACGCTCGACGGCTCGTCGAACCAGCCCTCGATGCCGGTCCGGTGCTCCCGCGAGAACTCGTCGACGAGTCCCTGCGCGGAGTCGAGCCACCACCGGCGCTGCGGCGAGGACTCCCACGACTCCAGGGACGTCTGGGAGGAGAACCGGTAGAGCATGTGCCACTCGCTGGAGTCCGGCTCGGGCCGGACCCAGCCCGAGCCCAGGAAGCCGTCGAACCGCTCGGCGAGCTCGGTGCCCGCCCGCAGCCATGCCAGCATCTGGTCCTCCTGCGAGGGATCCACCTGGCGTGTGATCGAGACGGTGACGGGGCCGGTCATGGGGTCAACCTTAGGAGTCGCAGCGAGGGACAGGACAACGACAAGACCCCCGGAGCCGAGGCTCCGGGGGTCTTGCCTAGATCAAGTCTTGGAAGACGTCAGATCAGAGGGGACGAATGTTCGTCGCCTGCAGGCCCTTCTGGCCCTGCTCGACGTCAAACTCGACCTTCTGGTTCTCGTCCAGCGAGCGGTAGCCGCTCGTCGCGATGGCGGAGAAGTGCGCGAACACGTCCTCGCTGCCGT
>JAOPXL010000232.1 GCA_025965175.1 Aeromicrobium sp.
CCGGCACGTTCTCCCCGACCCTGCGGCAGGGCATCGCGCTTGCGCTCCTCGAGCAGTCCGTCGAGGATGGCGCCACGGTCGTGGTGGATGTCCGCGGCCGTTCCGAGGCGTTCACGGTGACCAAGCCGCCGTTCGTCCAACCGTCGACCAAGGAGTCGTGACCATGACCTGGACCTGGACGTTCGAGAGCTCGATCGGGGACGTCATCGGCCGTTCCGAGACGTTCGAGAGCCGCGGCGACGCCGAGTCCTGGGTCGGCGAGGCCTTCGGCGAGCTCCTCGAGCAGGGCATCGACCAGGTGCGGCTGTTCGACGGGGACGACGAGGTCTACGGACCGATGTCCCTGCACGCCGAGAACAACTGACCCCTCAGGGGGGCCAAAGGTCAGCGGTTCGGACCTCAGCGGTAGGTCGCGCCGAGCTTCTCGCCGCGCTTGACCTGGGTCTTCGGCAGGCGGAAGCGACGCAGCTGCGTGCTGCGCAGGACGGCGTACGTCGTCGATCCCCTGACCGCGTCGTCGCCGAAGCGCGTGCGCAGCTCCCTGCGGAGACCGCGGACCAGGATGACCTCGTCGAGGATCGTGCCGACGATGACGAACGGGTAGATGAATGCCGTCAGGACGGTCTGCACGCTGGCGGGAGCGATGGCCAGGACGATGAGGATCGCGATGAGGAACGGCAGCAGGAACTCCGCGAAGTTCCACCGACGATCGACGTAGTCGCGGATGAACCGTCGCACCGGGCCCTGCTCACGGGCCGGGAGGTAGCGCTCGTCGCCGGACTTGAGCGCCTCGCGCTGCCGGAGGCGGATCTCCTCGCGGGCGACCCGCTCGCGCTTGGCCTGGTCCTTGCGCGAGACCGGCACCTTCATCTGCTTCCTGCGCGCAGCCTCGGCCTCCTTGCGGCTCGGCGTCGGGCGGCCCTTGCGTGCATCTGTCTCGTCTACCACGGGTGGAACCCTACCCGTAGGCTCTAACCATGAGCATTGGTGAGCGGCTCTCGAGGTGGTTCCGGTCCGCGCGGACGGGCACCGACGATCCCGAGAAGCTCAAGGACAGGCTCGACCAGACCTACCGCGAGCAGACCGCCCTGCTCCGTCAGGTACGCCGCGGCGTGGCCGACGTCGCGACGAGCCGCAAGCGGGTCGAGCTGCAGCTCGCTGCCATCGCGCAACAGGCGGCGAAGCTCGACGACCTGGCCCGGCAGGCCGTGGCTGGCGGCAATGACGACGACGCCCGGGCCGCACTGATTCGCAAGGTCACCCTCGAGAAGACCGCGGCCGACCTGCGGTCCCGGCACGCCGACCTCAAGACGGAGGAGGAGCGGCTGTCGCTCGCTGCGAGCAAGGTCGAGCAGGGGGTCGAGGACTTCCGCATCCGCAAGGACACCCTCGCGGCGCGCCACACCGCGGCCACCGCCCGCGCCGAGATCAACAGCGCCACGACCGGCATCGGTTCAGCGGTCAGCGAGGTCGGCCAGGCGATGGCGTCGGCCGAGCGTCGCACCCGTGAGCTCGAGGCGAAGGCCGACGCGATCGACGAGCTTGTTGCCGAGGGTGTCGTGACCGGATCGGGGGAGGGCGCGGACGACGCGCTGTCCCGCCAGTTCGACGCCGCGCTCGACAGTACCGAGGTCGACCGGCAGCTCGAGGAGATCTCCACCCGCAGGAAGGACGACGATGGCCCGCACCAGATTCAGGACTGACCGGGGACTGACGCTGCGCATGGGCGGCGTCGGGTTCGGGCTCGGGGCGCTCTACATTCTCTTCGGTGCTGCGCTCTTCGCGTTCATGGGCAACGGGGTCATCGCCCTGGTCATCGTCCTGGGCATCGCCTGGGGTCAGTGGTACTTCTCGGACACGCTCGCCCTGAAGTCGATGAATGCCCAGGTCGTCGAGCCCCAGCAGGCGCCCGAGCTGCACGCCATGATCGACCGGCTGTGCGTGATGGCCGACATGCCGAAGCCGCGGGTCGCGGTAGCAGTGACCGACATGCCCAACGCGTTCGCGACCGGGCGGTCGCCCAAGCACTCGGCGGTGTGTGTCACGACCGGCATCATGCAGCGGCTCGACGCCGACGAGCTCGAGGGCGTGCTGGCCCACGAGCTGTCGCACGTCGCCAACCGGGACGTGACCGTCATGACGGTGGCCTCCTCGATCGGCCTGCTGGCCGGCTTCATCACCCGGTGGGGGATGTACTTCAGCGGGGCGTTCAGTGGTCGCGGTCGCAACAACAACCAGGGCCTCGCGTTCATCGTGATCTTCCTGGTCAGCATGGTCGTCTACGCGGTCAGCTTCGTGCTCACCCGTTCGCTGTCGCGCTACCGCGAGCTCAGCGCCGACCGCAGCGGCGCCTACATGACGGGGCGCCCGTCCAAGCTGTCCTCGGCCCTGGTCAAGATCTCCGGGGAGATGGCCGCGATCCCCAACCGGGACCTGCGCGACAGCCAGGCCATGAGCGCGTTCTTCTTCGCTCCCGCGATCAATCGCGAGTCGATCGGCGCACTGTTCTCGACCCACCCTCCGCTGCAGCAGCGCCTCGACCAGCTGGCCCGGGTCAGCGCTGAGCTGTCCGAGCAGGGCTAGGGTCGCGGCGTGGGCTTTCTCGACTCGATCCTCGGCCGCAGCCGTCCGCCCGAGCCGGACCTCGACGTACTGTTCGCCGTCCCGCAGGCCGCGCTTTCGCTGCAGACGGACGGCTTCATCGTCACCGGGTCCGGATCGGTGTGCTTCCGTGACGCCGAGGGCAATGCCGACGACATCGTGATGGCCGAAGCGGAGAAGCTCATCACCAGCTCGCCCGGCTCCACCGTGACCCGCAGCGAGGACCGGTTCGGCTTCCACTGGCTCACCGTGACGCGCACCGACAACGACGTCTCGGGACTCGTCACCGACCTACACGCGGTCAACAGCTCGCTGGCCGATGCCGGCTTCGGGCACTCCCTGCTGTGCTCGACGGTGTCCTTCACGACCCCGTCACACCAGCCGCTGGCACTGGTCTACCTCTACAAGCGCGGCACGTTCTACCCCTTCGCCCCTGACGGCGACCAGCGCCGCGACAACGCCCTCGAGCTGCAGGTGCGTGGCCTGGTCGGGGAGGACGTACCGGTCGAGCCGGATCTCACGAAGTGGCTCGCGATCTGGGGCGCGCCCGGTCTGGCCTGATCTGGGCCCCTCGGCGCCCGGGCGATAGGTTGGACGGGTGAGCTTCGACGACCTTTCCCGTGACCAGATCCAGGCCCTCCTCGACGAGCAGACGGTGGCGTACCGCCAGCTGCAGAACAGCGGACTGAAGCTCGACCTGACGCGGGGCAAGCCGTCCCCGGAGCAGCTCGACCTGTCGAACGCGCTTCTGTCGCTGCCGGGCCCGGACTTCAAGGCCGCGGCCGGCACCGACACGCGCAACTACGGCGGGCTCAACGGCCTGCTCGAGCTCCGCGAGATCTTCGCGCCGATCATGCAGGTCCCGGTCGACCAGGTCGTCGCGGGTGACAACGCGAGCCTCGCGATGATGCACGACAACCTGGTCTTCGCGCTGTTCCACGGCACGCCGGACTCCGAGCAGCCGTGGGGCACCGAGGACGCCGTCAAGTTCGTGTGCCCCGTGCCGGGCTACGACCGCCACTTCGCCCTGCTCGAGCAGTACGGCATCGAGATGGTGCCGGTCCCGCTCAACGAGGACGGCCCCGACATCGACGCCGTGCGCGAGGCGGTCAAGGACCCGCAGGTCAAGGGGATGTGGCTGGTCCCGACGTACGGCAACCCAACCGGCTCGGTCGTCAGCGAGGCGGTGGCCGCCGAGCTCGCGGCCCTCGACACCGCAGCGCCGGACTTCCGGATCTTCTGGGACAACGCCTATGCCGTGCACCACCTGACCGAGGAGCAGACCAAGACCGCCGACATCCTCGGGCTCTGCGTCGCGTCGGGGCACCCCAACCGTGCGGTGATCTTCGCGTCGACGTCCAAGATCACGTTCGCCGGCTCCGGGGTCTGCTTCCTGGGCAGCTCGACCGACAACATCCAGTGGTACCTCCGCCACCTCGCCAAGCGCACGATCGGTCCGGACAAGGTCAACCAGCTCCGCCACGCCCGCTACCTGCAGAGCACCGAGGGGGTCCACGCGCTGATGGACCGCCACCGCGCGATCCTCGCGCCGAAGTTCGATGCCGTCGTCCGCATCCTGCGTGATCGCCTCGGCACCTACGGCGTGGCGTCGTGGACCGAGCCGAAGGGAGGCTACTTCGTGAGCCTCGACGTGCTCGACGGCACGGCGTCCCGCGTCATCGAGCTGACCCGCGAGGCGGGCGTCGCGATGACCCCGGCCGGAGCGGCGTTCCCCTACGGCGACGACCCGCGCGACCGCAACATCCGCATCGCGCCGTCCTATCCGTCGGCCGCCGAGCTCGAGACGGCGATCGACGTCCTCGCCACGAGCGTCCTGATCGCTGCGGCCGAGCAGGCCCTGGCGAGCTGAGGTGCGGGTCCTGGTGGCGCCCGATGCGTTCGGGGGCACGCTCACTGCGCCCGAGGCTGCCCGCGCCATCATCGAGGGCTGGCACCGGCACGCCCCGGACGACGAGCTGACCCAGGCCGCGATGGCCGACGGCGGCCCAGGTTTCGTCGACGTGCTGCACGAGGCGACAGGCGGTGAGCTCGCGGTCGTGACGGTCCGGAGTCCTGCGGGAGTCGATGTCCCGGTCACGGTGCTCAACGTGGACGGGACGGCGTACGTCGAGAGCGCCCAGGCCTGCGGTCTCCACCTCGCCAACCCGCTCGACCCGCTGCACGCGACGACGTACGGGGTGGGCCAGGCGGTCGCCGCAGCGATCGATGCCGGCGCTCGCCGGATCGTCGTCGGGCTCGGTGGTAGCGCCACCAACGACGCCGGGAGCGGGCTGCTCGCGGCGCTCGGTGCCACGGCGGACGGTCCGCTCGACGCGGGCCCGACCGGCCTCGCGAGGGTCACGACGGT
>JAOPXL010000233.1 GCA_025965175.1 Aeromicrobium sp.
GCTCGTCGTCGCTCAGCCTCATCTCGTCGAGCTGGAGCTGACCGCCCTGCGAGTGACGTCCGAGCAGCGTGTCGGCGACGGCCTGCGGCTGCTCGGCGATCTCCTTGAGCATGAACCAGTCGTAGCCACCCTTCTCGGCGGCGGAGACATCCCAGTCGACGTGGTACTCCTTCGTCGGCGCGGGCTCGCCGAAGAAGTCCGTCACGACGATGTCGTCGGGCGTGATCGTCACGACCTGGTCCTGGCCCAGCTCGACGGCGTCACGGGTGAACTCGATGAACGCGGCCACATCGGAGCCGAGGAAGTTCTCGCCGTCGCCGCGACCGACCACCAGAGGCGAGTTGCGGCGCGCGCCGACAACGACGTCGGGGTGGTCCGCGTCGCAGATCACGAGGGTGAAGGCGCCCTCCAGCCGCCGGCAGACCGCACGGACGGCGTCCGACAGGTCGGGCGTCCGCTCGAGCTCGTCGTGCAGCAGGTGGGCGACGGTCTCGGTGTCGGTCTCGGACACGAGCTCGTGTCCCGCGGCCTCGAGCTCGGCGCGCAGGACGGCGAAGTTCTCGATGATGCCGTTGTGGACGACGGCGACACGACCCGTCTCGTCCAGGTGCGGGTGCGCGTTGGCGTCGTTGGGGGCGCCGTGGGTGGCCCAGCGGGTGTGGCCGATGCCGGTATGCGCCTCCGGCAGGGGCCGCTCCGCCAGCTCGGCGTCGAGGTTGACGAGCTTGCCCGCCTTCTTGGCCGAGTACATCGTCCCGTCGGCCACCAGGGCCACGCCGCCGGAGTCGTACCCGCGGTACTCGAGGCGTCGCAGACCCCCCATGACGACGTTGAGAGCAGAGCGCTGACCGACGTACCCGACAATTCCGCACATGGGTTCAGGGTACCGGCGACTGAGGCAAGACCCGTGATCGCGTGCGGGACCGGGGCGCCATGGGGGGACCGAGTGGAGTCCCCGCGACGGGTAGGCGGGAGAATGGCGGCATGACGCGCGACCAGTCACCGTATGTCGAGCTCGAGCGAGCCGCCTGGGCCGAGCTCGCCGGCGACGTGGCCCAGCCCCTCCAGCCGGCCGAGATCGAGCGGGTCCGCGGTCTCGGCGACGAGCTGGACCTCGAGGAGGTCCGTCAGGTCTACCTGCCGATGACCGAGCTCATCAGCATGCGCGTACGCCTCGCAGGTGCGCTCTACGAGGCGACCGAGGCCTTCCTCCACGAGCCGCAGTCACGGCGCACCCCGTTCGTGATCGGTATCGCCGGCTCGGTCGCGGTCGGCAAGTCGACGACCGCGCGCCTCCTGAAGGAGCTGCTGGCCCACTCCCCCAGCCACCCGGTCGTCGAGCTCGTGACGACCGACGGCTTCCTGTTCCCCAACGCCGAGCTCGAGCGCCGCGACCTCCTGGACCGCAAGGGCTTCCCCGAGTCGTACGACCGCAAGGCCCTCCTGCGCTTCGTCATGGAGGTCAAGTCGGGCGTCGAGGTCGTCACGGCGCCGGTCTACTCCCACCTGACGTACGACCGCACCGACGAGCTCGTGACGCTCAAGGAGCCCGACATCGTCATCGTCGAGGGCCTCAACGTCCTCGCGCCGGCTCGCCCCCGCGGCGACGGATCGCCCGGCCTGGCGGTCAGCGACTTCTTCGACTTCTCGATCTACGTCGACGCGTCCGGCAAGGACCTGCGCCGGTGGTACATCGACCGCTTCCTGTCGCTCCGCAAGACCGCCTTCGCGGACCCCCACTCGTACTTTCACCGTTACAGCGCCTTCAGCGACGAGGAGGCCGTCGCCCGCGCCGGCGAGCTGTGGGACACGATCAACTGGCCGAACCTGAAGGAGAACATCGCGACGACGCGTGGCCGCGCCTCGCTGGTCCTGCGCAAGGGCCCCGACCACGCCGTTGACTGGGTGCGCCTCCGCAAGATCTGACCAGACCCGATGCGGCCCAGCAGATCATGTCCGGTGACCGTCACGGGGTCAGGACGACCGGATCCGTGCAGATCAGTGTCGGAGCGTTGAGGCTGAAGGACGTGGGAATCGCGCAGTCCTTGCGGGTCGCGCAGTCGACTGTGATGGTCTCCACCAGCTTGGAGGCGGCCCTCGCACCCCGCATGTAGCCCACCGTGGCCGGGTGACCTCGCTAGGCTCGACGCAGGCGTCGTTGAGCGAGCGCTCGATGCGGGGCGCAGCAGCCTTCCATCGTGTGACGTCGGCCTTGGCTTCACCTGGGGTCGATCCCCTCGAGCTCGTCGAGCTGGAGCCACCTCGGCCGTCACCGCTCCCGCACGTACTCCCCCAGCCACCCGACGAGCCGGAATCCCATCGCCTCATTGACCGCGATCATGGGCGCGTTGCTCGCCGCGTTGAACGTGTGGACGTACGCGCGACCGGCCAGCAGGTCGTCGGACTCCTGCATCGCGGACACCTTGAGCGACAGCCCGAGCCCGTGTCCCCGGTGCTCGGGCAGCACGAGCGTGTCCCACTGGAAGACGTCGTCCCGGTCGGACTCGCTGAACACGAGCTGGGTGTGCCCGGCGAGGACCCCGTCGGGCGACACCGCCACGACGACCTGCATGACCCGCCCCTGGGTGGCCAGCAATGCCTCGTCCCGACGCACCCGGCCGGCGTCGAAGAACTCGTTCTCCAGCGGGTAGTCACCCGACGGCGCCTCCTGCACGAGCAGGGACAGCAGCCCGGCGTACTCCGCGACCCACTCCTGCGGGCACGGCCCGCGCCACGACCGCAGCACGTAGTCGTCCTGCACCTGCGCCTGCGGCAACGTGGCGGGCAGCACCAGGACTCGGTGCGCATCGGTGAGGTCCCGGCGGAAGCCGCGCGCCTCGGCAAAGGCCGTCCGGACGGAGCCCTCCGACCCGGCAGGCCACCGGACCTCGGCGAACAGCGTGGTACGACCCGCGGCTGCCGCCAGCTCGTCGAGACTCGCCAGGATCGCGCTGCCGTGCCCCCGGCCGCGATGCTCCGGCGGGACGGTGACCTCGACGTACGCCAGCGTGTGATTGTCCTTGAGCGGCAGCTCGACCAGGCCGGCTCCGACGACGGCTCCCGACTCGTCGCGCGCCAGGACGGCGGACGTTGAGACGTACGGCGACTCGTCCAGCAGCTCGACGCGTCGCTCCCGGGCCGAGTAGGGCCGGTCCCACGAGTCGTCGTGCGCCGCCAGATAGGCGGCGTGGTACGCCGCGTACCGGGCGTCGTCGCGGGGGTCGAGCGGCTCGAGCGTGGTCATCCCCGGACCGGAGGACCTAGAGAGCGAGGGTCTTGGAGACGACGCCCGCGAGGTGCTGGGCGACCGCCGCGGCCTCTTCGTGGGTGCCAGCCTCGACCATCACCCGGACGAGGGGCTCGGTACCGGACTGACGCAGCAGGACCCGGCCGGAGTCGCCGAGCCTGGCGACCGCGATCGCGACCTCGCCCTGCAGGGTCGGATCCGTGTCGGCCCGGGACTTGTCGACACCCGGGACGTTGACGAGCACCTGCGGCAGCCGGGTCATGACCGATGCCAGGTCCGACAGCGTCGACCCGGTCTCCCGGAGGCGAGCCGCCAGGTGAACTGCGGTGAGGACCCCGTCACCCGTGGTCGCGTAGTCGCCCATGATGACGTGCCCGGACTGCTCGCCGCCCATGTTGAAGCCGCCGGTCCGCATGGCCTCGAGGACGTAACGGTCACCGACAGCGGTCTGGACGACCGTGATGTCGTGCTCCTGCATCGCTCGCACGAAGCCGAGGTTGCTCATGACCGTGGCCACGACGGTCTGCTCGGTCAGCCGGCCGGCGTCGCGCGCAGCGACCGCCAGGATCGAGAGGATCTGGTCGCCGTCGACGACCGCGCCGGCCTGGTCGACGGCGAGGCAGCGGTCGGCGTCGCCGTCGAAGGCGAAGCCCGCATCGGCTCCGTGGTCCACGACCGCCTTCTGCAGGTCGCCGAGATGGGTCGACCCGCAGCGGTCGTTGATGTTGAGGCCGTCGGGCTCGGCGTGGATCGCGATGACGGTCGCACCGAGCTCCTCGAAGACGCGGGGCCCCACGGCGTGAGCAGCACCGTTCGCGCAGTCAAGCACGACCTTGAGGCCCTCGAGCCGGCGGGGCGAGGAGGCGACGAGGTGCTTGACGTACGCACCGACGCCCGCATGGCTGTCACCGATGCGGCCGACGCCGGCACCAGTGGGACGCTCCCACGGCTCCTCGAGCCGGTTCTCGATCAGGACCTCGAGATCGTCGTCGAGCTTGAGACCGCCGCGGGCGAGGAACTTGATGCCGTTGTCGGGCATCGGGTTGTGGCTCGCCGAGATCATGACGCCCATGTCGGCGGCGAGAAACGACGTCAGGAACGCCGCTCCGGGAGTCGGGACGACGCCCAGGAGGTGGACGTCGACCCCGGCAGAAGCAAGGCCCGCGACCACCGCTGCCTCCAGGAATTCTCCGGAGGCGCGGGGATCGCGGGCCACGACTGCTGTGGGGCGCCGGTCGGCGAACGCGCCGACCTCTCCCAGGATGTGGGCCGCGGCGACCGCGAGGTCTACGGCGAGCTCGGCTGTCAGATCACGGTTCGCGAGTCCGCGAACGCCATCTGTGCCAAAGATCCGGCCCACAAACAATCAGCGCTTGCTGTACTGCGGGGCCTTACGGGCCTTCTTGAGACCGGCCTTCTTGCGCTCCTTGATGCGCGAGTCGCGCGTCAGAAGTCCGGCCTTCTTGAGGACCGGACGGTTGGCCTCTTCGTCGATCTCGTTGAGCGAGCGAGCCACGCCGAGGCGCAGAGCGCCGGCCTGGCCGGTCATGCCGCCACCCGTGACACGGGCGATGACGTCGAACCGGTCCTGCAGACCCGTCTCGGCAAAGGCCTCTTTGGCAATCTGCTGGCGCAGACACCCGCTCCGCCACCGCCGGCGCCTTCACCGGTGCCGCGCTTCGCCGTCGACCTCGTCGACGTCGATTCCTCGAAGCTTCCGGCATTGCAGTCGTTTTCGTCCGCTCAGGGAAGCAGCGGCAAGTGGCTTATCGCCGGCGGCCGGACCAACGGCCTGCACCTCTTCGTGCAGTCGAGCAACGGCGGGACCACCGCTCCGCCGAACGCCTTTCCTACCACCAGCGCCAACCAGAACCTCTGGGTGCTCGATCCCGTCGCCGCCACGGCCTGGTCGGCGCCGCTCAGCAGTTTGCCGGCGCCGATCTCCGATGCCCTCTCCGCCAACAACGCCGTCTATTACGCCGCCGACGGCAAC
>JAOPXL010000027.1 GCA_025965175.1 Aeromicrobium sp.
CGGAGCTTGTCCGCGATGGGGTCCATCCGCCGGGCCGCGAACATCGCGTACCAGATCGCGATGCCGAACGTCGTGACGAACTGCAGGAGGCCGAACACCAGGGCGACGTTGATGTTGCCGAACAGGACGTGGCCCATGAAGCCGCCCGCATAGATCGAGAGCAGGACGTAGAGCAGGTACCAGGCCATGAAGGCGATGGTCAGCGGGACGACGAATCGCAGGTAGGAGCGCTTGAGCTCGGCGAAGTCGTCCGACGCATGGATGCGTTGATAGGCCTCGTGTGCTTGGGGCGTGATCTTCTCCACCACCGTGGGTCACCTCATTCGTGAGAAGGGCGGACGGCGCGGATCGCGCCACGGCTCGACGGTAGGAGCGCGAAGGGGTGTGAGCCAGATCACCGGGCCACGCCTGCGGTGGAGGACGTACGCGCTGCGGCGTGCGGTCGACGGCGTACGACAAACGGTCGGTCAGGCGCGACGAACGGCTCAGTAGCGGCGGTCGACCTCGAGGCGCTCGGGCGTGTGCAGCCGGACCATGGTGCGCGAGACGTTGGCCGGGACACTCTTGTGGGTCAGCAGCGAGACCCCGATCATCAGGCCGAGGCCGATCGGAACCGTCCAGGCGGCGGGTTGGCTCATCAGCGCGCCGAACCAGCCGCCGGGGCTCGCGGTGATCGTCACGACGGTGGCCGTGGCGGCACAGACTCCGCCGCCGACCAGGCCGGCGATCGCGCCGTGGGCGGTCAGGCCGCGCCACCAGATGCCCAGCACCAGCAGCGGGCAGAACGTCGACGCCGCGAGGGCGAAGGCGAACGTCACGGAGTTGGCCACCGCGATCCGTTCAGCGGCCAGCGCCAGCCCCAACGGGATCACGACACACCCGGCCGCCGCCAGGCGCAGCGCCGTGACGGTCGTCAGCCGCCCGCGCGCCAGCCCCTGGCCGACGACGCCCGCGATCGACATCGTCAGGCCCGACGACGTCGACAGGAAGGCCGCGAACGCGCCGGCGGTCAGCAGCGCTGCGAGCAGCTCGCCGGTCGTGCCGCCGACCATCCGGGACGGCAGCTCCAGCACGACGGTGTCGGTGCGACCCGACACCAGGAGGTCCCGGGCGTAGATCCGGCCCAGCACCCCGTAGACCGTCGGCAGCAGGTAGAAGACGCCGAGCAGGGCCAGGACGAACAGCGTCGTGCGGCGGGCGGCGTGCCCGTCCGGGTTGGTGTAGAACCGGACGACGACGTGCGGCAACCCCATCGTGCCGAGGAACGTCGCGACCATGACCGAGTACGTCAGATAGAGGCCGGGACCGTCGGCCTGGCTGAACGGGCGGAACCACTCCGCCGGGGCGACGGGGGAGGGCCGGTCGTCACCGGCCCACGCGTGGACCAGGAAGAACAGTGGGACGAGCAGGGCCGTGAGCTTGAGCCAGTACTGGAATGCCTGCACCAACGTGATGCTCCGCATCCCGCCGGAGACGACGTTGACCACGACGATGACCGCGACCACGACGGTCCCGACCCACGTCGGTGCCCCGGTCACGGTCCGCAGCGTCAGCCCGGCGCCCTGGAACTGCGGCATCAGGTAGAGCCAGCCCACCGCGACGACCAGCACGCTGGCGACGCGGCGCACCCCGAGGGACTGCAGACGTACCTGGGCGAAGTCCGGGATAGTGTAGGCACCCGACCGGCGCAGCGGGGCCGCGACGAACACCAGCAGGAGCAGGTAGCCGGTCGTCCAGCCGATGGGATACCAGAGCATGTCCGCGCCGTACGCCAGGACGAGCCCGGCGACGCCGAGGAACGAGGCGGCCGAGAGGTACTCCCCGCCGATCGCCGAGCTGTTGAGGACGGGGCTGACCGAGCGGGAGGCGACGTAGAAGTCGCTCGTCGTGCGGCTCATACGCAGCCCGAACGCGCCGATGCCCAGCGTCGCGACAGCCACCAGGGCGACCGCGACCATGCCGTAGGTCGTGTTCATGGGCTGTCGGGGCGGTGCGGCTCGACGAGCTCGGTGAAGTCCCGCTCGGCGCGCTCGACCTGGCGGATGTAGAGCCACCCGAGCACGAACAGCCCGGGATAGACCAGCACACCCAGGATCAGCCACGGCAGCGGCACGCCCAGCACGTGCATCTCGGTGACGCTGTCGAACGCCAGGAACAGCAGCGGCAGCGCCCCGATCGAGAGCACGAGGGTTGCGGCGACGGTGAGGGCCGCGCGGAGCTGGGCGCGGATCAGCGAGCGCATGTAGACCTCGCCGATGCCGGTCGACTCGTCGATCTCCTGGCGGACGCTGCGGCGCACGTGTGCCGGGGCCGACGTCAGGGGGCTGGTGATGCGGACCCGTCCGGTGGGCTCGCCGGGCTCCTCGGTCACAGTGCCCGCTCGTGGATCAGCTCGCGGAGTGCACGCGCGTGCCGGCGGGCGACCTGGATCTCGACGAGCTCGTCGCCGGCCGGCACCAGCACGCTGAGCCGACCGGCCTGCACCCGCAGCTCGCGGACGTGGACGAGGTTGACGACGTGGCTGCGGTGCACGCGGGCGAACCCGGCGTCGGCCCAGTCGTCGGCCAACGTCGTCAGCGGCGTACGGATCAGGTGGTTCCCGCCGTCGACGACGTGCAGACGGACGTAGTCGCCCTGAGCCTCGACGTACGACACCGAGGCCCGGGTCACGAACCGGGTGACGCCGCCGAGCTCGACCGCGATCCGGTCGTCCGTCGGTGCGGGAGCGACCTCGACGTCGGCGCACGCGCGGCGGACGCTCTCGCGCAGGCGCTCCTCCCGGACGGGCTTGAGCAGGTAGTCGACGGCGTTCATCTCGAACGCCTCGACGGCGTGCGCGTCGTGGGCCGTGACGAACACGATCCGCGGCGGCGTGCGGAACCTGCCCAGGAGGCGCGCGATCTCCAGCCCGCTCAGCCCCGGCATCGCGACGTCGAGGAAGACCAGGTCGATGTCGCCCTCGTCCAGCACCCGCAGCGCCTCGGCCCCGGAGCGGGCAGCCCGGACCGAGTCGATCCGGTCGTCCCGGCCCAGCATCCAGACCAGCTCGTCGAGGACGGGCTGCTCGTCGTCGACGACGAGGGTCCGCAACGCCGGTGGGCTCATGCAGCCGATCATGCCTCAAATCGCTGGGAGTGACGTTTGGGCCCCCGAACGGCCCGATCCGGGGCTCAAACGTCACCCCCAGCGGTCAGGGAGGGCCGTCGAGGCCGCCGGGGTGGAACTTGGGGACGCGGACCGTGACCTTGGTGCCGTGCCCCGGGGCGGTCTCGACGACGATCCCGTGCTCGTCGCCGTACACGGTCCGCAGCCGTTCATCGACGTTCGCGAGGCCGACCGACGCGCTGGTCGTACGCCCTGACAATGCGTCGCGGACCGTATCGGGATCCACGCCGACCCCGTCGTCCTCGATCGTGATGACGCACTCGAGGCCCTCGTCGAGCGCAACGACCGTGACGGTGCCGGCGCCGGGCTTCGCCTCGAGGCCGTGGCGGACGGCGTTCTCGACCAGCGGTTGCACCGCGAGGAACGGCAGCCGGACGCTCAGGACCTCCGGGGCGACCCGGATGACGACCCGGAGCCGGTCGCCGAAGCGGGCCTTCTCCAGCACGAGATAGCGCTCGATCGACCGCAGCTCCTCCGCGAGGGTCGTGAACTCCCCGTGCTCGCGGAACGAGTAGCGGGTGAAGTCGGCGAACTCCAGCAGCAGGTCCCGGGCCCGCTCGGGGTCGGTACGCACGAAGGACGCGATCGCCCCCAGCGAGTTGTAGATGAAGTGCGGCGAGATCTGCGCCCGCAGCGCCCGCAGCTCGGCTTCCATCAGTGCCGTCCGGGACTCCGCCAGCTCGGCGAGCTCGAGCTGGCTCGACATCCACCGGGCGACCTCGGTCGTCGCCCGCGCCAGCCCAGCGGAGGCCTCGTCGCTGGCCACGACGATGCTGCCGACCAGGCGCCCGTCGACCGACAGCGGCGCCACGATCGCGTGCGCCGACGCCTGGGTCGTGCCGCTGGCGAGCGCGTGGGCGGTCAGCTCCTGCACGTCGGGCAGGCCGTCGCCGGCAAGCGTGCGATGCAGGTCGGTGATCGCCACCGCCGGTCGCCCGAGGAGGCGGCGCACGTGGGGCAGGGCCAGGGTCGCGCTCTCGGCGTCCAGCCCGCGGCGCAGCGCCGGGGCGGCGAGCGACGCGGTGTGCAGGGTCTCGTACGTCGCACGGCCCGCCGGTGAGCCCAGGACCCGACGGTGCGTCAGCAGCCGCCACCGGATGAACGTGGCCGACGCGACGAGCGCGACGATCGCCGCCGCGGCGGTCCTGATGTTGTCCATCGGGCGACGCTACCGCGACCACCACCCCCGCGAGTGGCCCCGCGAGTGGCCCCGCGAGTGGCCCGCGAGTGGCGCACAGTGGCTGGATCTGGGGGCTCGAATCCAGCCACACTGCGCCACTCGCAGGGAAGGGGGCGGGTCAGTCGTCGCCGATGCCCCGGGCGTGCAGGGCGGCGCCGGTCTCGTACGCCTGGGCGACCGTCCGGATCGCCATCGGGACCAGCAGGGCCCGCGGACTGCGCTCGAGGCCCCGGGCCTTCGCCGCAGCGCGGGTCTCCTGCGCGATCTCCAGGATCCCGGGGATCGCGCGCAGGACGAGGGAGAACGCCAGGGCGAAGCGCTCGGGATTGACCCCGAACCGGCGGAACGGCCCGAGCCCGGTCGTGATCGCGTCGAGCATCGCGTCGATCGCGGTGGTCGCGGTGAAGACCAGGGCCGCGAGGACCGACGCGAGCAGCCCGGCGACGACGTGGATCGCGGTCGGCCAGCCCTGCTGCCAGACCTGGAAAGCCGTGACGACCACGACGACCAGCAGCAGCGGGCGCAGCGCCCGCACGGTGCTGCGCAACGGCATCCGCACCCACAGCGCCAAGGCGATCGCGACCCCGAGCAGGCCGACCGCCGGCCACGCGCCTGGCACCGCGACGGTCGCGACGCCGAACACCGCGAGCAGCCCGAGCTTGGGGCCCGCGGGGAGGCGGTGCAGCAGCGTCGTGCCGGGTCGGTACGCCCCGACGAGCAAGTTGCTCATGCCCGCGCCAGGGTGCGATACGTCGAGACCGCCGCTTGGGGATCGCCGTCGAAGACGACCCGGGCGTCGTCGATCACCAGGGCCCGGTCGCAGCGGACGGCGAGGTCGAGGTCGTGGGTCACCAGGACCAGCTGCTGGGGGAGGGCGAACAGTCGATCGGCGACGATCTGGGTGTTGCGAAGGTCCAGCAGGGTTGTCGGCTCGTCCGCGACCAGGACCGCGGGGTCGGTGGCGAGGACTCCCGCGAGGGCCAGCATCTGCTTCTGCCCACCCGACAGGGCGTGCACCGTCGTGTCGGCCTTGTCACCCAGGCCGATCTCCTCGAGGATCGCCCGCGCCCGGGCCTGACGGGTCCTCTTGTCCTTGACGGTGCGTCGCAGGGACAGCGCGACGTCCTCGAGACAGGTCGGCATCACGAGCTGCGCGTCCGGGTTGGTGAAGACGAAGCCGACCTTGCGGCGTACGGCCGGGCCGTCGTGGACCGTGTCGAGTCCGTCGACCGTCACGGTGCCGCGGGTGGGCTCGACCAGCCCGTTCAGCAGGCGGGCGAACGTCGACTTGCCGGAGCCGTTGCTGCCGACCAGGGCGATTCGGTGCTCGGTCAGGTGGACGCTGGTGGGGTGCAGCAGCGCGAGGTCGCCGCTCGGTGTGGGGACCGAGACGGCGACCTCGTCGAGCCGGATCGCGGGTGGCACGCTCAGCGCTTGGCGGTCAGCTGGGGGAACGCCCGGTGGACCGCGGCGGCCACGATCGCCGCGATGACGCCCTTGAAGATGTCGGCGACGAAGAAGGGGGTCGCGTAGCCCCAGGCGGCGCCGATGCTGACGTCGAGCTTGATCGACATGCCGATCGCACCGAGGACGCCGACGACGGCCACCGTGACGATCGCCGCGGCAACCGAGACCACGACCGTGAACGCCGCGGGGTTGGTCCGCGCTACCCGGGTCGCGACGAGGCCCACGAGGAAGGCGGCAATCGGGAACGCGAGCAGGTAGCCGCCCGTGGCACCGGTCCATGTCGCTGGCCCGCCGTGGCCGCCGGAGAACACGGGGACACCGGCCGTCCCCACCGCGAGGTAGAGCAGGACCGCGAGGGCGCCGCGCCTGGCTCCGAGGACCGCGGCGGCGAGGAAGATCGCGAACATCTGCAGCGTGAACGGCACGCCGACCCCCGTGACGCTGAACGCCGGGAGGATCGCGCACACCGCGATGAAGGCCGCGAAGGTCGCGACGAGCGCGAGGTCGGTCGTGTTGAGCCGGCTGCGGCGGGGCGCGCTGGTCGTGGTCATGGGTGCTCCTGAAGAATGGGGAAAGGCCTCCTGAACGGTGCTCAGGTGAACGGCGTTCAGGTTAACCTATAGGCTGATCGCGCTGTCAATGTGACGTACTCGGAGGACCCATGCGCTATCGCCGTGCCGACATCGTCGAGCGTGCCGTCGGCATCCTCGACCAGTACGGCCTGCCGGATCTGTCGATGCGTCGGATCGCGGGCGAGCTGGGCCTCCAGCCCTCGGCGCTCTACCACCACTTCGCCAACAAGCAGGAGCTGCTGGCGGTCGTCGCGGATGAGCTCCTCGAGCGCGGAGCGCGGCCCGCCGCCGAGACCGTGAGCTGGGACCAGCAGGTCGTCGCCCTGAGCCATGAGCTGCGTGAGGCGATGCTGGCCTACCGCGACGGCGCCGAGCTCATCGCGACGGTGCACGCCTTCGGGCTGGGCGTCCACGCTCCGTCACGCCGGCTGACCGAGGCCGTGCGGAGGGCCGGCTTCGACGAGGTTTTCGCCCGGGCCGCCGCGATGACGGTCCTGCACTTCGTGTTTGGCCACGTGTCGGACGAGCAGACCCACCTGCAGGCCAACAGCGTCGGCGCGATCGACGACGCACCGCTGGACCGCGCCGGCGCGGGGTCGTTCGACCTGGGGTTGTCCCTGATCCTCGACGGGATTCGGCAGCGGCAGACCCAGGCCGCGGTCTGAGAGTGAGCGAGGTCAGGCGCTCCGGCTGAGCTGTTCGAGCTCGGGGTCGTCGACCGTGAAGGCGATGCCGCAGTGTCGGCACTGGGCCGTCGTGCTGCCGCCGTGCAGGTCGATCTCGCCCTCACAGATGTCACAGACCAGCAGGATGTCGATGCGGCGCAGCGTGGTGCTCATGCCTCCACAGTAGGAGCCGGTCCGGACAGATCCGTGGCAACGGATCGGCGCGTCAGTCCGGTTGTGCCGCGGTGCGGGACCGGGCCACCAGGCAGAAGTCGCTCGCCAGCCCGGCCCGGGCGAGCAGCCGCTGGAAGATCGGCGCCTGCGTCGACCAGTAGGTGATGAGCTCGACGTCGGCGTACCACCGCCGCAGCTCCCTCTCCAGCGCAAGCTCATCGACCCCGTCGCGCATGACGTGATATTCGACCAGGTCGGAGGGCTCGGTGTCCGACCACTCGCCGCGGAACCGGCGCAGGTGCGTGGCCAGACCACGCCGCATGTTGCCCTGCCCGACGCGCCACGCGAAGTACGTCCCTCGGCTCGCCAGGTGGGTCGCCCGGGAGCGGCGGGGGTAGTAGGTCGGATCCTGTGCCGAATAGAACCAGCCGTCGGGTGCCAGCAGGCCCGCCAGACGGCGGACGAACGTCACGTAGTCGGGAACGTGATGCAGCAGGGATGCGCAGACGACCGCGTCGAACCGGGTCGGCGTCGTGAAGATGTCCTCGCCGGTCCGGTCGTAGAACACGTTGACGGAGTCGTGGTCCGCGTAGCGAGCGGTCAGGTGGGCGGCGCTCGCCTCGCTCGCCTCGGTCACCGTGACGGACGCACCGGCCTGGATCAGGAAGTCGGTGAACGTGCCGTGCCCCGCACCGACCTCCAGCACGTGGCACGCACCCTGACGCCTCACGGTCTCCTGCACGAGCTCGCGCAGCCGGTCGGCGATCATCGAGCGCAGCGTCTCGTGGCGCAGGTGGGGGGACCCCTTGACGTAGTCGTGGCCCTCGCCGTGCGACTCGTTCTGCGAGGCGACGACAGGTGATGGTTCGTGGGTCACGACAGGTCCTTCCACGCAGGGGGTCCGCGGCGAGGCCCTGCGGTACTGTGCTGGCCAGCCTGCCAGAAATATCGTCCGTCGCACTGCGACGGCGGCACATACTCCCAGGGACGATCCGCTCTTGCTGCTAGTCATCGATGCCATGGGCACGGAGTTCGGTGGCGTGCGCACGTACGCCGACCACCTGCTGGCCGCGTGGGCCACGTCCTTCCCCGAGGACGTGCTGCACGTCGTGGTCCCGGCCGGGTCGACCATCCCCACCGGCACGCACGTGCGCCACGAGATCGCGGTGCCACGCCCCGGCGTGCTCGGTCGCCCGGTCGCGCAGACCCGTCACGTCGACCGCATCATCGGCCAGCTGCAGCCCGACGCCGTCCTGGCCCTGATCCCGTCCACGACGCTGCGGCGGCCGTCCCGGCCCATGGCGGTCGTCGTGCACGACCTGCGCCACCAGCTGCGGCCCGAGCAGTTCACCCGGACGCGTCGCGTGATCCGGTTCGTGGCGTACGGGCGGGCGTATGCCCTGGCGTCGGGCTTCGTCGCTGTGTCCGACCGGACGCTGGCCGACCTGCACGCGCTGCAGCCCGCCACCCGTGAGCGTCCCGCCGCGGTCGTGCACCACGGCGCGGACCACGTCCTGGACTGGCCGGAGCCATCCCGTGACGGTGAGGCGGTGGCGTTCGCGCTCCACACCAACAAGAACCCGGGGTTGATCCTGCAGGCCTGGGCATTGCTCGCCGAGCAGGCGCCGCCTCCACCACTTGTCCTCGTGGGCGTGCGCAGCGAGGCCCGCGAGGGTCTTCAGCGCGAGATCGACCGGCTCGGGCTGGGCGGGTCGGTGCGGCTGTCGGCCTTCCTGCCCGAGGACGAGTTCCGGCGCACCGTGGCCAGGGCGTCGATGATCGTGTTCCCCTCGGACTTCGAGGGATTCGGGCTGCCGGTCGTGGAGGGCATGAGCCTCGGCAAGCCCGTCGTGGTCGGACCGGACCCGGCCGTGCTCGAGGTCGCGGCGGGTCACGCAGCCGTCATGGCGGACTGGACACCCCGCGCGCTCGCCGACGCGGTGGCGTCGGTCGGCTCGCTGGACCTCGAGGCGGCCCGGTCCCGGGGCCGCACCTTCACGTGGGACCGGGCCGTGCGCCAGACGCGCGAGCTGCTGCAGGCCATCGCCCGACAGGGCTGAGGATCACCAGCTCGCGTGCAGCGGGCGGCCTTCCTCGTAGCCGGCCGAGCTCTGCACCCCGACGACCGCGCGTTCGTGGAGCTCGGCGATCGACCGGGCGCCCGCGTAGGTTGCGCTCGAGCGGACGCCGGCGATGATCGAGTCGACGAGGTCTTCCACGCCGGGGCGTTCGGGGTCGAGGAACATCCGCGACGATGAGATGCCCTCCTCGAACAGCGCCATCCGGGCCCGTTCGAAGCCCGCCGCGTCGCGGGTGCGGTTGGACACCGCGCGGGCGGACGCCATGCCAAAGGACTCCTTGTATGGTCGACCGTCCGGACCCTGCTTGAGGTCGCCGGGGCTCTCCAGCGTTCCGGCGAACCACGAGCCGATCATGACGCTCGCGGCCCCCGCGGCGAGAGCCAGCGCGACGTCGCGGGGATAGCGGACGCCGCCGTCGGCCCACACGTGGGCACCAGCCTCGCGGGCCGCCGCTGCGCACTCCAGGACGGCCGAGAACTGCGGCCGGCCGACGCCGGTCATCATCCGCGTCGTGCACATCGCGCCCGGGCCGACACCGACCTTGACGATGTCTGCGCCCGCGGCAACGAGGTCGCGCACGCCGGCGGCCGACACGACGTTGCCCGCCGCGACGGGCACCCGGGTGCCGGTCTGCGCCGCGTGCGCGTCACGTGTCGCGACGACCAGCGGCAGGGCCTCGAGCATCTTGTCCTGGTGGCCGTGCGCGGTGTCGACGACGAGGACGTCGACGTCCATCGCGAGCAGCGCGGCAGCCTTGCCGGCGACGTCACCGTTGATGCCCACCGCCGCCCCGATCACGAGGCGTCCCGCCGTGTCGACGGCGGGCTCGTAGATCGTCGAGCGAAGCGCGGACTTGCGGGTCAGGACCCCCGCGAGCAGGCCACCGTCGACGACGGGGGCGAAGTCGATGTGCCGGGCGGACATCTCGTTGAAGCAGTCCCGGGCGTCGGCGCCGGCCTCGAAGGTCAGGATGTCGGTCGTCATGACCTCCCGCACCTGCGCGAAGCGGTCGATCTCGGCTCCGTCCCGCTCGGTCACGATTCCCAGCACCTTGCCGTCCTCAACCACGACGACGGCGCCGTGCGCGCGCTTGCCCAGCAGGCTCATCGCCTCGCCGACCGTCGTCGCGGGGCCCACCGTCACGGGGGTGTCGTAGACCGTGTGGGCGCCCTTGACCCGCGAGACCGTGCCCTCGACGATGTCGAGCGGGATGTCCTGCGGGATGATCGCGATCCCACCGCGCCGGGCGATCGTCTCGGCCATCCGCTTGCCCGAGATCGCCGTCATGTTGGCGACAACCAGCGGCAGGGTCGCGCCCGTGCCGTCGGCGGTCGACAGGTCGACGTCGAACCGGCTCGTGACGTCCGAGCGTGCCGGCACCATGAAGACGTCGTTGTACGTCAGGTCGTACGAGGGCTGCAGATCGTTGAGGAACTTCACGGATCAACCCTACGTGGGGACGGCGACCACGTGCCGGTCTCAGAGGTCCTGTCGGACCATGGCGAGGCGCCACTGGAGCTGCTCGTGGACGTTCTGCGCCCAGCCGGTCGAGCTGGTCCGTCGGCCCAGCGCGCGGCTGACATCGGACATGTGCGCGAGCCGCTCAGGGCCGATGTCGCTCATCCGCGCCATCGCCCCAGCGAGGGCGTCGGCGTCGTCGCTCGGCACGATCCAGCCGTTCTGCCCGTCCTGGACGTAGACGGGGCCGGCACCGACCAGGTCCGTCGAGACGATCGGCAGGCCGCTGACGACGCCCTCGTGCACGACGACCCCGAACGGGTCGATGCGCGACGGGACGACCAGCGCCGAGGCCGTACGCATGAGGTCGGCGACCTCGTGCGGCTGACGGAAGCCGAGCAGCTCGATCCCGTCGATGCCCTCGAGCTCGGCGGCCATCTCGCCCAGCCCCACGACCTGCAGGTCCCACGGGTCGTCGACCAGCGTGCGGTAGCGCCGGTAGGCCTCGGCGAGGACGTCAGCGCCCTTGTGGTGCACGAGTCGCAGCCCGGCCAGAAAGCGGCGGCGGGACGCCAGCTCCTCGCCCGTACGGGCCGGTGACCCGAACAGGGTCGTGTCGGCCGACAGGGACCCACGGATGACGTCCGCCCCGTCGAAGCCGAGCCGGCGGGCGAAGAACTCGGTCCGGTCGCTCGGCACCATGACGGCGTCGAACAACGGCTTGACCCACAGCGGGGCGACGGCTCGCCCGACCCATTGGCGGACGGTGCTGCGCCACAGGTTGTCCATCCACAGGACCCGCAGGGTCCCGGCGGGCAGGGACTTGATCGCGGCCCGGTACGGCTTGTAGTGCCACGAGTGCATCAGGACCGCGTCGGGCCGGAACCGGGCCAGCGCGTCGTCGACCTCCCCGGGAGCAGGTTCGCCGTGCCACACGTGCTCGGTGGCGTACTGGGCCAGAGTGTGTGTCGCGTAGGCGGTGTCACGGTCCGCGGGCTCGTGGACGACGAGGATCTCGACCCCCCGCTCGGCGAGCATCCGGCAGGCGGCGTCGTTGTAGCCGGTCCAGCCGACCGTGAGGATCGCGATGCGCATGGGTCTGCTCAGCGGGTCGCCTCGACGGCGAGCTGCACGCCGCCCTCGTCGGCCCGCTGGTCGAGGCCCGCCAGCTCGGGGTGGTCGCTGTGCCCGTGGGTCGAGTGAACGACGTTGGTGAACCCGGCCCGGACGAGCTCGGACGCGAGCGTGTCGAAGTCGAACAGGTAGCCCGTGTGGTGGCCGAACGACGCGATCGGGATGCGTACCCAGTCGATCGGGTGGTCGACCGTCAGACCCATCTGCTCGTAGACCTTGGCCCCCGGGTCGCCCTTGGGGGCGGACCCGGCCAGGTACTTGTCGACATGTGCCCTCAGGTCGGGGGTCACCAGACGGATCACGCCGCCGGGCTGCAGGCAGCGGTGGGCCTCGGCCAGCAGGGTCCGTGTCCCCTCCAGCGAGATGTGCTCGATGACATTGTCGGAGTAGACGTGGGAGATGGTCGCGTCCGGGATCGGCCACGGGGTCGTGACGTCGAGGTAGTTGCGGGTCACGGCGTTGACGTTCGTCACGACCCATCCCTCGCGGGCCACCAGGCCGCCGATCTCGAGCTTGAACGGACGGGGGGCCGACGCCACGGCACGACGGGTGCGACGGCGGGCGAGGGGAGTGTTCACCGCGAGGACCGGAGGTCGGACGAGGGCACGCACGAGGGAGTTCACGGGAGCACCCTAGCGTCCGCCCGCACCGTGCGGGTGCCTTGCGAAAAGGTCGTTCTCGTCCGTGCCCTCGGCACCTCTCGCTCGTTGGTAGGGTGCCGGCGCATCCCGTGCGGGTGCCGAAAACGGAGGGTCCTGGAGCGCGCATGACGAACCCCCGCACCACGACCCTGCTCGTGGAGCCCGACCCCACCGGGCACCACTTCCAAGCGGTCTCCGCCGTGACCCGGGTCGCCAGCGAGTCGGGCCCCGTCATCCTCCTGACGCTCCGTGGAGCGTCGGCCGAGCCGTCCTTCGAGGTCTACCTCTCCGACGACGTGCGGTCCGGGCGGCTCGTGGTCCAGGAGGTCTTCGAGGGCAAGGTGCCGCCGACCGCCGAGATGGCACGCGTCGCCGCCGAGTGGTGCGCGCGGGCCGACGTACCGGTCGGCACGGTGATGCTGATGGACGGCGACCAGGCGCTCAAGCGGTGGTGGTACGTCGCCCGCCCGCTGCTCCGGGGCCTCGCGCACCGGCCACGGGTCATCTTCATGCTGACCCGCTACCCGGCCCGCCTCGCGCTGACCGACCTGACGGGCTGGCGCCTGCGCGCTCCGAAGGCGGCGCTGGTCGTCGCGGCCCGGCTGACCGGCACGCTGCACCGGGCCGTCGGGTTCTCCGGACGTGAGGACACCGCGGCGGGCTGGCTCGTCAAGCGGGTGCGGGACCCGCACTACTCATCGGCGCACTCCCGCGACCGGGCCACGTGGCGCGCCGAGCTCGACCTGCCCGCCGACCGTCACCTGGTGGGTGTGTTCGGCGCCCTCAGCGAGCGCAAGAACGCGCCGTTGATCCTCGACGCGATCAAGACGGCCGGGTTGGACGCCGACCTGGTGCTGGCGGGGGGCTTCGAGCCTGAGGTCCGCGCCTGGGTCGACGGGCTCGACGACGCTGACCGGGCCCGGGTCATCGCGCGCGACGGCTTCCTCAGCAACGAGGAGCTTGACCGGTTCGTGGCGGCGGTCGACGTCGTCCCGCTGGCGCTGACCAACAACGGCCCCAGCGGCATCATGGGCAACGCCGAGGCGGCCGGGGTCCCGGTCGTGACCACGGGGTCGACCGTGCGGGCCCGCGAGGTGCGGGCCACCGGTGCCGGGCTGGCCTGCGACTTCACGGCCCAGAGCATCGGCGCCGCGATGCGGCGGGTGTTGCACGGCCCGTTCACGATGCCCATCGCCATCGCGGGTGGCGTGGTGACCGGCGACGAGTTCGGCCGGGTCCTGCTGGGCGTGGCCCCGCGATGAAGGAGCGTTGCGCATGAGCGCACGACTGAAGGTCGTCCACACCGTGCTGGACAGGCTGGGGCGTCGGGGCTTCGAGGTCCGCCGGCACTCCGCGACGCGCCGCCAGGCGGTGCTGTCCCGGCACGGCGTGGACCTCGTGCTCGATGTCGGCGCCGCGGACGGCGGCTACGGCACGTCGCTGCGAACATTCGGCTACACCGGGGCGATCGTGTCCTTCGAGCCGCAGGCCGCGGCGTTCGGCCGGCTCGGCGAGACGATCGCCGGCGACCCGCGCTGGACCGCCCGGCACCTGGCCCTCGGCCCCGAGGCCGGTGAGGTCGAGATGAACATCGCGTCCAACAGCACCAGCAGCTCGATCCTGCCGATGCTCGACTCGCACATCGAGGCGGCCCCGTCGGTCCGCTACGTCGGCACCGAGACCGTGACGGTGTCGCGCCTGGACGACGAGTCCGCCCCACTGCTCGACGCGTACGCGCACCCGTTCCTCAAGATCGACACGCAGGGCTTCGAGCGGGAGGTGCTCGCGGGCGGCGCCGACACCGTCGCGGCCTGCGTCGGCCTGCAGCTCGAGCTGTCCCTCGTCCCGCTGTACGACGGCGGGATGCTGATCGACGAGGCGATCGGCTGGGCGTACGACCACGGCTTCCAGATGGTGGGCCTCGAGCAGGGGTACGCGGCGCCGACCGGGGAGATCCTGCAGATCGACGGCGTCTTTGTCCGAGACGCCGTGACGGCATGAGCCGCCGTAGTAGCGTTCGTCCGGTGTCGACTGCGCCCGCCTCGGACCAGCTCAGCTTCAGCCAGCTCGTGTTCTCCGACCTCGACCGCTACCGACCCGGCAGCAGGCAGAGCTGGTTCCGCGTCCTGGTGCGCGTCCCGAGCATCCCGGGCCTGCTCGCCTCGATCATCCTGCGGGCCCAGCAGTGCCTGTTCCGCTCCGGCCGCATGACCCTGGCCCAGTCGCTCCGCACGCTCGGCAACGTCCTCGTCGGGGCCGACTTCGGCGCCGGGATGCAGATCGGCCGCGGCTTCATGATGGCCCACCCCGTGGGCGTCACGATCGGCTTCGGGCTCGTGATCGGGGACGACGTGACGTTCGCCGGCGGCGTCACCGCGGCAGCCCGCCACTACGAGGCCCGGCCCGGCGAGGAGCAGGAGTTCGCGACGATCTGCGACGGTGCCGTGATCGGCGCCAACGCGGTCCTGGTCGGCGGCGTGCGGATCGGCCGCCACGCGATGGTCGGCGCCAACTCGGTCGTGCTCAAGGACGTCGCCGACGGCGCCGTCGTCATGGGCTCGCCCGCCCGTCAGGTCGGCACCAGGGAGGTCCCCGCATGAGTCACGACACCGCCGCGTACGACCCGGCACCCCACTACGACCGCATCACGGCCGCCTGGCAGCTGCTGCTGGGCGACGAGCTGCACTACGGCGTCTTCGCGACCGGCGACGAGCCGCTGGACGTGGCCACCCGCGCCCTGACGACCCGCATGATGGACGGCGGCCGGCTGGCCGAGCCCGGCACCGACGGCGCCCCCCTGCGGGTCCTCGACGTGGGCTGCGGATCCGGCGCACCGGCGTGCGACCTGGCCACCGAGACCGGTGTCGAGGTCGTCGGCATCACGACGAGCGCTGTCGGTGTCGACACGGCCCGGGCCCGCGCGGCCGCGCTCGGGCTGACAGGCGTGACGTTCGAGCAGCGCGACGGGACCGACAACCGTTTCGCCGACGCCGAGTTCGACCGCGCCTGGGTGCTGGAGTCCTCGCACCTGATGCGGGACAAGGACGCGCTGGTGTCCGAGTGCGCCCGGGTGCTGCGACCCGGCGGGCGGCTCGTCCTGTGTGATCTGGTCCGCTGGCGGGAGATCCCGTTCAGCGAGGTCCGCGAGCGGCGGGTCGACTTCGCGGTGCTGCGCGAGGCCTTCGGCGACGCCCACTTCCAGTCCCTCGACGACTACGCCGCTCTCGCCGCGGCGCACGGGCTCGTCGTCGACCGCAGCGACGACCTGACCGCCGCGACCCTGCCGACGTTCGACCGCTGGCGGGCCAACGCCGCGACCCACCACGACGAGGTCGTCGAGCTGATCGGCGTGCAGGGACACGAGGCGTTCGTGCGATCGTGCGACATCCTCGAGGCGTTCTGGCGCGACGGCACGTTCGGCTACGGGCTCATCTCGGCCACCAAGGCGTCGTGACAAGTTGCCGCCCCCGTCGTTGATCAAGCGATGGGGCAGCCCGCCCCGGACCCCAAGGAGACACAGCGTCACATGAGCACCTCGCCCGCAGCAGTCCAGCAGACCGTGGTCGACTTCCTGACCCTGACGGCGAAGATGCGCGACGACTTCACCCCCGACATGCCGTTGTACGCCGGGGGCGTGGGACTGGACTCGCTGGAGACCGCCGAGCTGTCCGCGACCCTCGAGGACGAGCACGGCAGCGATCCGTACTCGACGGGCGAGATGCCGCAGACGCTCAACGAGATCCTCGCGTTCTACGCCGCGGCTCCCGCCGAGGCCTGAGCGCGCCTTGTTCGAGCTCCTGCACCGGGTCGCCCAGGAGGAGCCCGGGCGCGTCGCGGTCCTGACCCACACGGGCTCGCGGACGTACGCCGACCTGGCCGCGGACGCCCGTCGCGTCGCCGTCGCCCTCCGGCGAGAGGACATCAGCCGGTTCGCCGTCGTCGACCATGAGGCACCGGTCGTCGTGCCGCTCGTGGCCGGTGCCGCCCTGGCCGGGGTCGAGATCTGCCAGTACCCGCCGGTCGACGCGTCCGAGGTCGCGGACCTGCTCGCCCGGTTCGACCACGACGTGCTCGTGACCGACCGCTCGGACCTCGCCGGCCTCGGAGCCCGGGTCCTGTCCTCGTCGGCGTTGATCGGGGGCCGGGAAGGAGAGGTGCCGGAGGCTCCCGTCTCCCGACCGCACCTGGTCCTCACGACCGGCACGACCGGCGCGCCCCGCGGTGTCCGGCACGACTGGAGCCGGCTGCTGCGCAGCTCCGAACGGGTCAAGCCGGCTGCGGGGGAGCGGTGGCTACTGGCGTACGGGCTGCACCAGTTCGCCGGGCTGCAGATCCTGCTCCACGTCTTCGCCGCGGGCGCGACCCTCGTGGCACCGGCCCCGCGCCGGCCCCGTGAGGGCCTCGCCGCGATGCGTGCCCTCGGGGTGACCCACGCGAGCGCCACGCCGACCTACTGGCGGTTCCTCCTCGCTGAGATGCGGTCCGATCGCGAGGGGGTGCCCCCGCTGCGGCAGGTCACACTGGGCGGCGAGGCGATCCCGGGGCCGCTGCTCGGCGACCTGCAGCAGGCCTTCCCGGACGCCGCGATCTCGCAGGTCTACGCGGCGTCCGAGTTCGGCTCGACGGGATCGGTGCGCGACGCCCGTCCGGGGCTGTCGACCGCGGTCCTGGACCGCGGCGACGACGCCGACGTCGACATGCGGATCGTCGACGGCGAGCTGTGGATCCGCTCCCGCACCGGCATGCTCGGCTACCACGGCGAGCCCGCGGTCGACGCCGACGGCTGGCGCGCGACCGGCGACCGGGTCGAGGTCGAGGGCGACCGCATCCGGTTCCGTGGCCGGACATCGGAGATCATCAACGTCGGCGGCGTCAAGGTGCACCCACTCCCGATCGAGGAGCGCGTTTCGGCGATTCCCGGGGTCGACATGGCCCGCGTCTTCGGTCGCCCCAGCGCCATGACCGGCGCGATCGTCGCGCTCGAGGTCGTGGCCGCCCCCGACGCCGACCCGGCCGCGCTCAAGGCCGCGATCCGGGCCGCCTGTGCCGACCTCGCCCCAGCCGCCCAGCCCCGCAGCATCCGCTTCGTCGACGACATCGTCACGGCGGGCAGCAAGATCGTCAGGAGAGACATTCAGTGAGCAGTGAACCGCGCGTCGTCATCGTCACCGGCGGGAGCCGGGGACTCGGGGCCGGCATCGTCGAGTCCTATCTCGCCTCCGGCGACCGGGTCGCGGCCTGCGCCCGCTCCGTCACGCCCGAGGTCGAGGCGTGGCGGCAGAGCCATCCCGACCACTTCCTGTTCCTGACCGCCGACCTGTCGAGCTCGACTGACGCCAAGACGTTCGTCGACGAGGTCATCGCCCGCTGGGACCACGTCGACGTCCTGATCAACAATGCCGGCGTGGCGCGGGACGGGATCCTGGCGATGGCGTCCGACGAGGACATCGACGTCGTCGTCGACCTCAACATCAAGGGCACCCTCTACATGTCCCGGCTCGTCAGCCGGCGCATGCTGGCGCGGCGGTCAGGGTCGATCGTCAACATCTCCTCGATCGTCGGCCGGTCGGGCTACCGCGGTCTCGGCGTCTACAGCGCGACGAAGGCCGCGCTCGACGGGCTCACCCGGTCGATGTCGCGCGAGCTCGGCTCACGGGGTATCACGGTCAACGGGATCGCCCCGGGCTACCTCAAGACCGAGATGAGCCACGGCCTCGACGAGGCGCAGATGGGTCAGATCGTCCGCCGGACGCCGGCCGGCCGGCTGGGGGATCCCGACGACATCGCGCGGGTGTGCCAGTTCCTGACCGATCCGCGCAACGACTACCTGACCGGTCAGGTCATCGTCGTGGACGGCGGTCTCACGAGCTGACGCTGACGGTCGGCCGTGGTCCGCGCTGGATCACGGCCCCCAGGCCCAGGCAGCTGAGCAGGCCCGCGACGACCAGGCTGGCTCCCACGCCCTCGAGGCTGTCCTGGTGGGCCGCGGCGACGATGCCGACCAGCAGGACCGGCAGCACCGCGAGCTCGATCCAGGAGGCTATCGCGCCCCTCCCCTGCCCCTGCAGCACCGCGATCAGGACGCTGCGCAGCGCCAGCAGGCCGTCGGCGACGATCAGCCAGCGGGCGCAGTCCACCGCGCCGACGAACTCCTCACCGAACGCCAGGCGGATGACGGGCTCCACGACGACCTCGAGCCCACCGACGATGACGACGACGAGCCCGGTCGTGATGCCGACCCACCGACGGACGACAGCGCGCTGGGCCTCCGGATCAGCCTGGTGCATCGCGACCCGGGGCAGGACGATGACCCGCACCGCGTTGCTGACCAGCCGGCACAGGTTGGACACCGCGAGCGCCGTCGCGAACAGGCCCAGGGAGACCGTGCCGAGCAGCCCGCCGACAAGGATGCGGTCGAGCCCAAGCCCGTCGAGTGGCCGGACGCTGCTGACGTAGTTGCGCCGGGCCTCCGACCACATCGCGGGCTCCGGGATCTCCTCCACGCCGCCCCGGGCCGGCAACAGCTGGGTCCAGGAGAACACGACGCCGAGCAGTCCCGTCACGACGTAGGCGGCCAGGACGTCGTACGCGCTCCAGCTCCAGCTGGCGGCCGCGACGACGACCAGGACGATCGTGAACGCGCCCTGCGGGACCAGCGCGACCCATGCCATTCGGACGAACCGCCCCTCGCCCTGCAGGCAGCCGGCGAGGACCTGGAACACCAGGGTCTGGAACGTCACGACGAAGACGATGACCGCCGTCGCCAGCACCTCGCCGCCGTCGGCGTCCTGCAGGACCGGCACGAACGCCGCCGCGACGGCGCAGGGCGCCAGGACGAGCCACGCCCGCCGGCGGGCGGTGCCCCCGAGACCGTCGCGGGCGGTGACCTGCCGCTCGGCCACGAGCTTGGTCAGCGCCGCCGGCAGGCTCCCGCCGAACGTCAGCTGCGAGGCGAACAGGCCGATCGCGACGACGAGTGCGACCAGGCCGCGGCCCTCGACGCCGAGCAGGCGGGCCATGACGACGCCGGTCACGAGGGTCAGGAGCTGCAGCCCGAACGTCGCGAACACGATCAGGACGAACGCGAACCGGTCACGCATCTGCGGACGGACGGCGCTGGCCTCGCTGAGCTCCTCCGACACCCGTAGAGCATACTGTCCCCGATCGCCCGACCGCGGCAGAAGACTGCCGTGATGACGCCGAGCTTCGGGAGCCCGTGAATGCCGACACCCCTACCGCTTCCGCTCCGCGTCCTCGTCAAGGGCGCCTCGACCGTCAACTGGGTCTCGTGGATGGGTGGACCGCGTGAGGACTTCATCTTCCCGCGGGTGATTCAGGAGCAGCTCCTCGCCGGTGGTCGGCCCACCGAGGTCCAGACCATCACCATGACGTCTGAACGGACCTCGTCGATCCTGCGCACCTGGCAGGCCGAGGTGCTGGGCTACTCGCCCGACGTCGTCGTGCTGGTCTACGGCCACTACGAGACGATCCACCTGTTCATCCCCCGCTGGCTCGAGGTGCACGCCAACAGCCTGCGGTGGGCGCCCCGGCGCCTCCAGTCGGCCTACCGCCGACTCGTCCTGCGGCCGGTGTGGAAGGCGCTCGCACGGGCGCAGGCCAAGATCGACTCGATCCTGCCGCCGACCCTGCGCCGCGGCCGTCCCCGTCAGGTCGCCGCGGACCTCGAGCGCTACATCTCGCACGTGCAGAGCGTCGGCAGCCCCCTCGTCCTCGTGTTCGAGCTGCTGCCTCCCGGCAGCCGCTACCGGACCTGGTTCCCGGGCATGGCGCGACGCATCGAGGTCATGAACGACACCCTCCGGACAATGGTCGACGGCATCGGCCGGGACAACGTCCGCTGGTTCCCGGTCGCCCCGCTGGTCGAGGAGCACGTCGCCGGTGACATCGACCTGGCGATCCCGGACGGGTTCCACTACTCGCCCCAGATGCACCGGCACATCGGCACGGCGCTGGCCCGGGAGATCGATGCGTGGGCCGCGACGCAGAATCATCTGACCAAGGGCCAAGAAGTGCTCTGAGGACGGCCCGGATTCCGTACTATCGTCCCCATGCCCACTCCCACCTCCGCCCCGCAGTCAGCCAAGCAGCGGGTCGCCCGGTACCTCCCGGGTCACGTTGTCGAGTCGCTCGACAAGGTGGTGTTCGGGTTCCGCAGGCTGCGCATCCGCACCGCCCAGCGCTTCTTCGGGCTGCTCGGCTTCAACATCGTCAAGAAGGACGACTACTACTCGACGCTGCCGGTGCTCGCGGAGATCGAGCAGACCCGCGCACGCTGGGACCGCCCCAGCGAGCTCGTCGGCATCGACATCGACGTGCCGACGATGATCACGACCCTCGAGGGCCTCGCCGAGCGGTGGGAGGAGGAGTTCGCGACGGTGACGGGCGACTACCTCACCAACACGACCCGCGGCTTCGGCCCCGGCTACCCGCAACTCGACGCCCGGACGCTCTACTACACGCTGCGCGAGCACAAGCCGGCCCGCTACCTCGAGATCGGCTCGGGACTGTCGACGTACTACGCCTCGCTCGCTGCTGAGCGCAACGCCGCTGAGGGATCACCGCTACAGATCACCTGCATCGAGCCCTACCCGTTCGAGGCGCTGCGCACGATCGACAACTTTGAGCTCGTCGAGGGCTTCGTGCAGGACGTCCCGCTGTCGACGTTCGAGGCACTCGAGGACGGGGACGTGCTGTTCATCGACTCGTCCCACGCGCTCAAGATCGACAGCGACGTCGCGTTCCTCTTCCTCGAGGTGCTGCCGCGGCTCAAGCCCGGCGTCATCGTGCACATCCACGACGTGCACTTCCCGTTCAACGGGCCGTTCCCGGCCGACACGTGGCTCTTCGGGGAGCGGTGGCCGGTCTACTGGAACGAGGCGATGGTCGTCCAGATCTTCCTGGCGCACAACACGGCGTACCGCGTCCTGCTCTCCACGCCCATGATCCGCCACGAGGACGAGGGTGTCCTCAAGAGCCTGTTCGACGACTACACACCCCTGGCGGCCGACGCGAACCCGTCCTCGTCCCTCTGGCTCCGCCGGGTCTGACTGCCCACCTCGGGGTGGGCGGTGCACCGGTCGCCCTACCGAGCCGGGTAGGGCGACGGGTGCACCCCCCTTGACCGAGTAGGGCGACCGGTGCACCGCCCCCGGCGGGGTCAGGCGCGCTTGGCGAGGATGTCGTAGATCCAGGCGTACGTCTTCTCGAGCCCGTCACGCAGCGAGATCGAGGGCTCCCAGCCGTACGTCTCGTGGAACATCGTGTTGTCGCTGTTGCGGCCACGGACGCCCTGCGGTGCCGTGAGGTCGTGGTTCTTGGTGACCGTGATGCCGGCGATGTCCTCGAGGATCCCGATCATCTGGTTGATCGTCACGAGCTCGGACGAGCCGAGGTTGACCGGCTCGACGTTGTCGCCGTTGAGGATCGTCTGGGTCCCCTTGACGCAGTCGTCGATGTACATGAACGACCGGCTCTGCTCGCCGTCTCCCCACACGTCGATCGTGTGGTCGCCGCTGAGCTTGGCCTGGGCGATCTTGCGTGAGAGCGCGGCGGGGGCCTTCTCGCGGCCGCCCTCGAACGTGCCCTCGGGGCCGTAGACGTTGTGATAGCGCGCGATCCGGGTCTTGAGGCCGAAGTCCTCCCGGAAGTGGCGGGCCATGCGCTCGCTGAACAGCTTCTCCCAGCCGTAGCCGTCCTCAGGATCGGCGGGATAGGCGTCGGACTCCTTGAGCGCGGTCACGTCGGGATCGGTCTGCTTGTCGCCGGCGTAGACGCAGGCCGAGCTGCTGTAGAAGAAGCTCTCGGTCCCGGAGTCCTTCGCGGCGACCAGCATGTTGGTGCTCGTCAGGACCGACAGCATGCACTCGGCCTTGTTGTTCTCGATGAAGCCCATGCCGCCCATGTCGGCCGCGAGGTTGTAGATCGTCTCGGTGCCGATCGCCATCTTGTGGGCGTCGACCGGGTCGGCGCAGTCGGCGACGACGTTGTCGACGCCGTCGTGCACTTGGTACCACTCCTCGAGCGGCTTGACGTCGACCGAGCGGACGTCCTTGCCCTGCTTCACCAGGTCGGCCACGAGGTGTCCGCCGATGAATCCGCCGCCACCAGTCACGAGTACGGTCATGTCCCTTGCCTCTTCTCACGAGTGCGATCGCGAAGTCCCTCGTGCGGCATGGCGGACGGGTCCCTGGCTGCAGGGTGACTTCACGTAACACAACGGGGCACACACGCGTTGGTTACGCGTGAGGGTCTCGCCGGAAGCGGCGTGCCGCTCGCTGTACGGGTCGGGCGCACGCTCGCATACACTCCGTCTGACACCCAGCAGATTCGTCTGTACTTTCCTGAAGGGGACCACGTGGACCTGCGTCAATTCCTTGGCATCCTGCGCGTTCGCGTGAAGTTCATCCTCTCGACCTTCATCCTCGGTGCCATCGCCACGGTCCTGCTCGTCCTGAGCATGTCTCCGGTCTACGGGTCCAGCACGAAGCTGTTTATCACCACGCCCGTCGGCCAGCAGGCCACGGACACGACGGCCGCGTTCTTCGCCGCGCAGCGCCTCGCGTCGTACGCCGACCTGGCCCGCGAGCCCACGCTCCTGCAGGACGTCATCGACAAGCTCAACCTGACCGACATGACCCGCGACGAGCTTGCCGACATGGTCACCGCCCAGGTCATCACCGCGACGCAGACCCTGCAGATCGACGTCCGGGCCTCGACGCCCACGCTGGCGCAGGACATCGCTGAGGCCGAGGCGCAGGGTCTGGTCAGCCTGGTCGCGAGACTCGAGAAGCCGTCGACCGGCGACGGCGTCCCAGCGTTCGTCGCGCGCGTCGTCGGGCCGGCCAGCATCAGCCAGTCGCCCGTCTCGCCCAACGTCCCGCTCAACATCGTGGTCGGCCTGATGCTGAGCCTGTTCATCGGCATCGCCGGCGCCGTCCTGCGGGACCTGCTGGACCGCACCGTCAAGACCCGCCAGGACGCCGAGGAGATCACGGCCACCGCGGTCCTCGCGACGCTCCCGTTCGACCGGCAGGTCAAGAGGCAGGCCCTCAGCAACGAAGGTCACGGCGCGCTCGCCGAGGCGTTCCGCGTGCTGCGCACCAACCTGCAGTTCGCCAACCTGGACTCGAAGGTCGAGCTGTTGCTCGTCTCGAGCGCCGTGCCGAACGAGGGCAAGACGCTCGTCGCGACCAACTTGGCGATGTCGATGGCGCAGTCGGGCCGCAGCGTCCTGCTGATCGACGCCGACATGCGCAACCCCAACGTCGCCGAGCTGCTCGGCCTGGAGAACTCGGTCGGGCTCATGACGGTCCTGATCGGCCGGGCGTCGCTCGACGAGGCGATCCAGTCCCACGCCAGCGGCATCAGCTTCCTCGGCACCGGCCCACGCCCGCCCAACCCGGCCGAGGTGCTCGACACGCAGGCCATGAAGGACCTGCTCGCCGGCGCGCGTGGCCTCTACGACGTCGTGATCATCGACGCCCCGCCGATGCTGCCGGTCGCGGACGCCTCGATCCTGATGCGCGAAGTCGACGGCGCCCTCATGCTGATCCGCTACGGCTCGACGACGCGTGAGCAGCTGAGGCTCGCGGTCGCCCGCATCGAGACGGTCGGCGGGCGCCTGTTCGGCACGATCCTCAACCGGACGCCGCGGCGCTCGGGCGATGCATACGGCTACGGGTACGGCTACGGCTACGGCTACGGCGAGCCGGTGGAGCCGGCCCGCAAGAGCATGTTCACCCGGACCGAGAAGCGACCGGTCCCGAGCCGTCGATCCGTCGGCTAGGCACGACGTGGCGGTCAAGGCCCGGCGGGCCCGTGCAGGGGCGCGGCCCGCGATGTCCGAGGTGCGGCGTCGGCTGGCACGGGCCGTCGACGGCGCGACGCCGGCGCTGCTCGTCGTGGTCCTGCTGGCCCTGCTGATCCCCATCGCGACGGGGTCGGTGATCGGTGCCGCCGCCGCGCTGGGTCTGACTGTGCTGCTCATCGTCCTGGTGACCGTCGGCATCGAGCAGACCGCGACCGCCCTGCTCCTGGTCGCGGTCGCCATGGCGCCGATGAACAACGTCAAGCCCGTCGCGGCGATCAGCTTCGTGACGATGTCGGACGTGTTCTTCTTCCTGGGCGTGGGGCTGCTCCTCCCGATCCTCATGACGAAGGGGTTCCAGCGTCAGGCCCCGTTCCTGATCGGCGTGGCCGGGATCTTCGTCGTCGGGCTGGTCAGCTCCGCCGCCAGCGCGGACCCGGTCGCGAGCCTCAACGGGCTGCTGCGCCTCGTGGTCGGCGCCCTGCTGCTGCCGATCGTGTTCATGCTGTGGCGTCCGGGTCAGCGGGTCCTGGTGGCGTTCGCGGGGGCGTACGTCCTGGGCACCGCGATCAGCGTCGCGAAGGGCCGCATCAGCGGGGTCACCTCGACCGACGGCCGCTTCGGCGGTCTCACCGAGCACCCCAACATCCTCGGCCTCACCGGCATGCTCGCGGTCACCCTGGTGCCGTTCCTGTTCGCCGCGCTCCCGGGCGCGTACCGCTGGGCGGCGTTGGCCGCGGGCGCGGTGTGCGCCTACGGCATCTGGATCAGCGGGAGCCGAGCCGCGCTGGTGGGCACCGTCGTGGTCGCTGTGGTCTACCTGCTGCTGTCGCGCCGGGTCGAGCACGCGCTGGTGTTCTTCGGGCTCAGCATCATCCCGGTCTACGTCGTGGGTCAGACGCTCGCGTCGGGAGTCGTGGACTCCAGCCCGCTGGGTCGCCTGCAGGGCGGTGGGTCGGCGACGCTCTCGGACGTCGACCGGCAGAACCTCGCCCGGGTCGCGTGGGACAACTTCGTCTCCCACCCGATCATCGGCACGGGGTTCGGCGACGCGTCGATCGCGCACAACATCTACCTGCAGGTCGCGGCGGCCGGCGGCGTCCTCGCGCTGGTCTGCTATCTCGGGATCCTGTTCGCCACAGCGCGTCAGCCGTTGCTGCTCGGCGCGCCCTACTCCCTGCTGGCGCTGCCGGCGATGGGCTACGCCCTGGTCGGTCCGCTGACGCCGCTGCTGTGGGACCGCTACATCTGGTGCGTGCTGGCCCTGCCGTTCCTCCTCGATCGCCCCGGGCCGCAGGAGGTCCCGTCCGCGGCCGGGACGACCCCGGAGGTCCGCCGATGAGTGCCGGCCTCGACCTGCGCCCCACCGCCCTGATCACCGGCGTCTCGGGCCAGGACGGGATGTACCTCGCGCGCCACCTCCTGTCGCAGGGCTGGCGGGTCGTCGGCACGGTCCGGCCCGGCATCTCCTCGATCGCGCGCACGGCGCCCTACCTCACGGGCGTCGAGATCGTCGAGCACGACCTCGTAGACACCGCCGGGTTCGGCGAGCTGCTGAGCCGCGTCGTCCCCCGAGCGGTCTTCAACCTCGCCGCGTTCAGCGCCGTCGGTCGCAGCTGGAACGAGCCGGGACTGGCCTCGCGCACCAACATGGTCGCGGTCGTCGAGATGCTCCAGTGCCTGCTGCGGCACCGGGACAAGAACGCCCAGGACGTGCGCTTCTTCCAGGCCTCGACCGCGGAGATCTTCGGCAGCGACGTCGACGGCGCCCTCGACGAGGCGACGCCACACCGGCCGCGGACGCCCTACGCGATCGCGAAGAGCGCGGCGCACCACGCGGTCATCAGCTATCGCGAGCGCTACGGCCTGTTCGCGTGCAACGGCGTCCTGTTCAACCACGAGAGCCCGTTCCGTGGCCAGCAGTTCGTGGCCGGCAAGATCTCCCACGCCGCGGCCGCGGCCGCCTCCGGGCGCCACCTGACCGTCTCGCTGGGCGACCTCGACGTCGAGCGGGACTGGGGCTCGGCGGCCAACTACGTCGTCGCGATGGCCGCCGTGCTGGCCCACGACGTGCCCGGCGACTACGTCATCGGCACCGGCACGACCCACACCCTGCGCGACATGCTGCGCTCGGCGTTCGCCGCGGTGGGCCGCGACGACTTCGAGGACCACGTCGAGCTGCTGCCGCACCTGTGGAGCGCCACCCAGGCCAAGGCCCTGCTGGCCGATCCGGGTAAGGCGCGACGGGAGCTGGGCTGGGCGGCCACGACGACGTTCGACGAGCTGATCGCCGAGATGGTCGCGATCGACGTGGAGCGCATCCGGACCGGCGTCGCGGAGTCGGAGACCTACCTGCGGTGACTTGTGGGGCTCCGTCTCGTTGTCACTGCCAGACGGGTCCTGCCGTCGAGGATCGAGAGGCACACAGCATGATGCGCAGCATCCCCTGGGCGGCCCGGCGGGTCGGTCAGACCGTCGGACACTTCGACAACGGCGGTCGCCTGCTGGTCGACCTGGCTCGCCAGTCCGTGACCGGCCGGCCCGAGGAGATCACCTTCCGGATGCGGAGCGGGGCCGTCGTGACGATCCCCAACCGCCCCGGTGCCCGGGTGCCGATCTACGAGATCTTCGTCGAGGACGAGTACCGTCTGGGCTGGTTCACCGACGACCTCGGTGAGTCTCCGGTCGCCCTCGACATCGGCGCGCACGTCGGCTGCTTCTCGGTCGCGTTCGCCGAGCGCCACCCCGGAGCCCGGGTCGACGCCTACGAGGCGTCCCCCTCGACCGCGACCTATCTGCAGCGCAACGTCACCGACAACGGCATGCAGGCCCGCGTGCACAGCAACAACCTCGCCGTGCAGGCCGTCGCCGGCGAGCTGACGCTGGCGGACAACGGTGCCGCGAGCGGCCACAACGGCGTCCTGCACCTGACCGCGGACAGTCGCAACGTCACGGTGCCCAGCATCGCGATGCTCGAGGCGCTGACGATCAGCGGCCGGTCCGCCGACCTCGTCAAGATCGACACCGAGGGCGGTGAGTACGACATGGTGCTCGGCTCCCGGCCCGAGGACTGGGGCGGCGTCCGCCGGGTCGTGCTGGAGTATCACGACCTGCCGGGTCACTCGTGGGAGGAGCTCGAGACGTTCTTCGCCGCGGCAGGCCTCAGCCTGGTCCACCGGGAGAAGTTCGCCGAGCGCCTCGGCATGGCGTGGCTGTCCCGGGACCCGCTGGCCCCGCCGGCCTGAGCGACCGCACGTGACCCGACTTCCGTCGCGCCTGCAACCGTTGTGGCCCCTCGTCAAGCGGCTGCACCGCGCGGCCTCGCTCTGGTCGGGGTTCGTCGGCCGCGGCACCCGGTGGCTGCAGGGCGACCGGGCGCTGCCGCGCCGTGGGACGTACTCGGTGGACCGGACGCAGGCGCTCGAGCCCGACGCCGTGACGATCGTCCGCGCGCCCGCGGGCGAGACGATCCGGCGACCCGTCGCGACGGGCGCACCGGCCGAGCACTGGGTGTTCGCGGCGAAGCGGTCGTTCGACGTGCCGGCCCGCTCGATGATGGACATCGCCTCGGGGACTGTGGTCGGGCACTACGGGGCGGTCGTGACCCCCGGCGGCACCCTCGACTTCGAGACCAGCGACTACTTCGGCGTCGACACCTGGCGTGAGCACCCGATGTACCTGCGCCGCCGCCTGCCCGAGATCCAGGACGTCGACGGCACGGTGCTGGTGCTGGCGACGCGGGGCGGGCACAACAATTACTACCACTTCCTGCTCGACGTGCTGCCGCGCTTCGGCGTGCTGGAGGAGACGATGCCGGGCCGCGAGGTGGATGCGCTCTACGTGCCGACCGCCACGGCCTGGCAGAAGACCCTTCTGGGGCTCGCTGGCCTGGACGGCATCCCCGCGATCAATGCCGGGGCGGACGCGGCGGTCCGCGCCACCCGGCTGCTCGTCCCCTCCCTGCCCAACCCGCAGGAGGTCGCCCCGCCGGCCGCGGTGTCCTGGCTGCGGGCGCGGCTGCGACCCAGCCCGGACGCCGGGAAGACACCGCGGCGGGTCTACGTCACGCGCGGACAGCGGCCCAACTCCCGGCGGCTCGTGCGCGAGGAGGAGACCCTGGCGCTGCTGGAGCGGCAGGGCTTCGTGTGCGTCGAGCCCGGGGGGCTGTCACCCCAGGAGCAGATCGACCTGTTCTCGGGTGCGGAGGTCGTGGTGGCGCCGCATGGGGCCGCGATGACCAACCTGCTGTTCGTCCCGCCGGGCACGCGCGTCCTCGAGCTGTTCGACCCGAGCTACGTCAACCAGGCGTTCTGGGCGATCACCCAGGCGATCCCGGACACCCGCTACCGCTACCTCGTCGCCGACGGCGCCGAGCGGCACGGACCGGGTGACCCGATGAACAAGATCCTGGTGGACATCGACATCCCCCCGGCCGCCGTGGCCGACGCGGTGGACGCCCTGCTGACGGACTGAGCCGCGGTCCGCCGGGGCTCAGGCCTCGACGGCCGGGCGGTCGACGACGGGGAAGACCTGCTGGACCAGGCCGCCCGTGAGCTGGGGCGCGGAGGTGCTGATCGTCAGGTCGACCGGCGGTGCCTGGACGATCGAGCCGGAGGTGTGACGGTCGATCAGGGCCAGCACGTCCTGACAGCTCAGGCTGGGCCGCAGGTGCAGCACGATGAGGATCGTCAGGGCGATGATCTTGATGTCGAGCAGGACGGAGTAGGAGCGCAGGCAGCCGCGGCTGTAGGCGCCCTCGAGATCGAGCCGCTCGCGGTCGGAGAGCACCTGGCGACCCACGAGCTGGGCGGGGCCGGTCAGGCCGGCCGGGGTCAGGAAGCGGTCGCCCGCGTTGCCGTGCTCCTCCGCGAGGCAGTCCATCACGTTCTGGGGAAGGGGACGGTTGCCGACCATGCTCATCTCGCCGCGCAGGATGTGCAGGAACTGGGGCAGCTCCGTGACGCCGAAGCGTTCCAGGAGGCGACCGGGCCGGGTGTAGAGCGGTGAGTCCGGCGGGATGTTGAGGAAACGGACGTTGTCGTCGCACGGCACGGTGTCGCGGTTGACGAGCTCGGCGGCGTTGCGGACCATCGTGCGGAACTTGATGATCCGGATCGGCTCGGCCGTCGTGACCTTGCGCATCGAGGCGTAGAAGATGGGTCGGCCCGACATCAGCAGGACCAGCAGGGCGCCGAGCAGGACCGTCGGAACCCACACGAGCCCGCCGGCGATGCACAGGGCGAGGTCGAAGAACCGTTTGCTCCTCATGGGGTGATCTCCTCACTGGTGGTGCGCGGGTCGCCCAGCTGTGTGCCAGCTGCCGACGGGGCGCCGGCGGAGCCGGTGACCGAGCCGAGCGCGACGCTGATCCCCCGAAGCACGAGCCACATCCGCGCGTCGAGCCCGACGACGCGGGAGCGCGGCGCCGCGGCGGCCGACTCCACGAGTCGGACCAGGCGGGTGTACCGGGTGTAGAGCCGGTGCCACGGGCGGGTCACGGACACGTCCGCCACGAGCCGTCCGGGATAGAGCACCGAGACCTCGGCGCGGTGACGGGCGGCCACCTCGCGGAGGGCGCGCTCGACGACGTTCTTCCAGCCACCGTAGTAGCGGCGGTCCGGACCGGGCGCGAGCGCGATGACGGTCGAGACCAGCACGACGGCGGCGGTCGGGGCGGCCGCGAGGAGGCGGTCCACGATCGCCAGGTCGCGGTCGACGGCCGACGTGTCGGCGATGGGGTCGACCGGCGTGCCGGGATCGGTCGGGTGCACCGGGCCGAGTGCGCAGACCAGGATGCGTACGGGGCGACCGTGCGGCTCGACGTGGTCGGCTGCCAGCACGATCTCGGCTCCCGAGCCGGTGAGCGCGATCGCGTCGGCCTCGTGCCGGGCCACGGCGATGACGGACTCGCCGCGCTGGACCGCCGCCGTCACCAGTGCGTGGCCCAGCCGGGTGCGTGGTCCGACGACGATCGTCACGACATCGCTCATCGCGCGGCCCCCTGCAGGATGCGCTCGAAGGAGTCCGCCAGCTCGGGCAGGCCGAACTCCTCCTCGGCGAGGGCGCGCGAGGCGGCGCCCAGCGTCTGCAGCCGTCCGGGATCGCCCAGCAGCTCGGCGGCCCAGGCCGCGGCCTCGGGCACTGCGTCGGCCCGCGGCGCCCACACACCGCCGCCGGCGCGCTCGATGAGCTCGGCGGCGAGGTTCTCGGCGGGCATCAGGCCCAGCACCGGCCGGCCGGAGCTCAGGTAGGACAGCGTCTTGGACGGGACGGAGAACGCACCCGCGTCCTGCTCGAGCAGGACGACCAGCAGGTCGCCGGACGACAGGACCTCGGAGAGCCGCTCGTAGGGCTGGTAGGGCAGCAGGGTCAGCGGGACGTCGAGCCGGGCCGACTCGGTGCGCAGGAGGTCGGCTGCCGGGCCGTCGTTGACGACGACCAGCCGGACGTCACGACCGGCGTCGATCACGCCGCGGGCGAGCCGCACGAGCAGGGCGGGGTCGTGCTTGAGGCCCAGGTTGCCCGAATAGAGCAGAGTCAGGGTGTCGTCGAGCCGGTGCTCGACGGACCAGTCGTTCTTCCGCTCGACCGGGACGATCTCGTCGAGCGGGGCCCAGTTGGGGATCACGGTCGTCTTGTGGCCCGTGCCCCACTGCTCGTGGACCTCGGCGACCGAGGCCGAGATCGCCACGACCGCTCGCGCGCGCCGCGAGGACCAGCGCTCGCTGACCTCGATCGCCTCGGCGACGACGCGGTAGCCCTTCGACAGCTTGGCGCCGGCGAACGAGCGCACCGCGACGCAGTAGACGTCCTGGTGCCACAGCACCCACGGGATGCGGGAGACCATCATGGCCAGCGCGAACACCGCCAGCGTTGCGACCTGCACGTTCGACATCAGTGCCACGTCGGGGCGCTCACGACGTACGTGCCGGGCCAGCTCGACACCCGCGCGCAGCTCCTGCAGGAGGCGGACGGCGAACCGCTTGTCCACGACGACGCCGCGGCTGATCGAGTCGAAGCGCAGCGTCTCGCCCGCGACGGCCTCCAGGTTGCCCTTGCCCGAGACGTACGCCTCGGAGTAGGAGTGCGTCACGTCGTGACCGCGGCGGGCGAGCTCGCGGCTCAGCTCAACCTGGAACGGGTGCCCGCTGTAGTCGTGCACCAGCAGGCGCAGCCGATTGCGACCGCGGCGGGAGGGGCCGAGGGGGTCGACTTCGCTCATCTGCACTCTCCGGGGTCTGCGGACCCTGGGGGGTGGGGACGCTCGACGCATGGTCAAACGAGGTCAGGTGACGAAGGTTACGAAGATGTCAGGACCGTCCCGGACGTTTTGAGACCGATCATGCGGGGAAACGGATCGGGTCAGCGGAAGTCGAGCAACATCGTGTCGGGCGGCTCGACCTCGTGGCTGAGCCCCGACTTGTCGACCCGGGCGCGGGCGCACATCGTCTCGTGCCGCAGCCGCAGGAACCCGGTCTGGGCGCCGTAAGCCATGAAGAGGTCGCGGACCTGGGCCAGCGCCGCCTCGCCGACCGTCGGGTGCTTGGTCTCCTGCGCGAACCGCAGCAGGCCCGGGAGGTCGAGCTTCTCCCACGTGCCGACCTCGTGGGTCTCGACCTCGTGGAACAGGCCGGACGCGCCGAACGTGTCGACCGGCGTGGCGCCGGGGTCGCGGACCCCGGTGATCTCGCGGAGCTTGCGCATCCATGGGATCGAGTCGTCGTGCCGCTGCGAGATCGTGGACAGCAGGCCGTCGGGGCGCAGTACGCGGGCGTACTCCGCGAGCGCCGACGGGGACTCCCGCAGTTCCGGGCAGATCACGACGTCGAACGCGTCGCCGAGGAACGGCAGCCGCTCGCCGGCCGAGCGGACGTACTGGATGTCGGGGTGGCGGCTAGCCGTGACGTCGTCACCCGCGATCACGACCTCGTGCCCCTGCTCGGCGAGCTGATAGGCCAGCGAGCCGTCACCGAGGTGCAGGACACAGGCCAGACGGTCCCCGACCAGCCACTTTGCCGTGCGATCTTCGGGGGAGTCGTTCATTGTTCGAAGGCTACCGGGCTGCGTGACAGGCTGCCGGTACGCTTCGGGCGTGTCCGATCCCTTCATCTCGGCGGCCCAGCTCGAGGGCATCCCGTCGACGTACGCCGGCACCCGCGACGGCATCGACGCGATCCTGCGCGACCGTGGCCTGCGACGCAGCACGCCGGAGGACACCGCCCGGTCATTGCTGCTGGGTGCCGCGGCGACGGCGTCCCTCGAGGGCAGCACGTACGACGCCGAGACCCTTGCCGCCGGCGGCGGAGACGAGGTCGCGCGAGGTGCCGTGCGGCTGTCGACCGAGCTGCTCGGCCTGCTCCCGGTCTGGAGCCGCTCGCCCGTCCAGGCCCTGGCCCGCATCCACGCCCTCGCGGCCGCCGGGACGACCGACGACGCCGACCTGGGCCGCCCGGTCAACCCCGCGGGTGTCGAGCGGCTGACCGAGCTTGCCTGGATGCTCGGACAGCCCACCGAGGCCCCGGGTCTGGTCGTGGCCGCGCTGGTCAACGCCGAGATCACGGCCGCCGGGGCGTTCGCCAGCCACAACGGCATCGTGGGGCGCGCCGCCGAACGGCTCGTGATGGTAGCCAAGGGCGTCGACCCCGCGTCGGTGCTGGTGCCCGAGGCCGGCCACGCGGCCGAGCCCGACGGCTACCGCTCCGCCCTGGCGGCGTACTCCAGTGGCACGCCGACCGGCGTGCACCAGTGGCTGATGTACGCCTCGCAGGCCTTCACGCGGGCTGCCGAGGCCTCGCCGCTCGCGCGCTGAAACGAGCCGACCCGGCCCCACACAAAGTGGCGGCGCCGAGTCTCGAGGGATCGGCGCCGCCTGGCCAGCGATCCTCGGCTACCAAGCGTGCTGATGCAGAATCGTCGAGGCTCCGATGAATCCCTGAGTGGTCCGGAGTCCGTCGAGCGACTGTCCCATTGAGATGGGTGATCGCCGCGTGGGTACCGAGGTGCTTGCCGCTGTGGAGTTGTCATGTGGTCTGCTTCCTTGTGTACGCCTGTCGGTCGTCGCGCGGTAGACCTACCGGCGCGTAACCTTGCGCGCCTCGTTTCACAAGCGCCGGTTGGCGCTGTCTAGGATCGGTGCCATGCCCTGTCGCACCGCGAGCCTCGTCGCGCTCCTCGCTGCCGGTCTGCTGGTGCTCACCGGGTGCCGCAGCGAGCCCGGGATCCCGGCCGAGCCGGTGGCGACCGGCGCCTACGTCGCGCTCGGCGACTCATACGTCTCGGGACCGCTGATCGACACCCAGGACCCGACCAGCCCCGCGTGCCTGCGCTCGGAGGACCGCAACTACCCGAGCCTCGTGGCGAAGGCACTGGGGGAGTCGAGCTTCGTCGACGTCAGCTGTGGTGGTGAGACCACCGCGATGCTCAAGGACGGCCGGACGTTCGACGACGGGACGGTGCTGGGTCCGCAGCTCGACGCCGTGACGTCACGGACGCGACTCGTGACCCTGGGCATCGGCGGCAACGACGGCGACGCGTCCGCCGGCCTGTTCAACTACTGCCTCATCCCGGCCTCGGCCGACGACAAGAGCTGCGACACGTTCATCTCCGACTACATGCCGAAGGTCTACAACCAGACCCGCGACGACGTCACGTCGATCGTCGAGCAGATCCGGAAGCGTGCCCCGCGGGCCGAGGTCGTCATGACGGGCTACCTGCGGATCGCGCCCGAGCAGGGTGACTGCAAGGCGCTGCCGCTGTCGTCGATCCGGCGCCGGGCCACGCTGGCGTGGGAGGCGGGCATCAACGACACGCTGCGCGACGTCGCCAAGGAGACCAAGGTCCGGTTCGTCGACGTGCAGGGGATCTCCCGCGGTCACGACGCGTGCGCCGGGAAGGACGCCTGGGTCAACGGCGTCGAGAACTCGCCGGACGGGGACGGTGCGTTCCTGCACCCCACCGCGGCAGGCATGGAGCAGGTCGCGCGGCTCGTCGTGAAGGCCGTCCGCGCGGGCTGAGTGGTTCAGGCGACGCGCTTGCGCCGGGTCACGACCGACAACGCGACGGCGCCGACCGCCCCCGCGACGACCGCCATCGCGGCCGCCTTGCCGACCTTGCTGTCCAGCCCGAGCCGGCGACGCAGGGCGACGGGACGGGCGAACACCAGCACGGGCCAGTCGTTGTCCTCGGCGAGCCGGCGGAGCGCCTTGTCGGGGTTGACCGCGAACGGGTGGCCGACCGCCTCGAGCATCGGCACGTCGGTCTCGGAGTCGGAGTAGGCGAACGACGCCGCGAGGTCGTAGCCGCGCTCGTCGGCGAGGTCGCGCATCGCCTCGGCCTTGTGGGGTCCGTACGCGTAGAACTCGACGTCACCGGTGTAGCGACCCTCCGAGGCCACCAGCGTCGTCGCGATGACGTGGTCGACGCCCAGCATCGCCCCGATCGGCTCGACGACCTCCGAGCCCGACGCCGACACGATCACGACGTCGCGACCGGCGGCCTGGTGCATCTCGATCAGGTCGACGGCCTCCTCGAACACGATCGGGTCGATGATCGAGTGCAGCGTCTCGGCGACCGACTGCCGCACGACCTCGACGTCCCAGCCCGTGACCATCTGGGTCAGGTAGGCCCGCATCTTCTCGAGCTGGTCGTGGTCGGCGCCGCTGATCGAGAACATGAAGTTGGCGTAGG
>JAOPXL010000045.1 GCA_025965175.1 Aeromicrobium sp.
GCCGAGCTGGACCCCGCGCTGGCCGGCGACGTGCAGAAGATCTTCGCCAACACCGACAACGTCGACGTCATCTCCGGCGACTGGTCGACCCTCGAGCAGTACGCGCCGTTCTCGCTGCTGTTCGTCGACGTCCGCGAGGTCATGGAGAGCATCGACGTCCTCGCCGACCTCATGGAGCCCGGCGGCATGGTCATCCTCGACGACTTCGTCCCGTCCGCGTTCTGGCCACCCATCATCGACGGCCGGGTCGACACCGTCCGCGAGCGGTGGCTGACCGACGAGCGTTTCGCGGCGGTCGAGATGCTGATCGACGTCGACGCCTCGCTCATCATTGCCACCCGCCGCTGACACTGGTCTGCGTGCGTGACCGCCTGTCTCGGTCCATCATGGGTCCCGGCGGAGGGAGGTGAGGGGTGCACCAGCGATATGCCGTGCTCGGCGCGGTCCTCATCGGGGTGTATGCCGTGCTGTCCGACGGCTCGGCCCGCACGACGCTCTACCTGATCATCGGCCTGTCCTGCGTCGCGGCGATCCTGGTCGGGATCCGCGTCAACCGGCCGGCGGCCCGGGCGCCGTGGCTGCTGATGGCCGCCGGGCAGGCTTGCTGGGTCGCGGGTGACCAGCTGTTCGACGGGTCGACAACCTCGGTCGTGGCGATCTCTGACCTCGCATACCTCGGGGCGTACCCGCTCGTGGCCATCGGCATCGCCGACCTGGTCCGGCACCGGGACCGCGGTGCCGACCTCGGGAACCTGATCGACAGCGCGATCGTGACGGTCGCGGCCGGGCTGCTCTTGTGGGTCTTCGTCGCCGACCCGATCGTCGACGACTCCACCCGGTCGGTCGCTGCCCGCGCGGTCGCGGTCGCCTATCCGATCGGTGACATCGTGCTGCTGGCGATGCTTGTCGCCCTGCTCACGCTGCCGGGGGTACGCTCCACGCCGTACCGGCTCCTGACCGTCTCGATCGTCCTGCTGCTGGTCGCCGACACGGACTTCGCGGCCTCCCCCGGCAGGTCGTACGCCGGGGTGCTGGACCTCCTGTGGCTGGCGTCGTACGTCACGTGGGGCGCCGCCGCCCTGCACCCCCAGATGTCGCGCATCTCTGACGCGCCCCATCACCGGCGACCGACGTTCACGAAGCGGCGCCTGGCCGCCCTCATCGGCTCGGCACTGATCGCGCCCGCCCTCGTGCTGGTTCACGTGGTGCACGACACGCACGTCGACATGTGGGTCGTGGTCACCGCCGCGGGCCTCCTGTCCCTGCTGGCGATCGGCCGGATGGCCCTCAACATCGACGAGCTCCGGACGACGGCCCGACAGCGGGACGAGTTGCAGAAGCGGCTCCTGCACGAGGCGTCCCACGATCGCCTGACCGGGCTCGTCAATGCCGCCGCGACGCATCAGCTCCTCGGCACGGCACTGCGCCGGGGGCGGCGCAACGGCACGTCCGTCACGGCCCTGCTCGTGTGCGTCGACTCGTTCGACGACCTGGTCGGCCGGCTCGGGCACGCCGGCGGCGACGAGCTGCTCCGGGCCGTCGCCGACCGGCTGCGGTCAGCAGCGCCCGACCCGGACCAGCTGGCTCGTCTGGACGGCGAGCTGTTCGCGGTGTGCGTGGACCCGGGCGGACCCGACGACGCTGCCGATGTCGGTGCGCGACTGATGCGGGCCGTCGCCGCTCCCCTGACGGTCGCCGGGCACGAGGTCACGCCCAGCGCGTGCGTCGGTGCTGCGGTCAACATGGATGGCGGGACCGAGCCCGACGACCTCCTCGAGCAGGCCCACCTCGCGCTGCGACGTGCCCGAGTAGCCGGCAGTGGGACTTTCGAGGTGTACGGCGACGGCCTGCGCCACGAGGTGCTCGAGCGCCGATCGACCGAGGACGCCCTCCGGGCGGCGCTCGCAGACGGAGCGCTCGAGCTGCACTACCAGCCGATCGTCGCGGTCCAGAGCGAGATCGTCGACGGCTACGAGTCCCGGGTGCACTGGCACCGTCCGGGGCACGGGTGGCAGGACTCCGAGCACTTCCTCGCCGTCGCTGCTGCATCGGATCTCGTCTGCGACATCGACCGGTGGGTGATCGGCACCGCGGTGCGACACCTCTCGACGTGGACGGCGCTCGACCGCCGGCAGTTCGAGGACCTGACGGTCGCCGTCCAGGTCAGCGGGCGGACGCTGTCCTCGCCGGGGTTCGTCGACGCCGTCGGCGCGGTCCTGCGTGACGAGGGCGTCGAGCCGCACCGCCTCACGATCGGGGTGACCGAGATGACGCTCGTCGACGTCCCCCGCGCCACGATCGATCTCGCTGCGCTGCGCGACATCGGCGTGCTCGTCAGCATCAACAAGTTCGGCACGGGACACACGCCGATCGGCCGCTTCGACAGCCTGCCGGCGGACATCATCAAGGTCGACAAGAGCCTGGTCAACTCGACCGCCCCCGGTGCGTACGACCTACTGGCACTGCTCGTCGGGGCCGCGCACACCTGCGGCCTGCTGGCGGTCGCCGAAGGCGTCACGGACACGGGCCGGCTGGCCGAGCTGCGGGCCATGAAGTACGACTCCGCGCTGGGCCTGCACTCCTCGACCGTCGACCCGGCCGAGTCAGGCGTCACGGTCGTGCAGGCGACCCGTGGGCATCCCCACCTCCGGGCCGTCCCGGACCTGCCGCAGCCCTGACCTGCCGTAGTCCCGACGTCCTAGCGCGCGGGCACCGTCGCCGGGGTCCGCCGGCCTGGCGTGACCTGCACCCACGGCAGGAACAGCTGCACCAGCGGGCCGATCGCGAGGGCGTACAGCACCGTCCCCACGCCTACCGTCCCGCCGAGCGCGAAGCCCACCACCAGCACCGTGACCTCGATCGCCGTCCGCCAGAACCGGATGCTGCGGCCCGTGCGGCGCACGAGCCCGAGCCACAGGCCGTCGCGGGGGCCGGGGCCGAGGGCCGCGCCGATGTAGAGCGCACCAGCGAACCCGTTGCCGACGATCCCGGCGAGCAGGAGGAGAGCCCGCAGCCACAGGTCGTCGGGCTGCGTGATGACGGCGATGCCGAGGTCGGCGGCCAGCCCGATGACGATCACGTTGAGCACCGTGCCGATGCCCGGGAGCTGACGCAGCGGGATCCACAGCAGCAGCACGAGCGCCCCGGTCACGATGACGACTTGGCCGAAGCTCAGGTCGACGTGCCGGGTCACCCCCTCGTGGAACACGTCCCACGGGTCGAGGCCCAGGGTCGACTCGACCATCATCGCCATCGTGAAGCCGTAGAGGAACAGCCCGATGTTGAGACGTATGAGCCGACCGATGAGGCCGGTCACCGCTGGAGCTGCCGGGTCGCCCAGGGGCCGAGCTCCTCGACGTGGCTGCGCGGCGGGGGCGTCGATCCCAGGCCGTCGCGAATCACGAGGCGGGCCAGGTGGACCAGCTCGGTGACCAACGCCAGCAGCCCGATGAAGAGGATGAACATGTTCCCACTCTGGTGCCGATTGGCCATGACGTCCATGGCCAATCGTGAGACAGTGGCCTTGTGGCTCTGACACTCTCCGCGCACCGCCTCGCTCAGCTGCTCGGTCCGCTCGACAACAGCGGTCCGGCCTATCGCGAGATCGCCGACCGCATGCGCCTGCTGGTCGTGGACGGGCGGGTGACCGACGGGAGCCGACTGCCCTCGGAGCGTGAGCTCGCGGCCGCGCTCGGGGTGAGCCGGACGACGACGACTCGCGTGTATGCCGAGCTGCGCGACTCCGGCATCGTCCACTCGCGGCAGGGATCGGGCAGCGTCGTCCGGGTGCCGCTCGCGGCCTCGAGCGCCAGCAGCATGATCATCACGCCGGACGACGCCGACACGATCGCCCTGACGTACTCCGCGCCGGTGGGTCCGCCGGGACTCGCGCGGGCGTTCGAGGCCGCGGCGGCCAAGCTGCCAGGACTGCTCGCCACGACGGGCTACCTGCCCGACGGGCTGCCCGCGCTGCGCGCGATCCTCGCCCAGCGCTACACCGAGCAGGGCCTGCCGACCGAGCCCGGCCAGATCGTCGTGACGAGCGGTGCGATGGGTGCCATCTCACTGCTGGCGCGGGCACTCGTCGACCCGGGGCAGCGGGTGGTCGTCGAGGGCTCGAGCTACCCGCACGCCCACGAGTCCTTCACCTCCGTCGGGGCACGACTGTCCGCCCTCCCGGTCGATCGCTCTGCCTGGGACCCCGAGGCGCTCGCCGAGACGCTGGCCGGTGCGCCGCACCGCGCGGCGTACCTGATCCCGGATTTCCACAACCCGACCGCGGCCGTCATGTCCCACGACGAGCGGGTCGCGTGGGCCCGCGAGCTGCGACGGCACGACGTCATCCCGCTCGTGGACGAGTCGCTGCGCGAGATCAACCTCGACGGCGTGGAGCTGCCGCCCGTCTTCGCGACGTACGACCCGCGGGCGATCCTGATGGGCTCGTCGTCCAAGGCGTACTGGGGTGGTCTGCGCGTCGGCTGGATCCGCGCCCCGCACGATCTCGTCATGCCGCTGGTGCAGGCACGCATGATGGACGACCTTGGCACGTCGGCGTTCGACCAGCTGGTCCTGTGCGAACTGCTGACCGAGGGCGGCCAGACCGCTGCCGCCGGGCGTGCCCGACTGCGGGCGGCCCGGGACCATCTCCTGGCCGAGATGGCCCGCGAGCTGCCGGACGTCGAGGTCCCCTGCCCGGCCGGTGGCCTGAGCCTGTGGGTCACGCTTCCCGAGCGGATGTCCTCCCGGCTCACCGCGGCGGCCGCGCGGCACGGGCTGCTGCTGACCCCCGGACCGCGCTTCTTCACCCGTGCCGCGGCTGTGGGCGAGCGGCACCTGCGCCTGCCCTACACCCAGCCGCACGAGGCCCTCACAGAAGCCGTCGCGCGGCTCCGCCTGGCGTACGACGAGGTGCTCGGGACCGGCACCCCGTCGACACCCTCCCGCCCCCGCCGGACCCTCGAGATGATCGCCTGACCCCCTCCCCTCCCCCGCTGACGCGTGGGTTACGCCAGCTGAGGCGTGGGTTACGCCAGCTGAGGCGTGGGTTACGAAAATTTTGGTCGTTCCAATCAGGAGGAAGCCGGCAGGTTTGCCCTTCGCACCGAAACCGTTGTCGGCTGGGGTCCACGACGTGCCGTCCCCGCTGTCGCAGGCGAATCCGTCGATCACCTGGCCCGGAAAGGCCTTGGCGATCGTCGGCGGAGGTTGCCTCTGCCACTGCCAGCGGACCGGGTGCCTGGTGGTGGGCAGCCAGAGGTTCCCAGGCGGCGGGGCGTGCTCCATCGCAAGCCACACGTCACCGCGCGCAAGCCACGCATCACCGTGCACAAGCCACGCGTCACCGTGCGCAAGCCACGCGTCACCAGGGGCTGGGGCTGGGGCGGGGGCGTTGGACGGCACAAGGGGCGTCGCACCTGGTGGTGCGACGCCCCTTGCGGGTGGTGCTGGTGACTAGCGGGCGGCCTGGCCGTCGATGTAGTCGGCGTCCTGCTGCTTCCACGAGAAGTGCGACCGCAGGACCTTGCCGGTCGACTCGATCGGGTGACCGGCCTCCTCCTCGCGCAGACGCAGGAACTCCGGGGCGCCGTCGTCCTGGTCGTCGATGAAGCGCTTGGCGAATGTGCCGTCCTGGATGTCGGCCAGCACGGCCTGCATGCGCTCCTTGACCGAGGAGTCGACGATCCGCGGACCGGAGACGTAGTCGCCGTACTCAGCGGTGTCGGAGATGCTCCAGCGCTGCTTGGCGATGCCGCCCTCCCACATGAGGTCGACGATGAGCTTGAGCTCGTGCAGCACCTCGAAGTAGGCGATCTCGGGCTGGTATCCGGCCTCGGTCAGCGTCTCGAACCCGGCCTGGACCAGGTGCGACATCCCGCCACAGAGCACGGCCTGCTCGCCGAACAGGTCGGTCTCGGTCTCCTCGGTGAACGTCGTCTTGATGACGCCGGCGCGGGTGCCACCGATCGCCTTGGCGTACGACAGCGCGAGGTCCCACGCCTTGCCGCTGGCGTCCTGCTCGACCGCGATGATGTCGGGGATGCCGCGACCGTCGACGAACTCACGACGCACGGTGTGACCCGGCGCCTTGGGCGCGACGAGGACGACGTCGACGCCGGCCGGCGGCGTGATGTAGCCGTAGCGGATGTTGAAGCCGTGACCGAAGATCAGGGCGTCGCCGTCGACCAGGTTGGGCTCGATCGAGTCGGCGTAGACGTGCCGCTGGACCTGGTCCGGCGCGAGGATCACGACGACGTCAGCCTCCTCGACCGCCTCGGCGACCGAGCGGACCCGCAGGCCCTCGGCCTCAGCCTTGGCGCGGCTCTTCGAGCCCTCGGGCAGGCCGACGCGGACGTCGACACCGGAGTCACGCAGGTTGAGCGCGTGGGCGTGGCCCTGGCTTCCGTAGCCGATGACCGCCACGTGGCGGGCTTGGATGATGCTCAGGTCAGCGTCGTCGTCGTAGAACAGTTCAGCCACGGGATGGTTCTCCTTGGAATTCAGCTTGCCTGCGTGCCGGGAACGGCGCGAAGGGTGCGGTCGGTGATGGAGCGGGGCCCGCGGCCGATGGCCACGCGTCCGGACTGGGCGATCTCACGGATCCCGAACGGCTCGAGGACGTTCAGCATCGCGGTGAGCTTGCCCGCGTCTCCGGTTGCCTCGATCGTCACGGCATCGGTGGCAACATCGACCACTTTAGCCCTGAACAGATTGACCGTCTCCAGCACCTGTCCGCGGGTCTGTGGATCGGTCTTGACCTTGATCAGCATGAGCTCGCGCTCGACGGCGCTGCCCGAGTCGAGCTCCACGATCTTGAGGACGTTGACGAGCTTGTTGAGCTGCTTGGTGACCTGCTCCAGCGGGAGCTCGTCGACGTTGACGACGATCGTCATCCGCGATATCTCGGGAATCTCGGTCGGACCGACCGCCAGCGAGTCGATGTTGAAGCCGCGGCGCATGAACAGGCTCGAGACACGGGCCAGGACACCGGGGGTGTTCTCGACGAGAACCGACAAAGTATGAGAGGTCACGGTGAAACTTCCTGCTCGGAGTGACGGTCGCGGAAATGTGGTGACGTGATCTGACGGAGCATCAGAGGTCCTCGTCGTCCCACTCGGGCGCGAGATCTCGCGCGATCTGGATGTCGTCGTTGCTGGCGCCACCGTGGACCATGGGCCACACCATCGCGTCGCGCTCGACGACGAAGTCGATGACGACGGGGCGGTCGGTGATGGCCATGGCCTTCTCGATCGTCGCGTCGAGATCCGCCTCGTTGTCGCAGCGCAGCCCGACGCAGCCGTACGCGTCGGCGAGCTTGACGAAGTCGGGGATCCGGCGGGCGCCGATCGACTCCGGGCCGGTGTTGAGGTCGGTGTTGGAGTAGCGCTCGTTGTAGAGCAGCGTCTGCCATTGCCGGACCATGCCGAGCGAGGAGTTGTTGATGACCGCGACCTTGATCGGGATGCCCTCGATCGCGCAGGTCGCGAGCTCCTGGTTGGTCATCTGGAAGCAGCCGTCACCGTCGATGGCCCACACGACCTGGCCGGGCAGGCCCACCTGCGCACCCATCGCGGCGGGCACGGCGTAGCCCATCGTGCCGGCGCCACCGGAGTTGAGCCACTGGCGCGGACGCTCGTAGTCGACGTAGTGCGCGGCCCACATCTGGTGCTGGCCGACCCCGGCGACGTACGTCGCTGCCGGCCCGGCGATCGCGCTGAGCCGCTCGATGACGGTCTGCGGGGCGAGCCCCTCGACCGGCTTCTCGTAGCCGACGGGGAACTTGGCCTTGACGCCCAGCATCTGCGTCTTCCACGCGGTGAAGTCGCCCTGGACGCCGTCCTCGGACGCCTGCTTCTGCAGCATCGCGATGAGGTCGGCGATGACCTCGCGGCAGTCGCCCACGATCGGGACGTCAGCGGTGCGGTTCTTGGAGATCTCGGCCGGGTCGATGTCGGCGTGGATGACCTTGGCGAGCGGCGCGAACGAGGCCAGGTGACCCGTCACGCGATCGTCGAAGCGCGCGCCTAGAGAGATCAGCAGATCGCTCTTCTGCAGCGCCGCGACCGCCGCGACCGTACCGTGCATGCCCGGCATGCCCAGGTGCAGCTCGTGGGAGTCCGGAAACGCGCCACGCGCCATGAGCGTCGTGACGACCGGGATCTGGGTCAGCTCGGCGAGGACCTTGAGCTCCGCCGCGGCCTCCGCCTTGATGACGCCGCCACCGACGTACAGGACGGGACGCTCGGCGGCGGCGATGAGCCGTGCCGCCTCGCGGACCTGCTTGCCGTGCGGACGGGTCGTGGGGCGATATCCCGGCAGCGCCAGCTCGGTGGGCCACCGGAACGCCGTCGACGCCTGGAGCGCGTCCTTCGCGATGTCCACCAGGACCGGGCCGGGGCGACCCGTCCCGGCGATGTGGAACGCCTCGCCGATGACGCGCGGGATGTCGGCGGCGTCGGTGACGAGGTAGCTGTGCTTGGTGATCGGCATCGTGATGCCGCGGATGTCGGCCTCCTGGAAGCCGTCGGTGCCGATCAGGTGGGTCGCGACCTGACCCGTGATGGCGACGATCGGGACCGAGTCCATGAACGCGTCGGCGATCGCCGTCACGAGGTTGGTCGCACCGGGACCTGAGGTCGCCATGCACACGCCGACCTTGCCGGTGACCTGCGCGTAGCCCTGGGCCGCGTGACCGGCCCCCTGCTCGTGCCGGACGAGGATGTGACGGATCTGCTCGGAGTCGAAGAGCGGGTCGTACGCGGGGAGGATCGCTCCACCGGGGATGCCGAAGATGGTGTCCACCCCGGCGTGCTCCAGCGCGCGCACGAGGCTCTGCGCCCCGGTCATGTGCTCCGAGAGCTGCTCGGTCATGAGTTCGTACCTAACTGTTCGTTGCATCGTGTGCCGGACGCGACCGGCCTGTTCGCATAAAAAAATCCCCCGGCCCGAGGGCAATCGAGGGAGACGCGGGGCCTGCAGGGGCCGTCGCGTCAGTCATCTACTACAAGAGTCCGAATCTGCACGGAACCAGTCTCGTCCCGCTCCGAGCAATTATCAAGCCGTGAGACATTTCGTACCACCATGTGGACCTTTGACGATCTGACAAAGCGCACCGGCGCCTGACAGGATGACCAGGCCAGCCTGCCACGTACGTCGCGGGCACCACTCTCAGGGGGACCCATGAAGAACACCATCAGCGCTGCCATGATTGTCGCGGCACTCGCCCTCACCTCCGCCTGTGGCGGCGGTGGCGATGACCGTCCCTCCAAGGCCGATGTCAAGACCGCCATCACGAAGAAGGACAGCGTCTTCGGCTCCGCGATCCCCAAGGCCGCCGCCGACTGCGTCGCCGGGGTGCTCGTCGACTCCAAGGTGTCGGACAAGGCACTGACCGCGATCGTCGAGGGCGACAAGAAGTTCAAGGGCAGCAAGTCCGACGAGGAGGCCCTCAGGGGCCTCTCCTCCAAGTTCGGGACCTGCGTCACGAAGTAGTCCGACCGTCGACGGCCCGGTGGAGCACTGCCCCGCCGGGCCGTCGGTGCGTCCGCTCAGAGCAGCGGCAGGGCGGGGTCGTCGCTGGGCGCCCGGCCGGTCGCGAGCCGGACCCAGGTCATGTGGTCGTCGACCTGCGGAGTCCGGCCGACCCTGTCGGTGTAGGCGTTCGTCAGCATGTCGACCACCAGCGCGACGGCACCCTCGAGCAACGGCGGGGGCGCGATCGCGGGCACCGACCTGGCGAGGTCGTCCCCGTGGACCACGAGCTCGATGACCCGGGTCGCGACGAAGTCGTCGAGCCGCAGCGCCCCGCGCGGGGTGCTCACGACCTCGCTGTGCAGCTGGTCGAGCGTACGGAAGCCCAGACGTGCGCAGTGGTCGATGCCACCGAGCAGGTCGGACTCGAACGACCGGGCAAGCTGCTTGGTGCCGTCGGCGATCTCCTGCGCCGAGGCACCGTAACCGGCCACGTATTCACCCAGGGCAAGCGGAGCGGTCCGTGTCTCGGGACCCAGCACCGTCAGCGCGAGGAAGGATCGGCCCACGTGGGTCACGAGCTCGTGCACGTTCCACGCCTGGAGGACGCTCGGCTCCGTGCGGTGGTCGAGCAGACCGGACTCCTCGATCCACACCCGGAGCGCGTCCCACTGCTCGTGGAGCAGCTGCCGGTGGTTCACCACGGGGAGGGTGCGTAGTCCTTGAGGAAGACGCCGTGGACGTCCTCGCCGGCCTCGCCGCGGACGATCGGGTCGTAGACACGGGCTGCCCCGTCGACCAGGTCCAACGGCGCCTTGAAGCCCTCCTCGGCCAGCCGCACCTTGGTCGGGTGCGGCCGCTCGTCGGTGATCCAGCCCGTGTCGACGGCGGTCATGAGGATGCCGTCCTGCTCGAGCATCTCCCCCGCGCTCGTGCGGGTCAGCATGTTGAGCGCGGCCTTGGCCATGTTGGTGTGCGGATGGCCGGGCCCCTTGTAGCGGCGGCTGAACTGCCCCTCCATCGCCGAGACGTTGACGACGTACGTCCGGCGCGCCTCGGCGGCTGCCATCGAGGGCCGCAGCCGGCTGACGAGGATGAACGGTGCCGTCGTGTTGCACAGCTGGACCTCAAGCAGCTCCAGCGCGTCGACCTCGTGCACACGTTGCGTCCAGCTGTTGACGTCGACCGTGTCGGGCACCAGTCCCCCGGCGTCGATGCGCGACAGGTCGGCCGATCCGGCGCTGAGCGCGAGACCCGTGAGCTCCTCGGCGGTATGGGAGTCCCCGGCCAGGACGGGATGCGCCGCGACCGAGCCGACGAGCGCGGCGGGGTGCGCATCACTGGTGTGGCCGAACGTCAGGAGCTCAGGCAGCGGGCCGTCGGGCAGCGGGGCGGACTCGGCGTCGGCCAGCGGGGCGTAAGCACCGGGTGTACGTCGCACGGTCTGCGCCGCGTTGTTGATCAGGATGTCGAGCGGCCCCTGCTCGGCGACGGAGTCGGCCAGCCCGACGACCTGGGCCGGATCGCGCAGGTCGATGCCAACGATGCGGAGCCGGTGGATCCAGTCCGCGCTGTCGGGCATCGCCGTGAAGCGCCGGACCGCGTCGTGGGGGAAGCGGGTCGTGATCGTGGTGTGGGCGCCGTCGCGCAGCAGCCGCAGCGCGATGTACATCCCGATCTTGGCGCGGCCGCCGGTCAGCAGCGCGCGCTTGCCGGTCAGGTCGGTGCGGGCGTCGCGCCGGGACCGGTTGAGGGCGGCGCAGTCGGGGCAGAGCTGGTGGTAGAACGCGTCGACGACGGTGTACTTCTGCTTGCAGATGTAGCAGGGACGAGCGATCAGCAGGGTCCCGGCCGAGGCTCCCACAGCGTTCGAGACCAGCGGGATGCCCTCGGTCTCGTCGTCGATGCGAGTGGCCGATCCGGTGGCGGTCGTCTCGACGACGGCCCTGTCGGCAGCGGCGACCTCGGCCCGCTTGGCGAGCCGGCGCTGCTTCTTGACATCCTTGTAGAACTTGCCGCAGGCGTGACGCAGGGCCACGTAAGCCTCGTCCTCGTCCTCCAGGAACTGCGCCTGCCCGAGGACCTTCAGGGCGATCGCCAGCTCATCGTCGTCGAAGTCGGCACGGGGATGAGAGGACATGCCCCCATTCTCCCTGACCCCCGGCGTCCGTCCTGCCGCGGGCTCAGCGTCGCCAGGGCCTCGGGCGTCGGCGGCGGTGGATGACGTGGTGGTCGCCCAGCGCGGCCCGCACCTCCTCGGGCACGTCCTCCAGCGCGATGACGCGGACGGTGGCGACTCCCAGTGCGTCGACGTCGGCCGATGCCGCGACCGCCGCGTCGATCCGACCGGGGACGGTGGTCGTGTCGGCGCCCGGCGTCGGGACGTACGCCAGGCAGCCCAGGGGCGGGCTGTCGTCGACCGTGTAGGTGAAGGCGTGGAGCTCGCGTACGGCCTCGTCGTCCGCCGCCGCCTGGACGACCGCGGCCCGCACCGCCCCCGGCAGCCGGTCCCAGGCAGCCAGGCGCACCTCGGAGCCGGCGGGGAACGCCGCGACGTACGGCTTGAGGTTGGCGACGTAGGACGCCGTCGCCGTCATCCCGGACGAGCGCTCCGGGTCGATCACGAAGCCTATGCCCGGCGGGAGGACGGTCAACAGCTCACGCACCGTGATGCGCTGCAGGTCCCACGACTCGACGTGCAGCGCCTCGGTCGCGATCTCCTCCGCCGACCACACCGCCACCATCTGCTGGCCCGGGGTCGGCTCGGTGCCCGAGAAGACCCCGGTCGTACGGTCGACCCCGATCAGGACCGAGCCGAAGAGGACGTCCCACTTCGTCGCGAAGCGGCCGCTCATGCCGATGTCCCGAGACCTTGCTGCTTCAGCCGCAGACGGCGCCGTCGGCGGCCGAGCTGACGAGCTTGGCGTACTTCGCGAGGACGCCCTTGGTGTACTTCGGCGGGTTGGGCTCCCAGCCGACCTTGCGCGCCTCGAGCTCCTCGGGTTCGACCTCGACCTCGAGCGTCCGGTTGGCCATGTCCAGCACGATCGGGTCGCCGTCGCGGACGAACGCGATCGGACCGCCGTCGACAGCCTCGGGGGCGACGTGGCCGACGCACAGGCCGGTCGTGCCGCCGGAGAAGCGGCCATCGGTCATGAGCAGCACGTCCTTGCCGAGGCCCGCGCCTTTGATCGCCCCGGTGATCGCGAGCATCTCGCGCATGCCCGGACCCCCCTTGGGCCCCTCGTAGCGGATGACGACGACGTCGCCCGCGGTGATCGTGCCGTCCTCGAGCGCGTCCATCGCCTTGCGCTCCCCGTCGAACACCCGGGCGGTGCCGCGGAAGACGTCGGAGTCGAAGCCGGCGCTCTTGACGACGGCGCCTTCGGGGGCGAGCGAGCCGCGCAGGATCGTCAAGCCGCCGGTCTTGTGGATCGGCTTGTCGAGGCTGCGGATGACGTCGCCGTCGACCTTGGCCTCGATGTGCGCGAGGTTCTCGGCCATCGTCTTGCCCGTGACGGTGAGGCAGTCGCCGTTCATGAGGCCTGCGTCGAGCAGGGCCTTCATGATGACCGGGATGCCGCCGACCTTGTCGACGTCGTTCATGACGTAGCGGCCGAAGGGCTTGAGGTCGCCGAGGTGCGGGACCTTGTCGCCGATGCGGTTGAAGTCCTCGAGCGTCAGGTCGACCTCGGCCTCGCGGGCGATGGCCAGCAGGTGCAGGACGGCGTTGGTCGAGCCGCCCAGCGCCATGACGAGCGCGATGGCGTTCTCGAACGCCGGCTTGGTCATGATGTCGCGGGCCGTGATGCCCTGGCGGAGGAGCTCGACGACAGCCTTGCCGGACTTGATGGCGTACTCGTCGCGGCGGCTGTCGATCGCCGGCGGCGCGGACGAGCCGGGCAGGCTCATGCCGAGCGCCTCGGCGGCCGAGGCCATCGTGTTGGCGGTGTACATGCCGCCGCAGGCGCCCTCACCCGGGCAGATCGCGCGCTCGATCTTGTCGACCTGCTCGCGGGAGATCAGGCCCTTCAGGCACGCGCCGACGGCCTCAAACGCGTCGATGATCGTGACGTCCTTGCCGTCGACGTTGCCGGGCATGATCGATCCGGCGTAGACGAACACGCTGGCGAGGTCGAGGCGTGCCGCGGCCATCAGCATGCCGGGCAGGCTCTTGTCGCAGCCGGCGAGCAGCACGGATCCGTCGAGGCGTTCGGCCATCATGACGGTCTCGACGGAGTCGGCGATGACCTCACGGCTGACGAGCGAGAAGTGCATGCCCTCGTGGCCCATCGAGATGCCGTCGGACACCGAGATCGTGCCGAACTCGAGCGGGTATCCCCCACCGGTGTGCACGCCCTCCTTGGCCCGCTTCGCGAGCCGGTCGAGCGAGAGGTTGCACGGGGTGATCTCGTTCCAGCTGGAGGCCACACCGATCTGCGGCTTCTCCCAGTCGTCGTCGCCCATGCCCACGGCGCGGAGCATTCCTCGTGACGCGGTGGCCTCGAGGCCATCGGTGACGGTGCGGCTGCGCGGCTTGATGTCGATCTCGTTCTCGGGAGGCATGACGCCAAGATTACGGCGCGGCGTGTCGCACTCGTTCGCGGAGGTCCCTCAGAACAGCGGGACGAGCACCAGTGCGAGTCCCCAGCTGACGAAGCTCCCGACCAGGACGTACTCGGCTCGCAGACCGTCCGGCAGGTCACGGGAGATCTCGGGGAACCGCAAGATGCCCTTGGCTGCCACGACCACGGCGATCGCCGCGAGGTTGCCGGTCACGGCGCAGGCGAAGACGAACCATCGCTCGAGCGGGCCGAGGACACGCCCTCCTCTGAGGTCGTTCTCCTGGGCGAGGACGCGTGGGCCCATCGCCGACAGCGCCTGGCGAACGACGACGTTGGCCGCCGTCGTCAGGAACAGCACGACGCCCAGACCCAGGGCCGCCCGGTCGAGCGGCACGGAGTCCAGGCGCGGGACGGCGAGGTCGTCGTACCAGCCCTGGATCGGTGCGTCGCCGAACGTCAGGTCGCCCGAGATGACCACCAGCACCAGGGCCACCGCCGCCAGCAGGCCGGTGCCGAGGGACGAGCCGCTCGCCGCCGCGACGACCCACACGGCGACCACGATGCCCAGCACGACCGTCAGCCACAGCGTGTGCCACCCGCCACCGAGCAGCAGAAGGCCCGCGACCACCCCGAGGATGCCGACGGGGATCTTCCAGCGACGGACCAGGTCGGCGATCCCCACGGCCGCCAGCAGGACCGCCAGGGTGCTCATTGGGGCACCTCGCCGATCGACTCGAGCAGCACGCCGATGCCGGCACGATGACGTTGGGACACGGCGGAGGTCGAGATGCCCTCCTCCTCCGCGATCTGCGACAGGGACTTGCCGTGGACCTCCGCGAGCGCGATCCGGCGCTGACGACCGTCGAAGTCGCTGACGAGCTGGTCGCGCACGAGCAGGTAGGCGTTCACGATGTCCCCCTCTCCCGATGGCTGCCGCACCAGCCATGTCCGCAGGCCCGGGAAGTGTCGGCCCCTGGCCTTCGCCGTGTCGATCGCCTCCCGCGCCGACCACCATGCCTGACCGTCCTGCGTCAGACCATAGTTGGACGTACCGACGATCTCGACTGCTCCGACCCCGATGCCGAACCTGCAGTCCATCGACTCGGGCAGCGCGAGCCGGACCAGCACCGTGACGGCCAGCGCCTGGTGGAGATCCTGGTAGACACCCTGCAGCTCGTCGCCGATCGTCGGCTCCAGTGACTGCAACGACGGCACCAGGTCGTTGACGACGGCCAGCGCGGCCAGGAGGTGCTGCTGCGCTTCCGCCCGCGACGCGTGCTCCCGCGAGCCGACGAGATCCCCGATGACGGCGAATCGAGATGAAGCATCGTGGTTCATTTCCTTATAGTGAAGGGATTTGCTTCAAAACACAAGGGTGAAGCGTTCTGCTTCATGTCTAGACTGGTGCCATGACCCTTGCCTTCGTGACCAGTCATGATCACCGCGCCGTCGACCCCGACCTCCCCCTGCTGCTCGAGGCCTCGCGCGCCGCGGGGACCGAAGCCGAGATCGTTGTCTGGGACGACACGGGCGTGAGCTGGGAGGCGTACGACGCGGTGGTCGTGCGGTCCTGCTGGGACTACGTCGTCCGGCGCGACGAGTTCCTCGCCTGGGCCGAGTCCGTCCCCCGCCTGCACAACTGCGCCGAGATCCTGACGTGGAGCACCGACAAGGTCTATCTGCAGCAGCTGCAGGACGCCGGCGTACCGATCATCGAGACGCGCTGGGACGTCGCCCCCGGCGAGGACATCGGCGATCACGCGGAGTGGGTCGTGAAGCCGACCGTCTCCGCCGGCTCCCGGGACACCGCTCGTTGGGGCACCCGCGAGGAGGTGTGGGCGCACAGCGCAGAGCTCATAGCGGCGGGCCGCACCTCGATGACGCAGCCGTACGTCTCCTCGGTCGACGACGAGGGCGAGACCGCGATGCTGCACTTCAACGGGACGTTCTCCCACGCGATCCGCAAGGGCGCCCTGCTCGCCCCCGGTGAGGGAGTCGTGCAGGACCGTGACAGCCGCGAGTCGATCTCGCCGCGCACACCGTCCGACGCCCAGCTCGCCCTGTCCACGTCCGTCATCGAGATGACCTGCGAGATCCTGGGCATCGACGAGCTGCCGCTCTATGCGCGCGTCGACCTGGTGACGGCGCCCGACGGCTCACCACAGCTGATCGAGCTGGAGCTGGCCGAGCCGAGCGTGTTCCTGCCGCAGTCCGACGGCGGCGCTGCTCGGTTCGTCGAGGCGGTGCTGGCACGGATCGGGTGAGGTTGGCCAGCACTCGTAAGTCCATCCTTGCAGGTGGCTCGGACATGCCTTGCTAGGCGATTACCGTTGCCATTCCATTGAATTCTCCCGTCATCGAACATCTGTTAAACAGGTCTGACTGGTATGAATCCGCAGCCCACGCTCGACACGGTGCTTGCCGCGATGCGGCGCCTCGAGGTGGGTGATGTGCGCTCGAAGCTTGGAGCCGATGCGGGAGCTCGAGGCCGAGTTCGTCGCTGTCGCCCGCGAGTGTGAGCCGGCTGAGCTGTTCGAGGCGGTCAGCTGCATCCGGAGGACTCGGACGAGCCGTGGCATGAGGGGATGGAGAAGCAGGACTGCGCCGTCGACACCCTGCCCGACGGGTTCCATGTGACCGGGTTCTTGAGCACCGTCACCGGGGCCAAGCTGAAGAAGGTCATCGACTCCATCTCGGCACCCCGGGATAAGGACGACACCCGCACCGGGCGCAGCGCCGAGTGCAGGGGGTGGACGACCTGCTGTCCTGCCCAGGTTTTCAACGCGACTCGGCTACCGCGAAGCCGCTTGACCCTCTGGTCCGGCGGCCCACCGGCTGTCCCGGGTGGGGTCGCGCAGCCGGGCTTGACTGCCCATCCCGCGGCCGGGCGGTGCGCTGATCGCCTCTCCCACGAGGGGGCGGCGCGACAGTCGCCCCATACTGCCGGGATGGGCGACCCATGCACCGCCCACCAGGCGTCTTCGGAGTTCGCGGGGTGGCGGTCTCACGGGAACCGGAATTGCCGCGACCCCCGCCGCCGTGCACAATTCAGCGCGTGACTCCCCCCTTCACCCCGCTGATCCGTTACTACGACGTGACGAGCGCCGACGGCACCAGCATCCGGGCATGGACCAATGACGGGGAGGGTCCGATGGTCTTGATCTCCAACGGCCTCGGGACCAACCCGCACGCCTGGCCCTCGCTGCTGCGTGCAGACAGCGGGGTGCGAGTCGTGGGCTACAACCACCGCGGCACCGGTGGTTCGGAGCGACCGAGCGACGGTCGGGTCGACCTCGACTCGTTCGTCGAGGACGCGATCGCCGTGATGGACGACGCCGGCATCGAGTCGTGCGTCGTCGCGAGCTGGTCGACCGGCGTGACGATCGCTTTCGAGCTGGCGACCCGTCACCCTGAGCGCGTCACCGGGATCCTCGCTGTCGCAGGCGTCCCGGGCAACACCTTCTCGACCATGCTGGCACCGCTGCGGGTGCCGCCGATCCTGTCCCGCGCCCTGATCGTCAGCTTCGTCCGGTCGGTCACCGTGACAGGCCACGTCCTGGCGCCCCTGACCCGCAAGGTCCCGTGGACCAACACGACGGCCAACGCGATCCGTCTCACGCGGCTCGTCAACCCGGCCGCCGACACCGCCGAGCTGCGCGTGCTGCTGCAGGAGTTCTTCACGACGCACCCGGCGTGGTACGCCAAGCTGGCGCTGAGCGTCTCCAAGCACGGGCGGGTCTCGCTCAGCGACATCGACATCCCGGTCACGTTCATCGCCGGCAGGTGGGACATCTTCACCGGCGCCCGCGACATGCTGACCGCCGCCCAGCGGGTCAAGGGCTCGCGCTACCGCGAGCTCGACGCGACGCACTTCGTCCCGGTCGAGTACCCCGAGGTCGTGCTGGACGAGCTCAAGCAGCTGCTCGTCCGCGTCGGCTGACCGTCAGGCAGGTTCGTACGTCAGGCAGTCCGCCGCGTCGGCGCCGGGCCCGACCGTGATCGACGCCGCGGCGCACTCGAGGTTGTCGTTGTGGCTGCAGTCCGTGCGGTGACACGCACCCACCTTCGCGAGCGTCTTGGTCAGCCCGCCGTGGCTGCCGATGTCGATGAACGTGCCGCACGACGCCTGCGAGCCGGACACCGTGATGGCACCCGCATGGCATGCGGCGTCGCTGTTGTAGGAGCACCCCTCGACGGAGCAGGTGTGGACTTCAGGGAGATCGATGACGGTCATGCGCGCCTCCTGGTCGGGTCGTCCTCCCGACCGTAACGCCGCACCCCCGTGATCAGGACAGCCTCAGAAGACAGGCAGGACCGATCAGGAGAGCTTCTCCAGGATCAGCTCGCGCACCCGGCCGGCGTCGGCCTGCCCGCGCATCTCCTTCATGACCGCACCGATCAACGCGCCCGCCACGCCGAGGTTGCCGTCGCGCACCTTCTGCGCCGCGTCGGGATCGCCCGCGATGGCCCGGTCGACGGCGTCACCCAGCGCACCGTCGTCCGACACGACCTCGAGCTTGCGGCCGACGACGACCTGCTCGGGCGTGCCCTCACCGGCGATGACGCCGTCGAAGACCGACCGGGCGAGCTTGTCGTTGATCCGCTTGGAATCGATCAGGGCCTGGATCTCGGCGACCTGGGCCGGCGTGATGCCGAGTGAGTCGAGGTCGTGACCGGTCTCGTTGGCGCGGCGCGCCATCTCCCCCAGCCACCACTTCTTGGCGGCCTGCGGCGTCGTGCCGGCCTCGACCGTCGCGACGATCAGGTCCAGCGCGCCGGCCCCGATCGTGTCGCGCATGTCGAGGTCGGAGAATCCCCAGTCGGCCTGCAGGCGCGCGCGGCGTACGGCCGGGGGCTCCGGCAGCGTCGCCCGCAGCTCCTCGACCCACTCACGCGACGGCGAGACCGGCGCGAGATCGGGCTCGGGGAAGTAGCGGTAGTCGTCGGCGTCGGACTTCTCGCGACCCGACAGCGTCGTGCCCGAGTCCTCCTGGAAGTGGCGCGTCTCCTGCACGACCTTGCCGCCGGCGTCGAGGATGCCCGCGTGACGCGAGATCTCGAAGCGCACGGCCCGCTCCACGGACCGGAACGAGTTGACGTTCTTAGTCTCCGAGCGGGTGCCGAGGACGTCGGAGCCCTTGGGCTTCAGCGAGAGGTTGACGTCCGCGCGCAGCGAGCCCTGGTCCATCCGGACGTCGGAGACACCGAGCCCGCCGATCAGGTCACGGACGTACGAGACGTAGGCGCGGGCGACGGCGGCAGCCTTGTCGCCCGGCACCTCGATCGTGCGGGTCACGATCTCGATCAGAGGGATGCCGGCGCGGTTGTAGTCGACCAGCGAGAAGTCGGCACCGTGGATTCGCCCGGTGGAGCCGCCGACGTGCAGCGCCTTGCCGGTGTCCTCCTCCATGTGCGCACGCTCGATCTCGATCCGATAGGTCTCACCGTCGACCTCGACGTCGACGTGGCCGTCGAACGCGATGGGCTCGTCGTACTGCGACGTCTGGAAGTTCTTCGGCATGTCCGGGTAGAAGTAGTTCTTGCGCGCGAAGCGGCACCACTCGGCGATCTCGCAGTTGAGCGCCAGCCCCATGCGGATCGCGGACTCGACCGCCTTGGCGTTGACGACCGGCAGCGCGCCGGGCAGCGCGAGGCACACCGGGCAGACCTGCGTGTTGGGCTCGGCGCCGAACTCCGTCGGGCAGCCGCAGAACATCTTGGTCGCGGTGTTGAGCTCGATGTGGATCTCGAGGCCCATCACCGGGTCGTAGCGCGTCAGGGCCTCGTCGAAGGGGACCAAGGTCTCCGTGGTCATCGTGCAACCTCCAGCTCGGGTGCCCGGGACAGCAAGGTGCCGCCCCACTTGTCCTCCAGCAGACGCTCGAGCGCGGCCGCGGCGTTGTACAGGCGGTCGTCCGCCTTCTGCGGGGCCAGGAACTGCAGGCCCACCGGCAGGTCGTCCTCGTCGGCGAGGCCGACCGGGAGCGACAGACCGGGGATGCCGACCAGGTTGGCCGGGATCGTGGCGACGTCACCGAGGTACATCGCGAGCGGGTCGTCGAGCTTCT
>JAOPXL010000049.1 GCA_025965175.1 Aeromicrobium sp.
CGGACGCGGAGGTGGTCGATCGCGATGCGGATCTGCTGCAGCGAGACGCCGGCGTCGAGGAGTCGCTTGATGATCTTGAGGAGCAGGATGTCCTTGAACGAGTAGAGCCGCTGCGTGCCGGAGCCGGTGGCCGAGCGGACGGTCGGCTCGACGAGTCCCGTGCGCGCCCAGTAGTCGAGCTGGCGGTAGGTGATGCCGGCGGCGCTGCAGGCGGTCGGACCGCGGAAACCCGCGTCCTCGGGCAGGGGCGAGACATCGTCGTTGAACAGCAGGCCCTGGTCACTGGCCTCGGCGGCTGCTTGCGTCGCGGCGGTGACGTCGTTGTCGCGGGACTCGATCATCGGAAATGCCTTCCAAAGCTGGTATGGGGGAAGACTACCGCGACGGAACTACATCCGTGTACCTTCGGCAGCACTCTCAAGGTAAGGGTGAGAGTTTGGCCGGTCAACGACCGAGCGTGGATGTCGGCGTGTCGTTCAAAATAAAGTCTCACTCAAGGGTTGAGAGTTCACCTCGTACGCCCCTGCGCTCACTCGGTCTCGCCGAAGTCCTCCGGGCTGACCTCGTCGAGGAACTCGCGGAACTTCTCGATCTGCTGGTCCTCGTCGGACGTCGAGGTGATCCCGGCCGCGTCGAGCACGTCCTCGGCGCACACGATCTTGGCGCCCGCGCGGAGCGCCAGAGCGATCGAGTCGGACGGCCGGGCCTCGACCTCGGCGCCGGAGGCGAAGACCAGCGACGCGAAGAACACGCCGTCGTGCACGTCCAGGATCCTGACCTCCGCGAGGTCGTCCCCGAGCGCCTCGATGATCGTCTGCATCAGCTCGTGCGTCAGCGGGCGGGCCGTGACGGTGGCCTGCTGGGCGTACGCGATCGCGGACGCCTCGACCGCACCGATCCAGATCGGCAGGTAGCGGTTGCCCTCCAGCTCCCGCAGGAGGACGAGCGGCTGGTTGGTCGGCATCTCGACTCGCACCCCGATGACCTCGACCTCACGCATGGCTCAGCCGCGCAATCTGCTTCTGACCAGGACGGTCTGCAGGCGGATCGACAGGGCTGCCAGCCCGGCGACGGTACGCTCGGCGGCTTCCTTGTCGAGCTGCCGGGAGCGTGGGGAGACGACCTGCTCGAACAGGGCGACCTCACGGTCGGCGGAGGCGCTGAACATCTTGAGGTGGCGCGGCTCCAGGCCGAGCTCGGCGAACTCCCCCACGATCGAGGCGATCTGCAGGGCGGCACCGTCGTAATAGGTCTGCGACTTGCGCCGATGGATCAGGCCGAACTCCTCGATCGCGTCGAGCGTGGCCGAGTCGATCCCGGCGGCGTCGAGCAGCTCGTCGCGGGACAGCCGGGCCGAGCTCGGCGACTCCGTGAACGTCTCGGCGACTGGCAGGCCGTCCTCGGCCAGGGTGAGGTGCGGGATGCGGGTGCCGTCGGGCTCACCCGGGACGACGCCGCGGTCCATGTCGTCCAAGACCTGGCGGATGTGGCTCAGCGGCCAGAAGTTGTCGCGCTGCCGCCGCAGGATGAAGCGGAGCCGCTCGACGTCGCCGAACGAGAACTTCCGGTAGCCCGACGGGGTCCGCTCGGGCTGCAGGAGGTCCTCGCCCTCGAGGTAGCGGATCTTGCTGATCGTCAGGTCCGGGAACTCCTGTCGGAGCTCGTCGAGGACCTTTCCGATGCCGAGCTTCGACAGCTCCGACAAGGGCTGCGTCACGCCGTCGCCTCCGTCAGAAGCCCACGATACGAACGCGCCGGCGTGAGAGTCACACGGTTCCTTCGCTGGCGCTCAGTCACGCCCGACCCTTGAGGGCCCCGGCGAAGTAGATCAGGCGGTACTTCCCGATCTGGACCTCATCGCCGCCGGACAGGGCGATCTCGCTGTCGATGCGGTCGCGGTTGACGTAGCTGCCGTTGAGGCTGCCCAGGTCGGTGATGCTGTAGCCCGACTCGCCGCGCGCGAATGTCGCGTGGCGACGCGAGACGCTGATGTCGTCGAGGACGATGTCGCTGTCGGGGTGGCGCCCGACGCTGACGACATCGCTGTCCAGCAGGAATCGCGCACCCGAGTCGGGACCGCGCTGCACCAGCAGCATCGCACTGCCGGCGGGCAGGTTCTCGACCGCGGAGACGTCGGAGGACGTCATCTCCTCGGTGTCGGCGTCCAGCGCCGGAATGTGCGTCGTGTGGTCACTCACTGGCGCGTGCGATGCGGAGCTGGCGTCGGGCTCGTGGTCCGGCGTTGACATCGGCAATTCTCCTGTGTGCGGTCGACCTGCAGTGCGGGTTGAGACTTCATGTCCAACGTAGCACCCGACGGATCACCAGATCGACGAGTTGGGGTGGTCTGTATCGAGTTGGTGCGATTGCTCAGTCGGCAACGAGCGCGGAGTAGGCCTCGGCCTCGAGCAGCGCGGAGGTCGGGTCCTCCTCGACCGGACGGAGCTTGAGCAGCCAGCCCTCACCGTAGGGGTCGGAGTTGATGACCTCCGGTCCCCCGTCAAGCGCCTCGTTGCGGGCCACGACCTCGCCGGACAGCGGCGAGAAGATGTCGCTGACGGACTTGGTCGACTCGAGCTCACCGACGACCGAGCCGGCCTCGACGCGGTCACCCACGGCAGGCAGCTCGACGTAGACGATGTCACCGAGCTGGTCCTGTGCGAAGTCGGTGATGCCGACCGTCGCGATGTCCTCGTCGAAGCGCACCCACTCGTGCTCTTCGCTGTAGTAGAGGTCTTCAGGGATCACCGCGTTCTCCTTGCCGATCAAGATGTTGGTCGAGCGTACTCCGGGGTCTTGACGTCGGCGAGCGCCGTGATCGTGACCTTGTCCTTCTGGGTCACGAACGCCGAGCCGCCCCGATTCACCACCCCGTCGATGAGTCCGCCGGGGAAGCGTACCGCCTCGGCCAGCGTCGGCGGGTCCCCGATCGCGGCGATGACGTACGGCCGCTTGATCTCGCGGCCGCCGACCCGGACCTCGCCGTCGTCGTCCAGGAAGTACGTCTGCGCGACGACCCGGGCGACCCCGTTGAGCGCGATGGCCTCGGCGCCGGCATCGCGGAGCTCCTCGATCGCGTCGAGGAGCGCCGCGGCGTCGATCTGCGCGCCGGGATCGTTGATCGTCACCTCGACCCCCGGGCCGGTGGCGCCGCGCGTCCCGGCCAGGATCGCGAGCTGCTCGGCGCGCAGCTTGGCCTGCTTGCGGGCCTGCTCCGAGCGCTTGGTGCTGCTGAGCAGGTCGTCGCGCGTCG
>JAOPXL010000074.1 GCA_025965175.1 Aeromicrobium sp.
CGCAACCCACGCCTCACCGCGCGCAACCCACGCCTCACCGTTGGCCTAGGTTGGGGGCACACGGATCCAGGAGGAGCTATGGCGCGATTCCGCGAGATCGACTTCCGGCCGACGCCCATGGGCGACCTGATCCTGCGTGAGCGCTGGGACCCCACCGCGCAGCGAGACCTGCTCGAGATCAAGCTGGGCGACGAGTTCTTGATGTCGAGCCTGTTCACGGTTGCCGAGATCGCCCTGGGCCACCTCGCGACCGCGGCGTGCGACGGCGCCGGGCTCGACGTCGTCGTCGGCGGTCTCGGCCTGGGCTGCACCGCGCTCGCGGTCCTGGACGACCACCGCGTGCGGAGCCTGGTCGTGGTCGACGCACTGCCCGAGGTCATCGAATGGCACCGCGAGCACCTCATCCCCGCCGGCGAGACCCTGACCGCGGACCCGCGGTGCCGGCTCCTCCACGGCGACTTCTTCGCGGGACTCCGGGACGGCGGCGAGCTCGATCCCGACGCCCCCGGGCGCCGCTGGGACGCCGTCGTCGTCGACATCGACCACACGCCCAGCCACCACCTCGACCCCAGCCACGCCGATCTCTACGACGAGGCCGGACTGGCCCGGGTCGTCACCCGACTGCACCCCGGCGGGGTGTTCGCCCTGTGGTCCGACGACCCGCCGGACGACTCCTTCACACAGGTCCTCCGCACGACGTTCAGCGACGTCAGGGCCGACGTCGTCCCGTTCGACAACCCGCTGACCGGGGGCGTCTCGGCCAACACGGTGTACGTCGCCCGCTCCCCAGCCTGACCTTTCGTCGATCCGGCGACGCGTGCCACCGTGACACCAACAGAATGCTCCGTGGGCGGTGCAGCAGTCGCCCTATCTGGGAGGGTCAGGCGACTGACGCACCGCCGGCGACCGGGATGGGCGAGCGATGCACCGCCCACCGCCAGGAAGGGCGACCCGTGCACCGCCTCCTCGAGGATGCGGATCGCCGACGCGCTCAGCTGGCGGAGGACCTGACCCCGGTCGCCGGGGCGTTCTCCACCGGAGCCTCCTCCGGCGGGTTCTCGTCGGGTCGGCGCCCGTGCTCCCACGCGACCATGACCCCGAACGACACAAGCACGACCGCCCAGCCGACGAAGGCGTCGAGGACCCAGTGGTTGCCGGTGCCGACGATGACGATCGCCATCACGAGGGCGTAGGCGACGCCGAGTCCCCGGACGATCCTGGGGACTCCGGCCCGGATCAGCACGATCGCGACCCACAGCGACCAGCCGGCGTGCAGGGACGGGAACGCCGCGAGCTCGTTGGTGATGTTGCCCAGGCCCTTGGGCGCCGAACCGTTCTGGCTCCACCAGCCGATCCCCGAGTTGAGGCTCAGGATGTCGTGGAAGCCGCCCTCGACGAGCCGCGGCGGCGCGGTCGGCATCAGCAGATAGCACGTCAGCCCCATCAGCGACGCGAGCACGAGGGCCCGACGGGCCGTGAGATATTGAGTCGCGCTGCGCCGGTAGATCCACACGAGGGTCAGCAGCGTCACGAGGTAGTGCGTCGTGGCGTACCAGTAGCTGCTGAACACCCCCAGCCACCGCTGGTCCAGGAACAGGTCGTTGAGCCACGACTCGATGTCGAAGCGCCACGACTGCTCGAACGTCAGGATGTCGAGCGCGCGACCGCGGGCCGGGGCGAACGCGGTCGAGGCGAACGTGCGGGTGACGCAGTAGCCGACGTAGAGGGCTGCGATCAGCGCGACCTCGACGCCGGCACGGCCGATCGCGGGCAGCACGCCGGGCGCACGCTGCGAAGCGAGCCGTCGGTCGTCCTGCGAGGTGTCGGCCACCACTCCTCCTGCGTCCACACCGGGCTCCAGTCCCGGCGAAGGGCGCCGGAGTGCGCCCTCTACCATCATTTCCGTTGTTCTTGCCAGGGACAACCAGTGAAATCCCTGATTTCTTCCCGACGATAGTCCGGATCAGCGGCGTTTTTTGAACAAGTTCTTGATCAGCTCTCGCGCCAGCGTGCGGCTCGCCTCCCCCACGGCCCGGTCGACCGGGGACATCCGACGGTTCCGGGTGGTCGTGCGGGAGGTCTTGCGGGTCGTCGAGCGCGGCGCCTGTTTCTCGAGCCGCTCGGCCTCCCTCTGCACGCGTACGTCCTCGGCTGCCCGGTCCGCGGCAGCCTTCGCGGCAGCGCCCCTGGCCCCGAGGATCTCGCTGGCAGACTCCGGGTTGACCGCGGTGCCGTACTTCGCCAGCAACGGCGAGGCCGTCACGGCGGCCGTGATCTGATCGGCCGGCGTCGGGTCCATCGAGCCCTGCGGCGCCCGCAGCCGGGTCCACGCGACCGGGGTCGGCGCACCCTTGTCGCTCATCACCGTGACGATCGCCTCGCCGATGCCGAGCGAGGTCAGGACCTCCTCGAGGTCGTACGTCGTGTTGGGATAGGTCGACACCGTCGCCCTGAGCGCCTTGGCCGCGTCCGGTGTGTGTGCCCGCAACTGGTGCTGCACGCGTGAGCCGAGCTGCGCCAGCACGTCGCTGGGCACGTCCTTGGGCGTCTGGGTCACGAAGAAGATGCCGACCCCCTTGGACCGGATGAGCCGCACGGTCTGCGTGATCGTCTGGAGGAAGTCGTCGGACGCGTCGGCGAACAGCAGGTGCGCCTCGTCGAAGAAGAAGACCAGCTTGGGCTTGTCGGAGTCGCCGACCTCCGGCAGCTCCTTGAACAGCTGGCTGAGCAGGTACATCAGGAAGGTCGAGAACAGCGCGGGCTTGTCCTGCACGCCCGGCACCTCCAGCAGCGACACGATGCCGCGCCCGTCCGGGGCCGTGCGCAGGAAGTCCGACACGACGATCTCCGGCTCGCCGAAGAACTGGTCCGCGCCCTGGTCGGCGAACGCGATGAGCTCGCGCAGGATGACGCCGACCGTCGCCGCGGACAGGCCGCCGAGGTTCTTGAGCTCGGCCTTGCCCTCAGCGCCCGTGAGGTACGTCAGCACGTCCCGCAGGTCGGCGAGGTCGACCAGCGGCAGGGAGGCGCTGCGGGCGTAGTGGAACACCAGGCCCAACGACGACTCCTGCGTGTCGTTGAGGCCCAGGACCTTGGCCAGCAGCGTCGGTCCGAAGCCGTCGATCGTAGCGCGGACCGGGAGGCCGTGGCCGATTCCGCCCAGCGCGAAGTACTCCGTCGGCGAGGCCACCGGCTGCCAGTCCTGGCCGATGCTCCGCGTGCGCTCCAGCAGCTTGTCGTTGGGGGTCCCGGCGGTCGCGATGCCGGACAGGTCGCCCTTGATGTCGGCGGCGAACACCGGCACGCCGTTGGCGGCGATCTGCTCGGCGAGCACCTGCAGGGTCTTGGTCTTGCCGGTGCCGGTCGCACCGGCGACCAGCCCGTGCCGGTTGAGCATCGCGAGGGGGATGCGGACCTGCGCCTCGGGGACGGGGCCGCCGGCGACCAGGGCGCCCATCTCGATCGCGACGCCCTCGAAGGCGTACCCCGCCTTGACGATCTGGACGATCTCGCTGTCGGGAGCGGTCGGCGGTGCGGCGGGCGAGGCCGTCTCGACCGGTGCCGTGCCGGCGGCGGACCGGGCCTGCGCGGCCGCGGCGGCGAGCTCCTCGGCCCTCGCGCGGGCCACTTCGGCGGCCACCTGGGCGTCGGCAGCGGCCCGGGCTGCAGCATCGGCTGCCGCCTGAGCATCATCACTCGTCGTCATGGAGCCACGCTACCGTCCGGACCGGGCTCGTCTGTCTACACTGGCCGGGTGATCTTCAGGAGGGTGAGCGAGGGGCGCCCCTATCCGGACCACGGGCTGACACAGAGCTCGTGGGCCGAGATCTCCCCCTCGCAGGTGCGTCTGGACGACCTGACGACGACCAAGACGCAGCTCGACCTCGAGCTCCTGCTCGCCGACGACTCGACCTACTTCGGTGACCTCTTCGCCCACGTCGTCAGCTGGCAGGGCGAGCTCTACCTCGAGGACGGCCTCCACCGCGCCCTGCGCGCCGCGCTCCAGCAGCGCAACATGCTGCACGCGCGCGTCCACTCGATCGGCAAGCACACATGAACGCCGGCACCCGGGCTTTGACCCTGGCGCTGTCCGCCGTCGTCTTCGTGGCGGGCGGGCTCATCGGCTTCCGCCTACTGACCGCGAGCGCCGACACGGCACCAGCCGCGCCGACATGCACGCCGAAGGTCGTGGCGAAGGGTGACCCCCTGGCCAGCAACCTCGTGACGGTCAACGTCTTCAACGCCTCGGCACGCTCGGGCCTGGCCAACCGGGTCCTGATCAACCTGCAGGCCAACGGCTTCCTCAACGGCCAGATCGGCAACAGCACGAGCAAGGCCAAGCCGCGTCGCGTCGCGATCCTCACCAAGGACCGCAACGACCCGCGCGTACGCCTCGTGGCCGCGCAGTTCCGCGACCCGATCACCTACGCCGAGCCGGACGTCACGGTCAAGGACGGCGTCGTCGTCGTGGTCGGCGACGACTACTCCGGCCTGAAGAAGAAGGCCAGCACCCGGATCAAGGCGACCACGGACATCTCGGTCTGCGAGCCCGTCGTCCCGCTGCCATAGGGGTCGACCCCCGTGCCCTTCCGGTGCGCCAGCGGCCACGCCGGCACGGAGGTGGACGCCAGCGCACCGCCCACCCGGCGCACGGACGTCGATCAGCTCGTGGACTCCTGGCCCCAGCCGGCCAGGCGGCCGTAGCGGCCGACCGCGTGCAGACGGTTCTCGGTCTCCTCGCGCACGGACCGCTCCGCCACGATCAGCAGGTCGTCGTGGATCGCGATGCGATCGGTCCGGTGCGGGACGAACGTCCGGTTGTCGCGGACGATGAGCGACACCGAGGCGCCGATCGGCAGCCGGAGCTCACCCATCTCGACGCCGGCTAGCTTCGAGCCCTTGGGCACCCGGATCTGCAGCAGGTCCGCCGAGACCCGCTCCAGCGGCGCGGCCTCGACCTCGACGTCACGGGCCGCATCGGACAGCACCCCGCATGCCGCAGCGAGCTGCGCCAGTGGGGCGGCCTGGACCAGCGTGTAGATCACGACCGCCACGAAGACGGTGTTGAACAGGTCCCGGGAGCCTGGGACGTCGGCCGACAGCGGAATCGTCGCGAGGACGATGGGGACGGCTCCGCGCAGCCCCGCCCAGCCGACGAACAGCTGCTCGCGCGCACTGCGCCCGAACCACACGGCGCAGGCCAGGACGGTCAGCGGTCTGGCCACGAACGTCAGGATGGCCCCGATCAGGATGCCGTGCCAGACGTGCCACCACTCCAGCTCGCCCGGGGAGGCCAGCAGGCCCAGCATCACGAACAGGCCGATCTGGGCGAGCCAGCCGATGCCCTCGACGAACGACCGGGTCGCGGTGCGGTGCGGCAGGTCGGCGTTGCCGAGCACCAGCGCCGCGACGTAGACCGCGGCGAAGCCGCTGGCGTGGATCGCGGCGGCGGAGCCGTAGGCCAGCACCGCGAACGCGAAGACGACGAGCGGGTAGAGGCCCGAGGCCGGGAGGGCGACCCGGCGCAGCAGGAATCCGCCGAGCCAGCCGATGGCGAGGCCGAGGATCGCGCCCACGACGAGCTCGAAGACGATCAGGCCGATGAGGTAGCCGACCCCCTTGTCCGCGACCTCCCCCGCGCTGATCGCCACGACCAGCACGACGATCGGGGCGTCGTTGAGGCCCGACTCGGCCTCGAGCGTCCCGGTCACCGATGACTTCAGCGGCACGGTCCGCAGCACCGAGAACACCGCTGCGGCGTCGGTGGGCGCCAGAACCGCGGCGAGCAGCACCGCCAGCTCCCAGTCGAGGCCGAGGAACAGGTGTGCCCCGGTCGCCACGACCACGACGCTGATCCCCGAGCCGAGGGTCGCCAGCAGCAGCCCGTAGCCGAGATTGGGTCGGACATGGGACCATTTCGTGGTCAGACCGCCCTCGGCGAGGATCAGCACCAGGCCGCCAAAGCCCAGGGCGTGCGCGAGGTCGGCGTCGGCGAACTCGATGCCGAGGCCCGAGCTGCCCAGCAGCAGGCCCAGCCCGAGGTAGACCAGGAGCGACGGCAGACCGATCGTGACCGACAGCCGCACGGCGAGCACCGCAAGGATCAGCACACCGGCCCCGACCAGCAGATAGCGGTCGAGGTCGTGAACGTCCACAGAAGCCCCTTCCATGGACTCGACGGGTTCTGATTCTATCGGTCGTCGGCCCCGCACCGTGCCCCCCTTCCGCGGGACTGAGGTGGCGGGCCTGACCGTCCTCCGGTGGGATGGGCACGTGGACCGACGACGCGCGATCAGCCTCCTGGCTGCCGGTGTCCTCGCCGCCTGCTCGACGTCCGACCGCCGGATCTCGACCCGCAAGGAGGACCCCGTGGAGACCATCACGTACGGCACCGACCCGGCCCAGCGGGCCGAGCTGTCCCGACCGGCAGGGCGGTCCAAGGGTGTCGTCGTGATCCTGCACGGCGGCTTCTGGCGCGCGCAGTACGACCTAGGCCTCGGCCGGCCGCTCGCGAGGTCGCTCGTCGCGGCGGGCTGGACGGCGTACAACGTCGAGTACCGCCGGGTCGGCAACGGGGGCGGCTGGCCTGCGACGTTCGACGACGTCTCCGTCGCGATCGACCGACTCGCAACGATCGAGGGGATCGACACGGCCAGGGTCATCACCCTGGGTCACTCGGCCGGAGGCCACCTCGCGGTGTGGGCCGCGGGCCGGGGCTCGCAGGACGGTGTGGCCTGGTCGGATCCCGCCGTCCGGGTCACCGCGGCCGTCTCCCAGGCCGGGGTCCTGGACCTCCGGGGAGCCACCCGGCTCGACCTCGGCAACGGCGCGGCCCAGGCGCTGATGGGTGGCGGCGTCGACGCGCGGTACGCCCTGGCCGACCCGACGGCGCAGATCCCGCTGTCGGTGCCGGTCCGGTGCGTGCACGGCAGGTCGGACGACATCGTGCCGCTGAGCCAGTCCGCCGACTACGTGGAGCGGGCGAGGCGGGCGGGGGCGGACGCCGAGCTGATCGAGGTCGACGGCGACCACTTCGTCGTGATCGACCCGGCCTCGCCGGCGTGGGCCCGCACGCTGGTGGTCCTGGAGACCCTGTGACTCGCGGGGCACCGGGGGCCGGACGCAGCAGTGCCCCGGCACGCGGCCGGGGCACTGCCGATGATGGTGCGCTCAGTGCTTGAAGGCGTCCTTGACCTTCTCGCCGGCGTCCTTGAGATCGGCCTGGGCCTGGTCGCCCTTGCCCTGACGCTTCAGCTCATCGTCGTCAGTGGCACCGCCGACCGCTTCCTTGGCCTTGCCCTTGGCATCCTCTGTGGCGTTGCTGACCTTGTCATCGAAGCCCATGGGGGAGTCCTTTCATCGGGAGTCTTGCCAGTACCCGTTCCCCGCGGTCGTAATCGGGTGCGGCCGATCAGTCGGGACGCGACTCGTGGTGCCGGCGGCCGTGCGTGCGCCGGTCCTCCTTCATCTCGGACTCGAACAGGTGGCGCCGTCCCGCGACGAGCTGCTCACGCGCCCGTCGCTCGTGCTCGGTGAACGCCGCGTAGTAGCTGGCGTCGTAGTCCTCGACGACCTGGAAGGACCATCTCCCCTCGATGATGTTGCGCCCGACCAGGTCGGCGTCGATCTCGTCGGCCAGACCTGTGTGCCCGGCCGCCCGCAGCAGGTCCACCGCATCGCCCAGCATCAGGTCGGCCGTCCCGCACCGGCGGTGGAAGGCGTACAGGTGCCCGCGGGCCTCCTCAACGGCCTCGAGAGCCTCGCTCAGCTTGCCGAGGGCCTCGACCGTCGCGTCGTCGACGCCCGGGGGGCGGAGGTGGTCGCCATCAGGTCGTTCGCTCATGCCAGCACGCTAGGCGCGAACGCCCGGTCCGGCACGTCATGCGTCCTGGCGAGCGGCCTTCTCGACGTACATCCGCCGGTCGGCCCGCTCGAGCATCGAGGCGAGGGTGTCCCCTGGCTTGAGCTCGGCAACACCGGCAGACCACGAGCCCCGGGACGTTGCCGCGAGGCGCCGGACGAGCTGCTCTGCCTCGTCCTTGGGGGTCGAAGGCAGCACGAGGAGGAACTCGTCACCGCCCGTACGTCCGACGGCGTCGCATCGGCGCACACCGTCCTGCCAGTGCCGCACGACGTTCACGAGCAGCTCGTCGCCGGCACGGTGCCCCTGGCTGTTGTTGATCGCCCGCAGCCCGTCGAGGTCGACCGCCGCGACCGACAGCGGCTCACCTCGCCGCTCGGCCCGAGCCACCTCGCGCTCGAGGATCTCGGTGATGCCGCGGAGGTTGTGGGCGCCGGTCAGTGGATCGACCCTCGCGACCCGGTCCATGCGTTGCTTGGTCCGGGCCAGGACCTCGGCGGCGATGACGGTCTGGACGACGAGCGACGCCGCGAAACCGATCAGCGTCCGGTCGGCGTGGTGCAGGACCGCGACCATCCACCAGGCCGCGCCGGCGTAGAGCACGACCCGGCCCTGGAGGGGTGGCAGGAACCACAAGACGTACACCGCGACGATCGGCAGGACCGTGCCGTTGGCGTAGGCGCCGAGCGGGAGCTGGGTGGTCCACGTCAGACCGCCGATGCACCCGACCTGCACGACCGACATGACGAGCGCCTCGGCGCAGGAGAACCGGCGTCCGCGCAGGAGCGTCCAGGCGAGGAACACGACGGCCAGGACCGCCAGCGACGTGAGAGCCCAGCGCGGGTTGCGGCCCGGCTGCCAGGCGATCACGCCAGCCACGAGCAGGGCCGCACCGCAGGCATACATCACCGCCGTGGTGGCGGCCAGCGCCGGTAGGGCACGCAGCCCTGCCACCATCGCCTCGCCCCTGATCTCCATGTGGATCCCCCCTCCGGGGAGAGCCTAGGAGGCCTGCTGCCGAAAAGGCCGCGAACGCGTGCGAATGGCCCGGGTGGGCAGCCAGGCCAGGACCTAGGTCCTGGCCTGGGTGACCTGACCCATCCGGGTGATCGCCTCGGTGAGGATGTCGGGCGTCGTAGCGAGGTTGAGGCGCACGTGGCCGTCGCCGCCGGTCCCGAACGGCAGGCCCGAGTTGACCGCGACCCGCCCCTGCTCGAGGAAGGCCGCCGCCGGGTCGTCACCCAGCCCGAGCTCCCGGCAGTCGAGCCAGGCCAAATAGGTCCCCGGCCCGCCCTGCCAGCGCACGTCGGGCAGGTGCTTGGCGAGCAGCGTGGCCAGCAGCTCGCGGTTGTCGGCGAGATCCGCGTGCAGTCCGTCGAGCCACGACCGGCCGTCCCGCAGGGCGACGGTGTGGGCCAGCACGCCGAGGTGGCTGGGGCCGTGGGACACGACCTCGGGCAGGCGTGCGAGGTCGGCAGCCGACTGCGGCCCCGCGACGATCAGTGCCGCCTTGAGGCCCGCGAGGCTCCAGCCCTTGGAGGCCGACGTCACGACCAGCGCGTCCTCGGAGACGCTGAGGTAGGGCACGAAACCCTCCGCCGCGAGCGGACCGTGGATCTCGTCGACCACGACACGGACGCGGTACGCCGCGGCGAGCGCAGCGACGGCGGTCAGCTCCTCGCGGGTGTGCACGACGGCGGTCGGGTTGTGCGGGTTGCACAGCAGGTAGGTCACGGAGCGGCCGTCCGCGCCGGCGTGGATGAACGCCGCCTCCAGCGCGCCGAGGTCGAGCCGGCCCGCCTCGCCGAGCGGGGCCTCGACCACGGCGCGGCCGGCGTGCGCGACGAACCCGAAGAACGGCGGATAGACCGGCGGGCTGACGACAACGGGATCGCCGGGCGACGACACCAGCCGGATCGACTCGGTCAGTCCCGTCATGACGTCGGCGGCCCACGCGGTCCTCGCCGGGTCGACGCCCTCCCAGCCCCAGCGCTCGGCGGCGAAGTCGGCGAACGCCTCGGCGTACGCCGTCCCGTGCGGATAGCCCGTGTCCCCGGCGGCGATCGCCGCGGTCAACGCGTCGGCGACCGGCTGGGCGACGTGGACGTCCATCTCGGCGACCCAGAGGGGCAGCACGTCAGGATCGACCTCCCGCCACTTGATGCTGGTGCGGCGGCGCAGGGCCTGGATGCTCAGCTCACGCAGGGGATGGATCGACGTCGTCATGGACCCATGATCCCGTGTCCCGGGCCATTGTGCTCGGACCAATGTCTGAGGCCCTACGTCCTCGTATCTCAGGACTCTTTCACGTCGGATTTGCGGGGGAATTCATTGTCAGGTCCGTCCCTCGGCACTCAGACTTGAAACGTGCCGCGGAGCACGTCAGTCGTCGCCACGAAGAACTCAGCGAGGGGGTCAGCGCGTGACCAGCCACCTCCCCACCGCCCATCGAGGCACCCCCGCATCGACGGGTCCGCTGTTCATCCTGGCGCAGTTCGTGCCGATGCTGGTGCTGGCCGGCGCCTACTTCCACGCGAACCACCGCATCGAGGCCTCGTCACTCGGCGGGGTCCGTCTCGACCGGCTGCTGCTGACGAGCGCGGTCATCGCGCCGCTGCTGACCCAAAGCGTCTCCGGCCCGCTCTTCCGCAGCCTCGAGATCCGGCCCACCCGGCGACTGGCCGACTCGGCCGCGCTGACGCTGCGCAACCTGCCGCGGGCGACGGCCGTCGCGACTCCGATCGTCATCGCCTCCGCCGGCGCGACGGCGTGGGCACTGGGGATGAGCCGAGCCGGAGCCGTCGCCCTGGCCGCCGTCGCCGGGGTCCACGTCCTGTTCGCCTCGACGCTGGTCCCGGCCTACGCTCACCGCAACGGCTGGCTGCTGATCCTCGGCTGGTCGTCGTACGCCGTGACGCTCGCCTGGGCCCCGCAGATCTGGTGGGCGCCGTCCGTCGTCGGCTTCGTCTCTGAGCTGTTGGTGCTGCTCACGGTGTGCTCCACGCGGATGGCGGGCGTCCCCGTGGCCGGCTACCGCGCGATGCTGGCGGGCCTGCTCCGCGGCGTCTCGCTCGCGTTCCCGCTCTGGTGCCTGCCAGTGATGGTCTATCTCGCCACTGACGGGGACGTGTCCCCCGTGGCGATCTTCCTGGCCATGACCCCCGCCCTGCTGGCGTACCAGGTCTACTTCGTCACCGTCGCGACCCCGGTGTGGACAACGCTCGACGGTGCCCGGCGGATGCTCGCGGACGATGCGTACCCGAGGGCGCGCCGCGAGCTGGCGGTGATCGACCATCGCGTCCGGCGCGGGCTCAGCCGCGTCGCGGTGATGCTCGGCCTCCTGTTGCTCGTGGCGGCGATCTCGGTCAACAGCCAGGACCCCGGCGACGGCTCGGTCCTGTCGCTGCTGATGGTCAGCGCGGCGGTGTCGGTCGTGCTGATCGCCGAGGTGACCCGGCTGACGATGGTCAAGCAGGGCGGCGCGCTGTACGTCGTGTCCGGGGCCCTGGCCCTGACGCTGCTGGCCGGTGGGCTGAGCGATCGGGGCATCGCCGAGCTGATCGCCCTGCACGCCGCCGCCTGCGCCGTCACATGGTGCGGCGTCCGGCTCACGAACCGTGCTGTCTGGCGCACGCCGGAGTACGCCCTGTTCTGGTCCACGGCGCTGCGCTGCTGACAACCTCGATCGTCCACACGCGGGAGGACACCCATGAAGCTCTGCATCTACTTCGGCACGGAGATGCCGGACCTCACCTGGTCCGAGGACCTCGGCCCGAGCGACGTCGTGCTCGAGCCGTACCACCCCCTGGTCCAGGGCGGCGGATTCGCGGAGGCATTCCCCGACGCGCGCCGGTTCGTGTACGTCAACCCGACCACGATCGACCCGTGGGTGCTCGACCAGCTGGCCGACCCGCCCCCGATGATCGGTCGCGACGAGCGATGGAACCTGCCCCGGCTCGACCTCGACCACCCCGAGGGGTTCGCGTGGGCCGTGCGATCGGCCTGCGCGGCCCTCAAGGGCGATCGCGGCCGCATCCACGGCGCCTTCGTCGACGACCTGGACAGCATGCTCCCGGACCGCGAGGAGCTGGCGATCGAGTTCTTCGTCCAGGTCGCCCTGCACCTCGAGACCGAGCCGGCCTGGTTCATCAACCGGGGCTTCTCGCTCTGGCCGCGGATCGAGCACCTCGAGGCGGTCCTGCTCGAGGACATCTCCCCCGACCTCGCCGCCCGCGCGCCGACCGCGATGGTCCGCTGGATCCACGAGCAGGTGCTGCCAGCGGTCCGGGCCGTCCGCCGACGCGGCGTCCGGGTGCACAGCATGGACTACGCGGACCAGCAGGAGAGCCTGGGCGTGGCGCCCGACGAGAACCTGCGGGCCGAGGTCGCCGGCCTCGTCGACTCCGTCACGTCGGGGGCGGACCGGCAGCTGCACGACTGGCGGGCCAGCTCATGACGTACGGGCACCGCGCCTGGAGTCAGCGCCGGCGGCTGTGGCGCACCGACCACCGAGCCACCCCCGCAGCCGCACGGGACACGGCCGGGTACCCGCCGGTCGACGTCGCGATCGTGTGCGAGTCGACCTACCCCTACCTCACGGGCGGTCTCTCGGCGGTCGTCCACCAGATCTGCGAGGCCAATCCGGACTCCCGGATCGGTATCGTCCACATCGCGTGGGACCACTCCTCGCCCCAGATCCCGCTGTACGACGTGCCTCCCCAGGTCCGCTGGGTCAAGGTCGTCTACCAGAGCCTGGCCGAGCACGCCGGCACGTTCCAGCGCTTCTCGCCCCGGGACATCCGACTGCCGCCCGCCGACCAGCGTGAGCTGGCCCGGCGGGTCATCCATGCGGTCGACGAGCACATGCGCGGGTCCGACCACCTCCTGTGGGAGCTCTACGACGAGGGCATCAACCCCCTCACCCGCCGATATCGGCTGTGGCCCGTCATCTCGACGCAGGAGCTCATGAGGAGTGCCACGGCGTACTTCGCGGGCAGCGGGCTGACGTTCACCCAGATCTTCTGGCACCTGCGCGAGTTCTTCTCCCTGACGTACGCCGTGACGGACCTCGTGCTCCCCGAGGCGGGGATCTACCACGCCCACACCACCGGAGCGGCAGCGATCCTGGCAGCCTGCGGCGCCCGGCAGCACAGCACGAAGTTCCTGCTGACCGAGCACAACCTCTACACCCGCGACACGATCAACCACCTCCTGGACCGGAGCATGGACACCCCGATCACCCTCGACGAGTGGCGCACGCTGGACGACTACGTGACGTCCTCCTCCCCGCCTCGACCGGCGCGGGTCGATCCCGGCAAGCGGGCCTGGATGGCGTGGTGGGCTCGCACGGGGCTGTTCGCGTACCGCGCGGCCGACCGCATCACCTACCTCTACCCCGAGGCGATCGAGGAGGCCCGCGGACTCGGCGGGCTGCCCGAGAAGTCGTCGGTGCTGCCCAACGGCGTGACCCCGTCGCACTTCGACGAGGCACGGGACGTGTTCCGCCGTCGGCAGGAGCATGCGCGGACCGAGGGCGCGAGCGGGCGCATCTGGAAGCTCGCGTACGCCGCCCGGGTCGTCCCGATCAAGGGGCTCCTGGACCTGCTCGAAGCCCTGGCGACGCTCGCCGAGCGCGGAGTCACGTCCTGGGAGCTCGACGTCATGGGCCCCGACGGCGAGATGCCCCACTACGCCGCGCTGTGCCGCCGCCGCTGCACCGAGCTGGGCCTGGACCGCCACGTCAAGTTCCTCGGCAGCGTCAACCTGCGCGAACGCTTCGGCCACTACGACGTCCTGATCCTCCCGAGCCACAACGAAGGTCAGCCCATCGTCGTCCTGGAGGCGATGACGATGGGCCTGCCGACGATCGGCACGTACGTCGGCGGGATGAAGCAGCTCGTCGAGGATCCCGTCATCATCGAGGGCGAGGGCGGCACGAGCCGGGAGATCGGCTCGTGCGGCGAGCTCGTGCGATCGCACGACGTCGACGCGATGGCCGGGGCGATCCAGTCGCTCATCGGGCCTGCATCCCGATTCGAGGAGTTCAGCGCCAACGCGGTGCTGCGGGTCGAGCACTACTTCCACGTCGAGACGGCGATGGCGTACTACCGGCAGCTGTACGCCTCGATGCTGCGGGAGCAGCGCCCGACGAAGCCGATTCCCGCCACGCTCGACGGGCAGGCGCCGATCGAGATGCCGCCTTGGCCTCAGTCCCCGACGGGGCGGGAGCCGAGCCAGTTGACCCCGGCCGACCAGGACGTCGACGACGCGAGACGGATGGCGTAGCCCGGGTCGTCCCGCAGCGACGCCGCAGCGTCGGGCATCGCGATCCCGATCCGGCACGAGGTCCCCCGAGGTGGTGCCGCGAGGCGCACGGTCTCGTTGACCGAGATCGTCCTGCCCGGGTCCCAGGACCGGATGTCGGTGGCGAGCGGCACGGTCCGGGTCGTGGCACCGCACTGCAGGACGGCCAGGACGGGACGGGCCGCGTAGGGCGACGCGAACCCCACGTTGCGGATCTGCAGCGACAGCGACAGGTTCCTGGAGCCCGGATCAAGGGTCTTGGGCAGACCGGCCTCCTCGAGCTGCAGTCGATAGCCCAGTCGGTTGCCGATGTCGTCCTGGCATGGCGCGAGCCGGGCCAGGCTGTGCGGCTCGTAGTCGCGGTTGAGATATGTGAAGTGCATCTGGGCGAGCTCGCGCAGCGCCGTGGTGCAGCTCGTTCGCTCCGGTGGATCCGGGTTGCACGTCTCGCCGCCGACGATCGCATAACGTCCGACCGCCGCGATCAGTGCCTTGTCCGCCGCGGGACTCCTCCCGTCCCGGCTGAAGGTGCCGTTGTCGTCGGGAGCGCCGGCCAGGAAGCAGTCCTGGTGACTTCCCACCGAGCCGGCCAGCGCCGTGTTCCCGATCGTACGGTCGGCGCTGGTGACGCCGAGCGCCCGGAGATCGGCCGGATAGCGGAGCAGGAGCTGCCCGGGGAAGGCGGCGTGCTCCGCGGCGAGGATCTCCTTCTTGGCCGCCAGGTCACGGTCGAGACCGTGGGTCGAGGTGTGCCACTCCCCCCACGCGCCGATGAAGCCGGCCTCCACCGCGGCCACGACGTCCTTGTTCTTCTGCAGGACCGGGCCCACCTGGGCGATCTGCTGGAGGATCCGCTGCTTCGTGGCGTCGGGCGCGGAGTCGGGATACGGGCCCTGGTTGTAGGTGAACCGCAGGATGATCTTGAGGTGTGCCGCGCGCACCGCGGCAAGCCCCTGGTCGAGCCGGCTCAGGACATCCGCGGGGATCGGCTCGTCGCGGTAGTCGTCGAGACGCACGTAGGAGTGCAGAAGCGTGATCCCGTCGCGGGTCGACTCGGAGAAGTCGCGCTGGTCGAGGATCGTCTCGACCCGGTCGTACCACCCACGTTGGGGATTGACGACGGCCCCCGAGAGCGGCTGGTACTTCTTGGTGACCGCGTTGGCGTCGGACATGCCGGCTGCAACACCGGTCGCAACGACCGCGAGCAGGGCGACGAGCACCACCCACCGGGCGCGTGACGTCGCCCAGAACCGGGATCGCACCCGTTCAGCCACCTTGGTCTCCTCCTCGACGGTGGACGACCTCTTCAGCGTACGCGCGTCACGTGAACATGCCGCCTCGCCCGTGGGTCAAAAATCCTGCGCTTCCGGTCGCGCGGGGACCCGATTGGCCTCAGGCTGGGCTTGCTGACCAGAACGTGACACAGGTCCTGTTGCATAGGTCCGGAGAAAATGTCACTCTGAGTTACACCTTTCAGTGAACGGTTGTGCACCGAGGAGGAGGAGCCCATGACGGAACCGCTCATCGAGCGTTCGACGGCCCTGCGCCGTCTGCGGCAGGTCGCGAAGGGACTCACGACACCCCTCGCCCCGGACGACTACCTGAAGCTCATCAATCCCCTGTGGTCACAGCGTGAGCTGCGCGGGCGGATCGAGAAGGTCGTGCCTGAGACCGAGCGCGCCGCGACCCTTGTGATCCGGCCCGGCTGGGGCTGGTCGTGGGACCACGCCCCGGGCCAGTACATCGGCATCGGCGTCGAGCTCGACGGCCGGTTCCACTGGCGGTCGTACTCGCTGTCCTCGGTCCCGCTCCGGGAGGGCAGGACCGTCAGCATCACCGTCAAGGCGATGCCCGAGGGCTTCCTGTCCGATCACCTCGTGAACGGCCTCGAGCCCGGCACGATCGTTCGGCTCGCGGCTCCGCAGGGCGACTTCGTCCTACCGGACCCGCCGCCGGAGAAGGCGCTGTTCCTGGTCGGCGGCAGCGGCATCACGCCCGTCATGTCGATCCTGCGGACGCTCGAGCGGCGCGGCTCGATGCCCGATGTCGTGCTGGCGTACTCGGCGGTCCACGCCGAGGACATGATGTTCCGCGAGGAGCTGCGGCAGCTGGCCGACAAGCACGAGTCGTTCGAGCTCTACGAGCGCTTCACCGACACCGACGGAATCCTGACGCCGGACCAGCTCGACGACGTGTGCCACGACTGGATGTCACGCGAGACCTGGGCCTGTGGGCCCGGCCCGATGCTCGATGCGTTCACCGAGCACTACCAGCGGCTCGGCCGCGAGGACCACCTCCACGTCGAGCGCTTCACCCTCAACCTGGCTGACGGCGGCGAGGGCGGCACCGTGACGTTCGGCGTCGGCGGCCCGACCGTCGAGGTCGACGGCGCCACGACGCTGCTCGAGGCCGGCGAGAACGCCGGGGTCAACATGCTCTTCGGCTGCCGCATGGGCATCT
>JAOPXL010000082.1 GCA_025965175.1 Aeromicrobium sp.
GGGTCTGATTTCTCTCAGCCTAATCGGCTGCGATAGTGTTGCTTGTCGTTGCCCCGGCAACACCCCGGCAGGTTGCCCGAGTGGCCAAAGGGATCTGACTGTAAATCAGACGGCTCAGCCTACGCAGGTTCGAACCCTGCACCTGCCACAGCACGACAAGAAGCCCCTGACCTGCGGAAACGTAGGTCAGGGGCTCTTCTGTGTCCGCTCGAGCAGTGTTTGCCCGGCGCTCCGGGGCGACGGATGCCACAAGTCTGCGACCAGGCGAAACGTGAATCCGCTGCTGAGCGCGTGGGGAAATCGGCGGCAAGATTCAGCGCGAGTTTCGCTCCGGAGCCGCTCACCTGCGGGTTTCCCGCTGGTGGTGCGAGCCTGTGAACTGACGAGGTCTCAGTCGTCAGCCGGTCGACGACGACCGGTCATGATCGGCCACCCTGCGGGGCACCCAGCGCTCGACAATGAGCGTTGCCCTGGACCTTGGAGCTGTTGCAGGCCGGTGTCGGGGAGAGGCGGCGACAGCTGCGGACGAGCTACCACGACGCTGCCGATGTCTGGCGACCTCGTCCTGACGATCACAGCGCGCCTCTCGACGAGACTTTCGAGCGATCGTGTCCGCGTGTGACTTTCACCGATGCGGGAAGCGGAGCGTCATCCGAGTCCGGCTCTCGCTCTGCTGCTCGCAGCCGCCGAAGACGGTTGTACGACAACCGATCGTTGTCGCCCAAGCAGCCAGTCGGCCGCGCATCTGGCCATCCGGGACTTTCCAGGCCGAGGCGCACACATGGTCCTGCAGGGACCACCCGGGACCGCAAGGCCCCCGCCGAATTCGAGGCCCTCATACGTCCACTGGCAGGAGCCGCGGCCTAACCAGATCTGTGAGCAGATGATCCGGCCGCGTCGGCGTGTCTCAGCGCGGTCAGGGCTCGCTCGACGTCGTCAGGTGTGTTGAAGTAGTGGAACCCCACCCGCACCCGGTCGATGGAGACAGTCGCTTTGACTCGCGCGTCCAACAGCGCTGACGAGACCCGATCGCGGTCGGTGATGTGGACCGCCGCAATGTGGCTCGGGCGGCCGGAACTGACCGCCTCCAAGCCGATGTCACGGGCTCCCAGCACGAAGTCCTGGGCGAGTCCCACGGAATGTGATTCTGTCGTTCGCGCGTCGGTGCGGTTGAGCAGCTCGAGAGCGGCCACCGCGCCGATCCACGATAACCACGCGGGCGACGAGTCAGCGGCGGCGCCGGTTCGCTCGTGCGGCGCCACTCCGCCGAAATAGCTGTGGGGCGGGGGTCCGGAACGCCAGCTCGGGGCGATCGGGTGCAGGTCGGCCACGAGGTCCTTGCGTGTCACCATCCACGCTGCGCCGCGCGGGCACAGCATCCACTTGTAGCCGTGCACCGCGATGTAGTCGGCTCGCAGAGTGTCCGTCGGATCGAGCACGCCCATGGCCTGGGTCGCGTCGACGAAGAGCCGGGCGCCCACGGCGTCGGTCGCCGCTCGCAGCGCCGGCACGTCAGCCCGGACGCCGGTGGACGACAGCACCTCGCTGGTCGCCAAGAGGACGGTTCCAGGTGTGCAGGCTGCCACGAGGTCCTCCGTGCTCGTGACGCCATCGCGGGAGGGCACCCGTACGACGTCGTGATCGTCCCGCTGCAGCCACGGCAGGAGGTTGCTGCGGAACTCATCGTCGGGCACCACGATGCGCCCCGGTGGGAGTGACGCTGCCACGATCGCGGCCGCCTCGGCCACGGAACCGAGGTTCGTGACCTGGTCAGGCTCGACATCGACGTAGCGGGCGAAGAGTCGTCGAGCCTGCTGAGGCACGTGGTCCCAGTCGAGCCAGGAGAAGTCCCCGCTCGACCACGACTGGAGCGTGCTGGTGAGCGCTTCGACCACGGGGATGGCCGCAGGTGGCGACCCCGGAGTGTCCAGCCACACGTGCTCGGTCAGGGCCGGGAAGAGGGCACGGAACGATGTGGCGTCGAGTCCCATCACGCCGGTCCCTGCGCGAGCGTTTCTGGCACCGCCAGCACACCCTCCATCTCGATCGTCAGATCCGGGTCTGCCAGTGCGGCCACGACGGCCAGGGAGTGCCCGGGGTAGACCTCGTCAGGGAACCACTTCGCGAAGACTTCGTCGCGTGCCCGGTAGAACCCCGGCAGGTGCTCGACTCCCGACACGAACGTCAGGAGCTTCACGATGTGGCGCGGCGTCGACTTCAGAGAGTCGAGGAGCACCGAGATGTTCTCGAGCACCTGGAGCGTCTGCCGGTACGAGTCGGGGCCGGCGAGCCGCCCGTCGGGGAGCTGTCCGACCTGGCCCGAGATCCAGACCGTACGCGTCGTGAGCGGCACCCCGATCACGTGGCTGTACTTCCCGATCGGTGCGGCGAGGCCAGGCGGGTTGGCGAAGTGCGGAGTCGTCACGAGCTCTCCTTCAAAGAGGCGGATGTGGCTTCAGGATCGCAACTTCTGACCGTCGAATCACCGCTGCGGATGGAACTTCCCAGATAGTCGCAAAGATCCTTCGTGCATCTGGAATCTTGGCCGACGTTCGGCTTACCTCATCGCACGTCGCCTGTGACGGCGCACACATCCAGCTGATGAACAGAGGGGACCCGCACGCATGCAAGGCACACCTGCAGGGCGCGAACGACTGAGCGCCATGTTCAGGATCCGTTTCTTCGAGGACGAGATTTCGAACCTCCGACGGGACTCACTGGTCGTGGGTTCGGTGCACCTGTGCTCCGGACAGGAGGCGATATACGTCGGCGCCTGCACGGCACTGGACCTCAGCCGGGACGCGGTCTTCCCCACGTACCGCGGGCACGGGTGGGCGCTGGCGTGCGGTGCTCCGCTCGACGCCATGTTCGCCGAGCTGCTCGGGCGTGAGGCCGGCACCAACGGCGGCCGCGGTGGCTCGGCCTACCTCTCGACCCCCGACCAGGGGATGTTCGGCGAGAACTCGATCGTCGGCGCCGGAGCGCCCATCGCGACCGGTGCGGCGCTGGCGGGCAGGTACGACGGCAGCGACCGCGTGACGGTCGCCGCCTTCGGGGACGGTGCGATCAATCAGGGCTCGGTCACCGAGGCGATGAACTTCGCGGCGTACCTGAGGCTCCCGGTGGTCTTCCTCATCGAGAACAACCTGTACTCCGAGCTGACGCCGACTGCGGCCATGGTGGCGAATGATCGCCTCTACACCCGCGGCAACGCGATGGGCGTCAAGGGCGTCCGGGTCGATGGCAACGACGTCGACGCGGTTGCCGACACGATGTCCGAGGCCGTGCTCCATGCCCGGTCCGGCAAGGGGCCCGTCCTGCTGGAGGCGATGACCCAGCGCCTCGTTGGTCACTACATCGGCGATGCAGAACAATATCGAGCACCGGGTGAGCGGGAACGCGCTGCGGCTGTCGAGCCGCTCGTCCGTCTCAGTCAGAAGCTTCGTGCGCACGGAGTCACGACCGACGAGCTGGCCTCCATCGAGGAGACCGCGCGTCAGGACGTGCTTGATGCGAGGGAGCGCGCTCTTGCCTCTCCCGTTGCTGACCCTTCAACCGTCCTGGAGCACCTGTATGCCTAGCCTCACGTATGCCCAATCGGTCAACGCCGCGCTCAAGCGTGCGCTGGCCGACATCCCCGAGACCCTCCTGTTCGGTGAGGACGTGGGCGTCCCCGGCGGTGTCTTCGGGGTCACCAAGGGGCTGACGGCCGAGTTCGGGAACCGGGTCTTCGACACACCGATCTCGGAGGCCGCGATCCTCGGCGGTGCGGTCGGCGCGGCGCTGATGGGTCGGCGTCCGATCGTCGAGATCATGTGGGCGGACTTCAGCCTCGTGGCCCTCGACCAGATCATCAACCAGGCCGCCAACGTCCGCTACGTCTCGCGCGGGCGGCTGACGGCACCCATCACGATCCGCACGCAGCAGGGCACCGGTCCCGGAGCGTGCGCGCAGCACTCGCAGTCGCTCGAGGCGCTGTTCGCTCACATCCCGGGGTTGGTCGTCGGCATGCCCGCCACCTCACAGGACGCGCACGACATGTTGCTGTCGGCGATCCACTGCGACGACCCCACGATCGTCATCGAGAACCGCTCGCTCTATCACGGCGCCAGAACGGCGGTGACGATCGATGGGCCGGTCGAGCCGGTCGGGGGAGCGCGCGTGCGGCGCAGCGGCAGCGATGTGACTCTCGTGACCTGGGGCGCCATGAGCGCGACGGCGCTCGAGGCCGCGGACGACCTCGCGGAGGACGGCATCAGCACCGAGATCATCGACATGCGCTGGCTCCGTC
>JAOPXL010000094.1 GCA_025965175.1 Aeromicrobium sp.
GGAGTAGACCGAGCCCTCGGGATCGGCGCCGATGACCTTGACCTTGCCGCCCGACACCTCCTTGAGGTAGCGGCCGACACCCGTGATGGTGCCGCCGGTGCCGACGCCGGCCACGAAGTGGGTGACCCTGCCCTCGGTGGCCTCCCAGATCTCCGGGCCGGTGGTCTCGTAGTGCGACTCGGGGCCGGCGGGGTTGGAGTACTGGTCCGGTTTCCACGCGCCTTCGGTCTCGCGCACGAGACGGTCCGAGACGTTGTAGTAGCTGTCGGGGTGCTCCGGCGGGACGGCGGTCGGGCACACCACGACCTGCGCGCCGTAGGCCTTCATGGTGTTGACCTTGTCGGCGCTGACCTTGTCGGGGCACACGAAGATGCAGGAGTAGCCGCGCTGCTGGGCGACCAGGGCAAGACCGACACCGGTGTTGCCGGAGGTCGGCTCGACGATCGTGCCGCCGGGCTTGAGGGCGCCGGAGGCCTCCGCGGCGTCAACCATCTTGACCGCGATGCGGTCCTTGGCGCTGCCGCCCGGGTTGAGGTACTCGATCTTGGCGGCCACGGTTGCCGATCCGGCTGAGGTGACTGAGTTGAGTCGGACCAGCGGGGTGTTGCCGATCAGCTCAACGATGTGATTTGCAATGGGCATGCTGCCCATTCTTGCACTCACGGCCTCGTGAGGACGGGGGCCGCTTCCTTGACGTCGAGCTGTGCGACGGGTCCGGCGGCGAGGAGGGTCTGGCCCAGCGTCTGCCACCCTCCGCCGTCCACCCGGTAGCGGACCCGATAGGTCACGTCGACCCGCGCACCGACGCCGTGGGCAGGCTGCCGGTAGCGGTGAGTGACCTCCATCGCGGGATAGGGCCGACCGGGCCGGGACGTGGACCGCACGGTGCCGTCACCGTGCACCCACCGGTAGCGGATCGGCTGCGCCTGCAGATCGATGCCGAAGCCCAGCAGGTCGACGCTGCGGGCGAACGGTCGCGGCTCGGTGTAGAAGATCGTCGGGATGTTGACCAGGGTCTCGTCGCCCGGCTGGATCCGGACCTGGAGGCTGGGGAGCCCGATCCGCTGGACCGCCCGCGCGATGTCGCCCTCGGTGAGCTCGGGACCGTCCGTGTCCGCGGGCGGAGTCTGCCGTGGTGCGGTCCGGCAACCGTAGGTGCCGGCATCGGGGTCGACCTTGCACACGACCGGAAGCCGCTCGATGGGGTTGGCCGTAGGACTCGTTGATGATTTGGTTGGACGGACAGGGCGATACAACTTAGGGCTGAGAACCTTTTTGCCTCGGAGCGTTACCTGAGCTTCGTAGGGAGCGGGTTTCACATCGACATCGGCGACGGCGGACACTGGCACGAGAATTACGAGAATTACGAGAAGTGCTGTCAGGAGAACCCTCACTCGACGCCTCCAAGTCCGAGTTGATCCACGTGCCATGCCGACTTGGTCTTACTGACGGCGAAGCTCACCTGGTTGTCCTGGCCCGTACTGGTGCGCTCTGGATCGTTGGCCGTTGCCCGGTAAGGCCCAGGGTTTGCTTTGGCGATCGTTGTAACGTAACTGGTGCCGTCTTCCTCCTGAAGCCGCAAGTCGCCGAGGGTCCAATCAGCCCCCTTGAAGTAGCCGCCGGCGTCGTAGGTCTTGCGGTAGAGGCTGATGTAGCTCTGGCAGCCTTCGCACGTCGGAGCGGAGAGGCGGGAGAGCTCGTCGACGTCGCCGGTGCTGGCGGCGTAGTTGAAGACGTCGACGTAGTACTTGACGAATGCCGCGGCCCCTTCGGGCGAGTCCTGCCTGGCCTGTTCCGGCATGTCCGGTGGCGTGGCTGTCGGGCTGGCGGGCGTCGCGGAGGTCGCCGCGGGCTCCTTGGGCACAGGGTCGGACGAGCAGCCGCCGAGCACCAACAGAGCCGCCAAGACAATTCCCCCGAATCGCATGACTCGAAACTACCGAGATGGGAGCGGTTCTGTCAGCCCCGTGAGCCACATCTGTGGACAACCACGGGTCGTCATACGAATCGAGGGCCCCGGGCCTCGATCTTGATGACGCAGGGGGAGCGGGTCAGTGGAGGGCCACCTCGCGGGCGACCCTGAGTGCGGGAGGTCACGTCGAGCTTGCGGAAGATGTTGCGCAGGTGGCTCTCGACGGTCTTGGCGCTGAGGTAGAGCTCGGTGGCGATCGTGGCGTTGGTGTGACCCAGGCTGACCAGCTCGGCGATCTGGTGCTCCCGGCCGGTGAGGGACTCGATCCCGGACTGGCCGACGGAGCCGGCACGGGAGCGGCGGCGGACGGCACAGCCGGAGCGTCGCAGCTCGCGTTCGGCGGCGTCGCGGAGGGAGACCGCCCCGTGGCGGTGGAGCGTCTCCGCCGCGGCCGTGAGCTCGCGGACGGCATGGTCGCGATGACCAGCAGCGGCGAGCGCCCGACCGGCGAGGGTGCGGGAGATGGCCGCCTCGATGGGGGCTCCGGCGGCGGAGGTGAGGTCAGCCGCCCGGAGCGCCGTCTCCGACGCGGTTCCGGGTCGACCGTCGGCGAGGTCTACGGCCGCCTCCGCCCGGGCGGCGGTGCACCGGAGCAGCGGGAGGTCGAACTGCGCCGCGCGCTCGGCAGCACGCCAGGCGGCCCGCCTCGCGGACTGCGGGTCCTCCGCGGCGAGGTGGCACCGGGTGAGCAGCTCGAGGGCCACGACACGCTCCCCGCCCTGCACGTCGACGAGGTCCCGGCCGCCGCCGAGGTCCTCGAGCGCCTCCACCGCCTGGCCCGGCCGGCCCGAGGCGAGCAGGGCCCCGCCCAGACGCACGCTCGTCCAGCCCCGCACGAGACCCTCGTCGAGGGAACGCACCCGTTCCGCGCTCTCCTGGGCGTCGGCCAGCGCGCCGGCCACGTCGCCGGCGGTCAACCGCACCGCCGAACGGTTGGCCAAGGTCCACACGATCGCGCGGTCGTACGCCGTGAGCCGGGCCGCGTCCACGGCGTCGTCGATCGTGTGCCGGGCCCGGGCCAGGTCCCCGTGCAGGAGGTGCACCCCCGACTGGACCGGGATCACGAGCGGCAGCAGCTGGCCCTGACCGGTCGAGCGGCACAGCCGGACCACCCGGTCGGCGTGGCGCAGGGCGTCGTCGAAGCGCTCGAGGTTGAGCTCCGCGAACGACAGGTAGCCCATCGCGTCGAGCCGGGCGAGCAGGACGTCGTCCTCAGCGCCGTCGACCACGAGCGCCGCCTGCCGGCAGTCGTCGGCTGCCCGGTGGTCCGCCGACAATGACTCCGCGAGGGCCAGCTCCGAGCCGGCAACGGCTCGCAACGCGGTGTCGGACAGGCGTCTGGCGGCGTTCAGCGCCTCCCGGGCCCGGGAGGCCATCCGGTCGTACCGGAGATCGAAGTACGACGCCATCGCGAGCTCCAACCGCAGTGCCACCGAGGCGGAGGAGTCGCCCTCGGGCAGCGCGTCGACCGCCGTCAGGAGACGGCGCCGGGCCTGGTCGTGCCGACCCAGCAGCTGCTCGAGCGCTGCGCACGAGACGGTGAGCTGGAGGCGCAACCCGTCGTCACCGGGGGCCCCGAGGGCCAGGCAGGTGGCGAGGCACTCATAGCTCGCGTCGTACTCGCCGACGGCGGCGAGCGCCCCAGCGCACGGAAGCAGGAGCGCGATGCGTTCCTCAGGCGATGCCTCGGCCGGCAGCAGGTCGGCTGCCGCGCCGTACCACCGCGCGGCGGAGGCAGGAGCGCGTAGGCTCGCCTGGTCGCCGGCGCGGCGCAGCACCTCGATCGCGCCGCGGTCGCCCCTCGTCGCGGACCGTTCGACGTGCCCGGCCAGGCTCGTCACGGAGCCGCCGGAGGCGCTCAACGCCCGCGCGCACCGTTGGTGCGCGCCGATCCGCCAGGCCGCGCCGGCGAGGTCGTAGACCGCGCGCCGGACGATCGGGTGCCGGAAGCGAAAGCGTGTCGGGGCCCGCTCGGGCCGCACCATGCCGAGATCGACCAGCTCGTCCAGGCGCGATGCCGGCGCGCTCGTCCCGAGGTCGGCCGCCGCGGTGGCCAGCGGCAGGTCGAACGGGTCGCCGGCCACGGCCGCCCCGTCGAGCAGGCGACGGGTTGGTCCCGGCAGGACGTCGAGCTCCTCGTGGATGGCTGCCGCCACGCCGGCGGGCACCTCGATCCCGGCCATCAGCACATCGGGCCTCGCTGCCGCATCGGCGGCGAGCGCTGACAGGTCTGAGCGCGCGAACTCGGTCAGGTAGAGCGGGTTGCCGCCGCACTCGCGGTACACCAGATCCGTGACGTCCGGCGCGATCTCCGTCCCGAGGAGGCGCCGGGCCTCGTCGCGGGTCAGCGGCCTGGGCTCGAGCCGGTGCATCGACCCGGCCCGGTGAGCGCGGTCGAGGCCCGTCGCCAGGCGTCGACCGGTCTGCCGGTTCCGCCGGCCCACGGCCATCAGGACACCCGCCGCCGGCGGCCGGCGAAGCAGCGCCAGCAGGAGCTCCGCCGACGCCCAGTCGGCCCAGTGCGCGTCGTCCAGGACCAGCACCAACGGCTGTCCCGCGGCGATCGTCTCGAGCAGGTCGCGGACCGCGCGGTGGGTGCGGTAGCGCTCGTGCTGGGGCCCGATCTCGGCCGAGCCGGCCCACCGCTGCATGGACGGCAGGACCCCGGCCAGCTCGGCCTTCACCCGGGAGTCCAGGGCGGCCAGCACCGTGGGGTCCAGCTCGTGCACGTACTCGTCCAACGCGTCGACGAACACTGCGAACGGCAGCTCGCGCTCAAGCTCGGACGCGGCCCCCGGCAGCACGAGTGCGCCCCGGCCGGCGGCGTGCTCGGCGAGCTCAGCCAGCAGGCGGGTCTTGCCGATCCCCGGGTCGCCGACGACCTCGACCGCGGCCGGCTGGCCGGTGCGCAGCCGGGACGCGGCCTCCCGCAGGAATCTGGTCTCCTGGGCCCGCCCGACCAGTGGCTCCAGAGTCCTCGGCATGGTTCACGCACCAATCCGACGGCCTCCCGAGGCGGCCGAATCGCGTCGACTTAAGGGATCCCTTCAGGGTATTCACCGATGCGCCGGTCCGCTAGGGGGTGCACGCTCCGGGAAAGGGAGAGGAACGGCCATGGCACATCTGCTCTTTCGCATCGGTCATCTCGCGGGGCGTCATCCCTGGCGCTTCATCGTGTCCTGGGTCGTGATCGCGCTGACGGCGCTCGTGCTCGCCCAGACGATCGGCGGGGAGGCGGACGAGACGTTCCGCCTGCCCGGATCGGACTCCCAGCGTGCCGTGGACCTCATCGAAAACCGCTTCCCCCAGGAGACGTTGTACAGCGCCAACGTGATCCTCCACGACGGTGACGGCCTGACCTCGGCGGTGGCCACCCGTACGGTCGACGACCTGGTGAGCGACCTGGCCAACAACGACCACGTCATCGGCGTCAGCGACCCGTACGACCCTTCTGCCCGGACCATCAGCAAGGACGGCACGACCGCGATCGTCACGATCGCGTACGACAAGGACCAGCTCGGCGCGGCGGACTACCAGCAGGCGCAGGCGGACACCCAGCAGGTCCGGGACGCCGGGATCCAAGTTGAGTACGACCAGGGGCTCGGCTACGAGGAGACCTCCAGCGAGCCGAGCAGCGAGGTCTACGGCATCGTCGCGGCGATCGTGATCCTGACGATCGCGTTCGGGACCCTGGTGGCCGTCGCCATGCCGATCGTGGTGGCGCTGATGGCCCTGCTCATCGGCACCAGCATCATCACGATCCTGTCCGCGCCGTTCTCGATGCCTGAGATCGCCAGCATCGTCGCGATCATGATGGGGCTCGGCGTCGGCATCGACTACTCGTTGTTCGTGCTGACCCGGCACCGGCAGAACCTCGCGACCGGCGTCTCGCTCCCCGTCTCGATCGGCCGTGCGAACGCGACGGCCGGCCTGGCCGTCCTCTTCGCCGGCACGACCGTGATCCTGGCCATCGTGGGGCTCCAGGTCTCCGGCATCCCGATGCTGACCATGATGGGCTGGGCCACTGCCGTGATGATCCTGACGACGATGCTCGCAGCCGTCACGTTGCTCCCGGCCCTCCTCGGCGCGGTCGGGCACAACATCGACCGGCTCCGGGTGCCGTTCGTCCGGAGGCGCCCCGTCGACAACCCCGCGTCGAAGTCGGCACGCTGGGCCGCCCACGTGACTCGTCACCCGCTGGTCTTCGGCGTCACCACCGCAGTCGTCCTGGCGGTGCTGGCGATCCCGGTGTTCTCGATGCGGCTCGGCTTCCCGGACTCCGGCAACGACGGCAACAGCACCACGACCCGTCAGGCGTACGACCTGGTCGCCAAGGGGTACGGGGACGGGACGAACGGGCCGTTCACGATCGTCCTCCAGGGCGGCGACGACGTCGCGAACCTCGGTCAGCTCGCCCAGTCTGTGGCGACGAACCTGGAGGACGTGACCGGGGTGGCCTCGGTGGGTGCACCGACGGTCAACGAGAGCGGCGACGTCGCCACGATCGAGGTCGTGCCGACGACCGCGCCCCAGGACAAGGAGACGTCCGCTCTCCTCAGTCGGCTCCGCGGAACCACGCTCCCGGAGGTGGAGAAGCAGACCGGTGTGACGGTGTTGGTGACCGGCAACACCCCGCTGACCGATGACGTCGCCAGCCGTCTCCAGGACCGCATGCCGTGGTTCCTCGCGACGGTCATCGGCCTGTCGTTCATCCTGCTGATGATCATCTTCAGGTCGGTCTGGGTGCCGTTGAAGGCCGCTGTCCTCAACGTGCTCAGCGTCGGAGCGGCGTACGGGGTCGTGGTCGCGATCTTCCAGTGGGGCTGGTTCGCCGGCCTGTTCGGGATCGACGAGAAGGTGCCGATCATGCCGCTGGCGCCGATGCTGATGTTCGCGATCCTGTTCGGCCTCTCGATGGACTACGAGGTCTTCCTCGTCAGCCGGATCCGCGAGCAGTACCGGCTGCACGGTGACGCGCACCGCGCCATCGTGGAGGGGATGCGCACGACCGGTCGGGTCATCACGAGCGCCGGTCTGATCATGATCGCGGTCTTCGGCGCGTTCATCCTCAACCCGGACGTCACGACCAAGATGTTCGGCGTCGGGCTCTCCACCGCGGTCCTGCTCGACGTGACGCTGGTGCGCATGATCCTGGTGCCGGCCGCCCTCTCGGTGCTCGGCGACCGGGCCTGGTGGCTCCCGGGCTGGCTCGACCGCCTGCTGCCGAACATCCACCTCGAGGACGAGTCGGACGAGGCCGAGCTCGTCGGCGAGGAGGACTCGACCCGGCACCAGGAGCACGCGCTCTCGTGATGGCCCGGGGCTAGAGGACCGCCCCCGTCGACCGGCCGTCGTCGATCGTGGCGTACGGATCGATCACCTTGGCGCGCGGAGCCGTCGGGTCGTACGGCCACCGCTCCTCGAACACGACCGCCAGCGCCGAGGCGGTGAAGATCGTGGACAGGATGCCCACTGACAGGCCGATCAGCAGGGCGATCGCGAAGTCCGTCAGCGAGTCGCCGCCGAGGACCGCCAGCGCGGCGAGGATGAACATCGCGCCGAGACCTGTGTTGATCGTGCGGGGGATCGTCTGCAGGATCGCCTCGTTGACGACCGTGCGCAGCGGTCTGCTGCGGTTGTCCCCGGTGTGCTCGCGAATGCGGTCGAACACCACGATCGTGTCGTTGACCGCCAGGCCGATGATCGACAGGACCGCCGCGAGGAAGACACCGTCGATCGGCTTGCCCCACCATGCGAAGACGCCGACGACGGTCAGCACGACCGAGGACATCGACAGGACGGCCGCGGCAGCGTACGTCCATCGGAACCGCCACGCGAGATAGAGCATCTGCGCGGCGATCGCGATCGCGAAGGCGATCAGCGCCTTGTCCCGCAGCTCCTTGCCGAGGCTCGGCCCGACCAGCTCGTCCCGCTCCTTCTCGACGTCGCCCGCGACGGTGGCGAGCGCCTTCTCGATCTCGAACGCCTCGTCGTTGGTGATGTCGCCGAGGCGGATGCTGACGTTCTCCGTCCCACCGTCGCCGCTCGACGACTGGACGACCGCCTTGGGGAAGCCGGCCTGCCCGATGACCTCGCGGGCCTCCTCGGCGTCGACGGTCTTCGAGGTGCTGTACTCCAGCAGGCGGCCGCCGGTGAACTCCACACCCAGATTGAGGCCGCGCAGGGCGATGCCGCCGACGGACACGACCGCGACGACGAGCGTCACGGCGATCCAGGTGCCGCTGCGCTTCATCAGGTCGGGGCCGCTCTCGGTGAGCCAGGCGCGGATCCGCCCCGTGCCGCCGAGCCCGCTGATCGCAGGGTGGCCGCGCACGACCGAGCGGCGGACCGCCCACTCGCACAGCACCCGCGCGACGACGAGTGCCGAGACCATCGAGGCGACGACACCGATCGACAGGGTCACGCCGAATCCCTTGACCGGACCGGACGCGAAGAAGAACAGCAGCGCGGCCGCGAGCAGGGTCGTCACGTTGGAGTCGACGATCGCCGACCACGCCTTGTTGAAGCCGGTCGACAGGGCGGGGGAGAGGCCGGCCTCGGCCCGTTCGGCGTATTCCTCCCGGGCGCGCTCGAACACCAGGACGTTGGCGTCGATCGCGAGCCCGATCGCCAGCACGAAGCCGGCCAGGCCGGGCAGGGTCAGTGTCGCGCCGAGCCACACCAGCAGCCCGTAGGAGATGAGTGCGTACGTCCCGAGGGCGATCGTCGCGAGCAGGCCGACGATCCGGTAGACGAACATGATGAAGAGCCCGGTCAGGACGATGCCGATGATGGCGGCCTCGATCGAGGCGTCGATGGCGACCTTGCCGAGCGTCGGCCCGACGGTCCTCTGCTCGACGACCTCGACGGGCACGGGAAGTGCGCCGCCCTTGATCAGGACCGCGAGGTCCTCCGCGGTCTCCTGCGTGAAGGTGCCGCTGATCGAGGTGCGGGCTCCGCCACCGGCCGAGCACAGGTCGGGCACGACGCCGGGCGAGGAGATGACCTCGTCGTCCAGCAGGATCGCGACCCGGTTGCCGGCGGCGGGGTTGGCGCAGGCGTCCGAGACGAGCTGGCGCCAGCCGTCGCGGCCCGCACCGTTGAACGTGACGTCGACGAGCCACTCGCCGAGGCCCTGCTGCTCGGTGCCGGCCGTCGCGTCGCTGACGCCGTTGCCGTCGAGGAGCGCCTCGCCGACGAGGAGCGGGTTGCCGTCCTCGTCGTCCAAGAGCCTCTCGCCCTTGCCGGGCTTGGTGTCCGCGGTCGGGACGGCGATGACCTCGTGGAACGACAGCTGCGCGGTCTGGCCGATGACCTCGGCAGCCTCACGCGGATCCTGCAGGCCGGGAAGCTCGACGATGATGCGCTTCTCGCCCGAACGGGCCAGTGTGGGCTCGGCGACGCCCAGCGCGTCGACCCGCCCGCGGAGCACCGTCAGGGCCCGGTCGGTCGACTCGGAGTCGGCCTTGACCCGGTCCGAGTCCTGGGTCTCGAGAACGATCTGGGTGCCGCCGCGCAGGTCGAGGCCGAGCTTGGCCTCGGACTTCACGGCGAGCAGGAGGGAGATGGCGACCACGGCGAAGGCCGCGAGCGCGCGCCACAAGGGTGCACGGGATGACATGGAGGGACTTTCGAGGGAGCGCCGGGGTGGCGCGGGTCGGACGGGTGGGCGCAGGGCTCAAGGAGCCGGGGGCGCCCGTCCGACGGCGGTGATGGCGTCCACGCCGGGGCGCACGAGCTCGGCGGCCTCGACGACGTACGTTGCAGGGGCTCCGACGACGGCCGGCTCGGAGGCCGGGGTCGCGGTGAGGTCCAGATGCGCGCCGGGCCGGTCGTGCGTGTCCGCGACCGTCAGGGTCGTGTGCCGCGCGGCCTGGCCGGCGACGCTCGCGTGCGAGGGCCCGGCGCTGACCCGTTGGTGGGCGGCGCGGACCGATCCTCCGGTCGCGACGAGGAGCACGGCGACAAGGGCCGCCATCAGCACGGCGGCGGTGCGGCGCGCCGTGGTCCTCGTGAGCATCCGAGGAGTCTACGGGAGGGGCGGCCGCCCGGCGAGAAGCGCGCACCTCCGCGCCACGGGGTTCCGGGCGGCTATCTAGGCTGGTCGCATGGTCAGCCCACGCACCCTCGGATCCTCCGACATCGTCGTCTCCGCCACCGGCATCGGCTGCAACGCCTTCGGCACCCGCATCGACCTGGATCGGACCCGGGCCGTCGTGGACGCGGCGTTCGAGCACGGCGTGACGTTCTTCGACACGGCGGACAGCTATGGCCGCGGGCAGAGCGAGGAGCTGCTCGGTGCGGCGCTCGCGGGCCGGCGCGACGAGGTCGTCGTCGCGACGAAGTTCGGCATGGACATGGGTGGGGTCAACGGCGACGACAAGGGCCGGCGCGGCTCCGCGGCCTACGTCCGCACCGCGGTCGAGGCGAGCCTGCGACGCCTGCGCACCGATCATATCGACCTCTACCAGCTGCACACCCCGGACCCGGAGACGCCGATCGAGGAGACGCTCGGGGCGTTGGCCGAGCTCGTCGAGGAGGGCAAGGTCCGGGCCATCGGGTCGTCCAACCTGCAGGCGTGGCAGGTCGTCGACGCAAACTGGATCTCGCGGACCCATGGCTTGGCGGCGTTCGTGACGGCGCAGAACGAGTACTCGCTCTACAACCGCACAGCCGAGGTCGAGCTGGTCCCCGCGTGCCTCGATCGCGGCATCGGGATCCTGCCCTACTTCCCCCTGGCGTACGGCCTGCTGACCGGCAAGTACCGTCGCGGGGAAGCGGCGCCGTCGGGCTCGCGCCTCGAGGCCCAGTCCGATCGGCTGCAGAATGCCGACTGGGACCGGATCGAGGCGCTCCAGGCCTTCGCCTCCGCGCGGGACATCTCGGTCCTCGAGCTGGCGATCGGCGGCCTGGCGGCGCAGCCGGCCGTGTCCAGCGTCATCGCCGGGGCGACGGGGCCCGAGCAGGTCGCGGCGAATGCCGCCGCCGCCCGGTGGATCCCGACGGCGGCCGATCTCGACGAGCTGTCCGAGATCGGCCGGCCCGGTCAGTCGTACACGACCTTCGCGTCGAGGTGAGTCCGAGCCGATCGGCGGTCGCCCCTGGAACCGACCGCCGACCGGCAGTCCGGGCCCCCTCGACCCCCGAGGCCTTCCACGGTAGGTGAACCCGGGCGGCCGACGAGGGCGAACCAGGAAGTAGTGGAGCGATGGTCGACATCCGGTCCCAAGGAGCCATGACAGGTAGTCTCATCGAGCCAGCGGTCGTGGTCACACTGGGGGAGAAGCAAGGCGTCGGGCTGGGAAGCGCCTCACGGCGCATGGCCGCTCGAAGCGGCTAATTGTGGGACCCGGGGCTACCGCAGCCCGACGCGAGGACCAGCCTAACCCCGCACCCGGCTCAGACAAGTCCGAATCGGTGTGGCGTTCAATGCAGCTGGCCGGACCGCTCCATCTCCGCGGCGTGGTGCAGGTGCAGTGCTGTGTCGACGAGCTTGGCAGCGCTGTGCGGGTCGCCGGTGTCGAGCTGTCCGCGGCCGACCCCGACGATGTGGGCAAAGGCCGCGGCCCGGTCGAGGGTCACGTCGAAGTGCACGCTGACGATACCGCGGACGACGGTGTCGACCAGCGCGATGACCTCTTCGGGTCCGGGGGGGTCGACGACGCCCGCGAGGACCTCGTGCACCGGGGCGTAGGCCTTGCCGGTCGCGTACTCCCGGGCTGCCTGGGCGGGCTGCCGATGGACCCAGGTCCGTAGGAGGTAGAGCCGCCACAGCGCGCCGGCCAGGCTGTCGGGGGCGGCGTGCGACCAGAGCTCGGCGATGACCCCGAGGCCCTCCTCGTCGGCGAGGTGCAAGACCCGGTCGACGAGTCCCTGGTCGTCGTCGTTGCGCGGCCCACGCACCAGCAGCGTCGCGATGCGGTGGCCTGCCGCAGCCATCTCGGCCGGGTCGGACCCGCCGGCCTGCGCCTCGAACAGCGCGGCGCCGGGCAGCGACGGCTTCTTGAACTCGCTCACGCGCTCACGGTAGCCAGTGGGGCCATCACGAGGACGCGTTGACCGGCTCCACGGGGGCCGGTGTCGACGCCGAAGGGGACTTGGGCTTGCGCCGGTAGAGGCTCAGGACGATCGCGAGGTAGACGACCCAGACCATGGCCTGCAGCCAGGTGGGATCCGGCTGGAAGTTGATCGTGCCCTTCAGCAAGGTGCCCATCCAGCCGCCGGGGTTCTGCGGGTTCCATGTCGCAGCACCCGGGTCGCTGAGGTCGAAGGGCTTGTCGCCCAGGCCGGGCAGGAAGCGCGCCTCCTGTAGGTCGTGCACGCCGTAGGCCAGCACGCCGGCCGCCACGATGATCAGGAGGTAGCCCGTGACGGTGAAGAACTTGCCGAGGTTGACCTTCACGGCGCCGCGGTAGATCAGGTAGCCCAGGACCGCGGCCACCACGAACCCGCTGAACGCGCCGATGAACGGCGTCGCGGTGTAGCTGTTGGCGATCGTGGCGTAGAGGATCGCGGCTGTCTCGAGGCCTTCGCGGCCGACCGTCAGGAACGCCACGAGGGTGATCGCCCCGGCACCGAGCAGGACGGCCGACTCCAGCTCGCCCTCGAGCTCCTTCTTGAGCCCGCGGGCGGTCCGGCGCATCCAGAAGATCATCCAGGTCACGAGCGCCGCGGCGATGATCGACAGGGAGCCGCCGACGCCCTCCTGCCAGCGGAACGGCAGCTGGTCGACCGCGATCGTGATGATCGTGAACGCGAGGACGACGAGGGTGATGGCCGATCCGACGCCGACCCAGATGTAGCGGACGTCGCGGCGGCGACCCGTCTTGACCAGGTAGGCGACGAGGATGCTGATGACGAGGCTGGCCTCAAGACCCTCGCGCAGGCCGATCAGGAAGTTTCCGAGCACTGACCCAGTGTAAGGGTAGGGAAGGCTAACCTGTTGCCCACGGGAGTGTGACGTTTCAGGAGACCGGCGCCAACGCCGCGGTCAGCGGCTCCACGATCAGACCGATCTGCCACTGGCGGGCTCCGGCGGACCGCAGGTCGGCGGCGACGGCCCCGACCGTGAGCTCGGTCGGGGGCTCCCAGGCGAGGTTGCGGACGAGCTGCGGGCTGATGAGGTTCTCGGTCGGCAGGTCGTACTGCTCGGCGACCGCCCCGATGACCTCCCGGCTGCGGGCGAGGCGTTCGGCGGCGACGGGATTCTTGTCGGCCCAGGCGCGTGGCGGCGGTGGGCCGTCGATGCGCTGGCTCGCCGTCGGCAGCTGCGCCTCCGGGAGCGTGAGCCCGCGCTCGATCGCATCGAACCAGTCGCCGAGGAAGCGGCGGGGTCCGCGGTTGCGCATGATCCGCAGTCCCTTGAGTGCGTTGAGATCCTGCGGGGGAGACGAGGCCAGCTCGAGGATCGACGTGTCGGGCAGGATCCGACCCGGTGTCGTGTCACGCGTCTCGGCGATCCGGTCGCGGGCCTGCCACAGCTCACGCACCACGGCGAGGGCGCGGCGGCCGCGGGCCTTGTGGATCCCGGAGGTACGGCGCCACGGCTCCTTGCGCTCCGGCGGCCCCTGGAACAGCAGCAGCGACTCGAACTCCTCGGCGGCCCACTCGCGCTTGCCGGCGCTGACCAGGTCGGCGTCGATCAGGTTGCGCAGCTCGATCAGCACCTCGACGTCGAGCGCCGCGTAGACGAGCCACGGCTCGGGCAGCGGGCGGGTGGACCAGTCGGCTGCGGAGAACTCCTTGGCCAGGCTCAGCCCGAGGTAGTGCTCGACCAGGGCCGCCAGCCCGACCCGGGGCAGGTTGAGCAGTCGACCGGCGAGCTCGGTGTCGAACAGCTTCTCGGGATAGAGGCCGACCTCGGCAAGGCACATCAGGTCCTGTGTCGCGGCGTGCAGGATCCACTCGTTGCCGTCGAACGCGGTGTCGAGCGGGACGAGGCTGTCGAATGCGGTGGGGTCGACCAGGTGGGTCCCGGCCCCCTCCCGGCGGATCTGGATCAGGTAGGCGCGCTGCGAGTAGCGGTAGCCCGAGGCTCGCTCGGCGTCCAGCGCGATCGGACCGGTGCCGGCGAGGATCGCGTCGCACGTCGCCTGCAGCTGGGCCGCGGTCTCGACCACGGCGGGCAGCGGGTCACGCAGCTCCAGGCGTGGTGACTCGATGACGACCGGCTCGGTCGCCTCCTCGTCGATCGCGGTCAGCGGCGTCTCGTCCGGGGTGCTCAACGGGGACCACGCCGGCGCTGGAGGGGGATGACCCCGGGCGCCAGCGGGGGCAGCCCGGCGATCGCGCACAACAGGTTGGACCAGGCCGAGGCATGACCGCCCATGTCGACCGTCGGGGTGTCCATGACAGGGGTCCAGGACGCGCGCACCTCGATCTGGGCGTCGGAGCCGTCAGCCTCCATCTCGCCGAATCCCTCCGAGCGGACGACCGTGACGCTGCCGCTGGCCGCGGTGTACGCGCTTCCGTAGGCCGACAGGGCCTCGGTCAGCCAGCTCCAGCCCACGCTCGGCAGCACCGGGTCGGCGGCCATGTCGGCCTCGATGTCGGCCCGGGCGAACGTCACGCAGCGAAACGTCCCGCCCCACGCGTCGTTGCCGGCCGGATCGTGCAGCAGGATGAACCGCCCGGTCGCCAGCTCGTCGTCCTCGATCAGGACGTCACCGCTCATCGCGAACGAGTGGGGCGCGATGCGTTGGGGCGCGGGCATCTCGTCGACCACGACCTCGGGTCGAAGGACGGCGCGGCGCACATGGTCCACGGCCTGCGTGAACTGCGCGGGCGTGCGATCGATCTCGCTTCTGACTCCCA
>JAOPXL010000097.1 GCA_025965175.1 Aeromicrobium sp.
GCAAGCTCCCCGTCGTCCTGTTCACCGCCGGCGGCATCGCGACCCCGGCCGACGCGGCCATGATGATGCAGCTCGGCGCCGAGGGCGTCTTCGTCGGCTCGGGCATCTTCAAGTCCGGCAACCCCGCGCAGCGCGCCGAGGCCATCGTCAAGGCCACGACGTTCTTCGACGACCCGGATGTCATCGCCAAGGTCTCCCGCGGTCTCGGTGAGGCCATGGTCGGCATCAACGTCGACGACATCCCCGAGCCCCACCGCCTCGCGGAGCGTGGCTGGTAGTCATCTGGAGCCGTGGCTCCACGGTGACCCGGGACCTCCGACTCTGCGCACCGTTCCACCCCGGGAGTATGCTTTCCCTACTGAGCGCGAGAGGTATGGGAGTGCCTCGCATCGTGTCTCAGTGACAGAGGGAGTTCGGCCGGCTGGGCGTTCGCGTCCGGCTAGGCCACTCACTCCGTTTAACCCGATCGGGAGGGAATTCCGAGAGGGAGCGGCGGTGGTGGCGTATCCCCTGGAGATTCGTCTCTCACGCCGCCGCCGCCGTCAAACGGGCTTCACCCCTTCGATAGGCTCGTCGGGTGCCTTCCCCCTCGATCGGTGTGTTCGCGCTGCAAGGTGATGTGCGTGAGCACCTCCGGACGCTGACCGACCTCGGAGTCGACGCGTTCACGGTCCGGCGTCCCGAGGAGCTGGCGCGCTGCGAGGCCCTGGTGCTGCCGGGCGGTGAGTCGACGACGATGTACAAGCTCGCCCGGGCGTTCGACCTGTTCGAGCCGCTCGTCGAACGGATCCGGGGCGGCATGCCGACCTTCGGCACGTGCGCGGGGATGATCATGCTGGCGGACCGGATCAAGGACGGGATCGTCGGTCAGGAGACCCTCGGCGGGCTCGACATCACGGTCCGCCGCAACGCCTTCGGACGTCAGGTCGACTCGTTCGAGGGCGACATCGCGTTCGACGGTTTCGACGGCCCGGTGCACGCCGTGTTCATCCGCGCACCGTGGGTCGAGTCGACCGGCCCGGAGGTCGAGGTCCTTGCGACGGTCCCCAGCGGCCCCGCGGCCGGTAGAATCGTGGCCGTTCGACATGGCAACCTGATGGCGACGTCATTCCACCCCGAGGTGGGCAGTGACGACCGCATCCACCGTTACTTCGTCGACCTCGTCCAGAAGTCGTAGGAATCCGCCGCAGCAGAAGGGGGCGCCACCCATGTCAGGCCACTCGAAATGGGCGACCACGAAGCACAAGAAGGCCGTCGTCGATGCCAAGCGCGGCAAGATGTTCGCCAAGATGGTCAAGAACATCGAGGTCGCCGCTCGCATGGGCGGACCCGACCCCGAGGGCAACCCGACGCTCTACGACGCGATCCAGAAGGCCAAGAAGGCGTCGGTCCCCAAGGATCACATCGACCGAGCGGTCAAGCGTGGCGGCGGCGTCGGTGACGACGCGGTCGACTACATCACGATCATGTACGAGGGGTACGCCCCCGGCGGTGTCGCGCTGCTGGTCGAGTGCCTGAGCGACAACCGCAACCGGGCTGCGATGGAGGTCCGGACCGCCATGACCCGCAACGGCGGCACGATGGCCGACCCGGGCTCGGTGTCATACATGTTCCACCGCAAGGGCGTCATCATGGTGCCCGCGGAGCAGGAGTCGGGCGAGACCAACGAGGACGACGTGCTGCTCGCGGTCCTCGACGCCGGCGCCGAGGAGGTCAACGACCACGACGGCACCTTCGAGGTGATCTGCGAGGCCACTGACCTGGTCGCAGTCCGTACGGCGCTGCAGGAGGCCGGACTGGACTACGACTCGGCCGACGCCGCGTTCGTCCCGACCGTCACGGTCGAGGTCGACGTCGACGCTGCGACCCGGATCATGAAGCTCATCGACGCGCTCGAGGACTGTGACGACGTCCAGACCGTCTTCGCCAACTTCGACGCCTCCGACGAGGTCATGGCCCAGGTCGAGTAGGTGCACGTCACCGATCCGGCGGGCGAGACCTGGCGGATCAAGCGTCGCTGGCTGCCCTGGCGCCTGCGACGGCGCGACCCGGAGGACTTCATCGACTTCCCGGGAGGCGGCGACCTCGGTGACGATCTGCTGATCGGACTGGCGATCTTCATTGGGCTGATCGTCCTGGCGGTCGCGCTCCCGGTCGTCCTCGTGCTCGCGGTGCTGGTGACCGAGCTTCTCCTGGTCCTCCTGCTGCTGCCGTTGTTCATCGTGCTGCGGGCCGGGTACGTCGCGCGTTGGCCGATCGAGGTCTGGCGGGGCGATCGGCTGGTGCACACCGAGGCGGTACGGGGTTGGAGCGTCTCCCGACGCCGGATGGTCGAGCTGTCTGAGGACCTGCGTCTCGGCAAGGAGCCGGCCCCGGCGCGTCGTCCTCACACTGACGGAGGCGCCGTCTAGGCTGTCGAACATGCGTTCGGTATGCACGGCGGTCTCCTCATGAGGGTGCTCGGGATCGACCCCGGCCTGACCCGGTGCGGTGTCGGTGTCGTCGACGGCACCGTCGGGCGTCCGCTGACGATGATCCACGTCGGGGTGTTCCGCACGCCGGCCGATCTCGACACCGCCCGACGGCTGCACCAGCTCGAGCAGCTCGTCGAGGCCAGCGTCCTGCTGCACCGCCCGGACGTCGTCGCGGTCGAGCGTGTCTTCAGCCAGCACAACGTGCGCACGGTCATGGGCACGGCCCAGGCGTCCGGCATCGCGATGCTCGTCGCCGCCCGTCACGGCGTCCCGGTGCACCTCCACACGCCCAGCGAGGTCAAAGCCGCGGTCTCCGGCAACGGCCGCGCCGACAAGGCGCAGGTCACCCAGATGGTCACCCGCCTGCTGCGGCTGACCGAGGCACCCAAGCCCGCCGATGCCGCCGACGCACTGGCACTGGCCATCTGCCACATCTGGCGTGGGGGTGCCCGCAATCGTCTCGAGCAGGCCATCGAGGCCCAGAAGCAGGGAGTACACCGATGATCGCCCACGTCCGCGGCCCCGTCGCCGCCGTCACGCTGACCGCCGCGGTCATCGACGTCGGGGGAGTCGGCATCCAGGTCATGTGCACGCCCGGCACGATCGCGACCCTGCGCCTCGGCCAGGAAGTCCAGCTGTCGACCTCGATGGTCGTGCGCGAGGACTCGCTGACGGTGTTCGGCTTCGCCAGCACCGACGAGCGCGACATGTTCGAGCTCGTGCAGACCGCCAGTGGCGTCGGCCCCAAGGTCGCCCAGGCGATGCTCGCGGTGCTCGATCCAGACCGGCTGCGCCAGGCCATCGGCCAGGGCGACCTGGCCACACTGACCAAGGTCCCCGGCATCGGGCGCAAGGGTGCCGAGCGGATCGTCGTGGAGCTCAAGGACCGGGTCGGCGTGACGACGGTCGTCCAGGCCGGCGCTCCCGCGTGGCGTGGTCAGGTCCACGAGGCCTTGCTGGGCCTGGGTTGGTCGGCGCGTGACGCCGACGCCGCGCTCGACCGGGTCGCCGCTGACCTGCCGGCCGGCACGGACCCCGACGTCTCGACAATCCTGCGTGACGCGCTCCGCTCGTTGGCGAAGGCCCGTTGATGCACGACGACGACCTGTCCGAGGCGTTCGAGGCGATCGTGGCCGAGGCCGGCCCCGAGGACCGCGCCTTCGAGGCCGCGCTACGTCCGCGCACGCTCGACGAGCTGATCGGGCAGGAGCGCGTTCGCGAGCAGCTCACGCTGATGCTCGAGGCCGCCGTCGCCCGCGGACGTACGCCCGACCACGTGCTGCTGTCCGGCCCCCCGGGCCTCGGCAAGACGACGATCGCGATGATCATCGCCCACCAGCTCTCCGCGCCGCTGCGCATCACGAGCGGGCCGGCGATCCAGCACGCCGGCGACCTCGCGGCGATCCTGTCGGGAATCAACGAGGGTGACGTGCTCTTCATCGACGAGATCCACCGGATGTCGCGGCCGGCCGAGGAGCTGCTCTACATGGCGATGGAGGACTTCCGAGTCGACGTCATCGTCGGCAAGGGTCCCGGCGCTACGGCGATCCCGCTGGAGATCCCACCGTTCACGGTCGTCGGTGCCACGACGCGGGCGGGCCTGCTGCCCAGCCCCCTGCGGGACCGGTTCGGGTTCACCGCCCAGCTCGACTACTACGACCCCCATGAGCTGCACCGCATCGTCGATCGCTCCGCCGGGCTGCTGGGCCTGGAGGTCACTGACGACGGCGGCCGGGAGATCGCATCCCGCTCACGCGGCACACCGCGCATCGCCAACCGGCTCCTGCGCCGAGTGCGGGACTACGCCGAGGTGCGCGCCGGGGGAGTCGTGGACCACGACGTCGCCCGCAGCGCCCTGGCCCTCTACGAGGTCGATGAGCTCGGCCTGGACCGGCTCGACCGGGCCGTGCTCGACGCGCTGTGCCGCAGCTTCGGGGGCGGACCGGTCGGCGTCTCGACCCTCGCGGTGGCCGTCGGCGAGGAGCGGGAGACCGTCGAGGAGCTCGCCGAGCCGTTCCTCGTACGTCTGGGGTTCCTCGCCCGCACCCCGCGAGGGCGGGTCGCGACGGCTGCGGCGTGGCGTCATCTGGGCCTCGCAGCACCGGCCGGCGCGGACCAGCTGTCGTTCGACCCGGGGCCCGACCCCGCGCAGGACTGACCCCGCCGGCGCGCCACGGAGTGAGGCACGCCACCATGAATTGGTTGCCGGGATAAACTGTCCGGCGGCCCACCGGCCACGTCCGCCCTCGAGGCGGACCCACACTCATCCGTACGGGAGCACCACCGTGGAAAACTGGGCGTCCATCCTGCCCCTCGTCCTGCTGGTCGTCGCGTTCGTCTTCCTGGTCGTGCGACCGGCGAGGGCGCGCCAGCGCGAGTTCCAGGGCCTGCAGAGCCAGCTCGAGCCCGGCCAGCGGGTCATGCTGGCCAGCGGCATCTTCGGCGAGATCGTTGCGCTCGGAGACGAGACTATCGAGCTGCGGATCGCTGAGGGCACCGTGATCACCGTCAACCGTCACGCTGTCTCGCGGGTCGTCCCCGACGAGACTGCCACCGATCCCGAGACGAGCACTGACCTCTGATGGCGACCAAGAACACCCGTAGCTCCAACCTGCCGCGCCCGAAGCGGACGTTGACGCTGTTCCTCGCCGCGATCGTCGTCCTCTTCGCCCTGGTGGCGCTGATCGACTTCAAGTCCGACAAGGGCGACGCGAGCGCCTGGCACCCCAAGCTGGGCCTGGACCTCGAGGGCGGCACCCGCATCTCGCTGCAGGCCAAGACCGAGTCGGGCAGTGTCACGAAGGACAAGCTCGACCAGGCGCGCAACATCATCGACCAGCGGGTCAACGCCAGCGGGGTGACCGAGGCCGAGGTGACGACGCAGGGCGGCAACCAGATCATCATCGAGATCCCGGGTGAGAAGAAGGCCAACATCGTCGATCAGGTCGGCAAGACCGCGCAGCTGCGGTTCCGCCTGCTGTGGACGGGATCGCTGACCGGGGCGGCTCAGAAGGCAGACCCGGCCGACGCGGCCAAGGCCCAGAAGACGATCGACGAGATCGACTGGAGCAAGCTGACCCTCGACCAGATGATCAAGGCCGAGACCGAGGGCCTCCAGTCCCTGCCCAAGGAGTTCCAGCCCGGCATCGCGGCACTTCAGAAGCAGGCCGCCGGATTCGTCTGCTCGCCCAAGGGCCTGTCGGTCAACGACGTGGCTGGCAAGCCGCTGGTCACCTGCGACACCAAGACCGGTGAGGTGCAGATCCTCAGCCCCACGATCATTCCGGGCTCCGACATCAAGAGCGCGTCGCCGCAGTACAACACGCAGACCGCGCAGTGGACCGTCCAGATCAAGCTCAAGGGCGATGGCCCCGGCGTCTTCAAGACCGTGACCACGGCCCTGACGCCGGCGCAGAACCGGTTCGCCGTCGTGCTCGACGGCGACTCGATCACCGCGCCGTCCTCGCAGGCCGTCATCCGCAACGGCGTCTCGGAGATCAGCGGCAGCTTCACCGCGACGACGGCCAAGGAGCTGGCCAACCAGCTCAAGTTCGGCTCCCTGCCGCTGACGTTCGGCGTCAACGGCAGCGAGGAGATCGGGCCGTCGCTGGCCGGCACTCAGCTCCAGGCGGGGCTCATCGCCGGCGTCATCGGCCTGATCCTGGTCGTGATCTACTGCTTGCTCTACTACCGCGGGCTGGGCCTGGTCATCATCGGCTCGCTGCTCGTGGCGGGCGCACTGACGTACGTCATGGTCCTGCTGCTGGGCCAAGGCGTCGGGTTCACCCTGACCCTGCCGGGTATCGCCGGACTGATCGTGGCGATCGGCATCACCGCCGACTCGTTCATCGTGTTCTTCGAACGCATCCGTGACGAGGTGCGCGAAGGGCGGTCGCTGCGGCTTGCCGTCGAGGCCGGCTGGGTGCGCGCCCGTGGCACGATCCTGGCCGCCGACGCGGTCTCGATCCTCGCGGCGCTGACACTGTTCATCTTCGCGATCGGCGTCGTGCGCGGGTTCGCGTTCGCGCTCGGACTGACCACGGTGATCGACATCGTCGTGGTGTTCCTGTTCACCAAGCCACTCGTCTCGCTGCTGGCGCGGACGAAGTTCTTCGGCCAGGGTCACAAGCTCTCCGGCCTCGACGCCGCCCACCTGGGCATCACCGGCCGCAAGGTCTCGGAGATCGCCCGCACCAACCCGGCTCGTACGGCTGACGTCCGTGCCGAGACAGTCCGCGCCGACGGAAAGGCCAACTGATGGGCACGATCAGCTCGTTCGGACAGCACCTGTACGAAGGTCGGGTCTCGATCAACTTCGTCGGCCGCCGCAAGGTCTTCTATGCGATCTCGGCCGTCATCGTCCTGGTGGCGTCGCTCGCCTTCATCTTCCGCGGCTTCAACTACGGCGTGGAGTTCAAGGGCGGGGTCGAGTTCACCGCGCAGGTGCAGAAGAACGACACCGCGACGGTCGACAAGCTCACCAAGGCGGTCGAGGACGCCGGTGTCCCGGACGCCGCCGACCCGACGGTCCAGACCTCGGGCAGCGACTCGCTGCGGATCCAGACCCGCGCCCTGTCACAGGACGAGGCGACGGCGGTCACGAAGGCCCTGAGCGACGCCGGCGCGCAGGAGGTCAGCCAGAACCTCATCGGACCGACGTACGGCAAGCAGGTCGCGACGAAGGCCCTGACCGGCCTGATCGTGTTCCTGGTGATCGTCGTCCTGTTCATCTGGGCCTACTTCCGCGAGTGGCGGATGTCGGTCGCCGCCGTCGTCGCGCTGGCGCACGACCTCCTGATCACGGCCGGCGTCTACTCGCTGTCCGGATTCGAGGTCACCCCCGCGACGGTCACCGGCCTGCTGACGATCCTGGGCTACTCGCTCTACGACACCGTGGTCGTGTTCGACAAGGTCCGCGAGAACACGCGTGGCATCCTCAAGTCGACCACCAAGACGTACGCCGAGCAGGCCAACCTGGCGCTCAACCAGACACTGGTTCGGTCGATCAACACCTCGATCACGGCCCTGCTGCCGGTGGCGGCCCTGCTGTTCGCGGGTGTCGCGATCCTCGGCTCCGGTCCGCTCAAGGACCTGGCGCTGGCCCTGTTCGTCGGCATGCTTGCCGGTACGTACTCCTCGATCTTCATCGCGACACCGCTGGTCTCGCAGCTCAAGGAGCGCGAGCCGGCCATCCGGGCGCAGACCGCCCGGGTGCTCGCTCGTCGTGCCAAGGAGGCCGAGGCCCCGGTCGCGGCCACTGTGGCAGCTCCGCACCGCCCCGTTGCGTCGTCGGGGGCCGCCAAGCGTGCGCAGCCATCACGCAAGCCCCGCTCGCAGCGGGGCAAGGGCGGGTCCTGACCGAGGCGCTTGCGCGTCATGCGATCCTGATCCCACCGAACAGCGGCGCGGGACGGTCCCGGCTTCCGTCGTAGTAGAGGAGCAACCATGAAGATCTCCCTGGCCCTGGCCGGCGTTGTCCTGCTCGGCAGCTCGCTGGCCGCGTGCGGCGGCAGCGACGAGGGTGGCGCTGACAGCGACTACTGCAAGGACATCAAGACCGCGGCGAAGACCTTCGGTGGCCTTGACTCGGGCGACATCGGCCAGCTCGACAACGCCTTCAAGACCTTCCACAAGCTCGCGGCCGAGTCGCCCGACTCTCTGCAGGCCGACTGGAAGAAGCTCGACAACGCCGTCACGACGGTCGAGGACGGGCTCGAGAAGGCCGGCATCAAGCTGACCGACCTGCCCAAGATCCAGTCCGGTCAGATCCCCGAGGGTGTCGACGTCTCGAAGCTGCAGTCGCTCGCCACCGACCTGCAGAAGCTCAGCGACGCGGACTTCGAGAAGGCCTCCAAGGCGATCGAGAAGCACGCCAAGAGCGAGTGCAAGGTCAACCTGAACGGCAAGTCCTGACACACCCCCTCAGCAGGCCCCGCGGGTTCGTCCCGCGGGGCCTGCTGCTCCATCCGGAAGGATCGCCATGAGCGACCTCGACACCGCCATCGACCAGCTGGTCCGTCCGATCGAGGACTGGCCCGAGCCCGGCGTCACGTTCCGCGACATCACGCCGCTGCTGGCGGACCACGCGGCCCTCACAGACGTCATGGACGCCTTCGTCGCGCACGCCGAGGGTCTCGGCCCGATCGACGTGGTCCTGGGCATCGAGGCGCGAGGCTTCCTGTTCGGCCCGTCGATCGCCCTGCGGCTCGGTGCCGGCTTCGTCCCGGTCCGCAAGTCCGGCAAGCTGCCCGCCACGACACTGTCCACGGCGTACGACCTGGAGTACGGCTCGGCGGTCCTGGAGATGCACGTCGACGCGATCGTTCCGGGCGCGCGTGTCCTGGTCGTCGACGACGTGCTCGCCACGGGCGGAACGATGCTCGCGGCCGCCGACCTCGTCGGTCAGGCCGGGGGAGTCGTGGCCGGTAACCTCGTCCTCATCGAGATCGGGGCACTCGGCGGCCAGGAACGGCTGGCACCCGTCGGCTGCGGCGCCCTCCGGACGTACTGAATCCACCACGAATCGAGAGTCATGAACAACCATCAGGCGCGCATCGTCGCCCTCGTGCTCGTCGCCGTCCTGGTCCTGGCGGCCGCGGCGAGCCTCGTCAGTGGTCTGCAGGGCTGACATGACCTGCCGACTCACGCGTACGCACTAGACTTGGGAGCAGGAGGAGCACGCGTGGCCGATCGCATCGAAGCACCCCCGGCGGAGTCGAAGAACACCGACTCGGCCACGGCTTCCGCGCGCGTGCGCAACCGGTTGGCGCGCATCGGCGGCAGCAAGTCCGGGTCCGCCGACACGGTCCTCGACCCGCTGATCAAGGTCTATCGGGCGACTCATCCCAAGGGCGAGACCGCGGCGATCCAGAAGGCGTACGCGATCGCGGACCGCGCCCACGCGGGGCAGAAGCGCAAGAGCGGCGACCCCTACATCACACACCCGCTCGCGGTGGCGACGATCCTGGCCGAGCTCGGCATGACCGCCCCGACCCTGTGCGCGGCGCTGCTGCACGACACCGTCGAGGACACCGACTACACGCTGGACCAGCTGACGGCCGACTTCGGTGATGAGGTCCGCCAGCTCGTCGACGGCGTGACGAAGCTCGACAAGGTCAAGTACGGCGACTCGGCGCAGTCCGAGACGATCCGCAAGATGGTCGTCGCGATGAGCCGCGACATCCGGGTCCTGGTCATCAAGCTCGCCGACCGGCTGCACAACATGCGCACGCTGCGCTACCTGCGGCAGGACAAGCAGGAGCGGATCGCGCGCGAGACGATCGAGATCTTCGCGCCGCTGGCGCACCGACTCGGCATGAACACGATCAAGTGGGAGCTCGAGGACCTCGCGTTCGCGACGCTGCACCCCAAGGTCTACGACGAGATCGTCCGACTGGTCGCCGACCGCGCGCCGTCGCGTGAGGAGTTCCTCGAGCGCGTCGTCAACGACGTCGAGTCCGACCTGCGACACGTCAAGCTCAAGGCCAAGGTGTCGAGCCGGCCCAAGCACTACTACTCGATCTACCAGAAGATGCTGGTTGGTGGCCGTGAGTTCTCCGAGATCTTCGACCTCGTGGGAGTGCGGATCCTGGTGGACTCGGTCGCGGACTGCTATGGCGTCCTCGGCGTGCTGCACGCGCGGTGGAACCCCATCCCGGGACGGTTCAAGGACTACATCTCGGTCCCGAAGTTCAACATGTACCAGTCTTTGCACACCACGGTCATCGGCCCGCAGGGCAAGCCGGTGGAGTTGCAGATCCGTACCAACGCGATGCACCGTCGGGCCGAGTACGGCGTCGCGGCGCACTGGAAGTACAAGGAGGACGGGACCGCCGGGACCAAGGGCGGCAAGAGTCCTGACAGCAACGACATGTTGTGGCTGCGCGAACTGCTGGACTGGCAGTCCGAGACCGAGGACTCGGTCGACTTCTTGGACTCGTTGCGGTTCGAGATCAACAGCGCGGGCGTGTATGCGTACACGCCTCGTGGTGACCTGATCCAGCTGCCGGCCGATGCGACGCCGGTCGACTTCGCCTACGCGGTGCACACCGAGGTCGGGCACGCCTGCATCGGCGCCCGGGTCAATGGCCGGCTGGTGTCGCTGGAGTCGACGCTGGAGAGCGGGGACGTCGTCGAGGTGTTCACCTCCAAGTCCCCCGACGCGGGGCCGAGCCGGGACTGGCTCGAGTTCGTGGCCAGCCCGAGGGCGCGCAACAAGATCCGGCAGTGGTTCACCAAGGAGCGGCGCGAGGAGGCCATCGAGCGCGGCAAGGACCTCATCGCCAAGCAGATGCGCAAGGAGGGGCTGCCGCTGCACCGGCTCTTCAAGCACGAGACGCTGTCGACCGTGGCGACGGAGCTGCACCTGCCGGACGTGTCGACGCTGTACGCCTCGGTCGGCGAGGGCAACGTCGGTGCGCAGAGCGTCGTCGAGCGGGTCATCGACCTCGCCGGCGGTCGTGAGGGCGCGCAGGAGGACCTCGCGGAGGCCACGACCCTGCCGGGTGTCGGGCAACGCCGACCGCGCACCGAGAACCGGGACGCGGGCGTCATCGTCGAGGGCGTCGACGGGGACGTCATGGTCAAGCTCGCGCGATGCTGCACCCCGGTGCCCGGCGACTCGATCAAGGGCTTCGTGACCCGCGGCGACGGGGTGTCCGTGCACCGGACGGACTGCGTGAACCTGCGGGCGCTGCGCAGCCAGCCAGAGCGCCTCGTGGAGGTGCGGTGGGCGCCGACCGGCAAGAGCACGTTCCTCGTCGCGGTGCAGGTCGAGGGCCTGGACCGGCCGCGGCTGCTCAGCGACATCACCCGGGTCATCTCTGACCAGCACGTGAACATCTTGTCGGCGTCGCTGTCGACCGGCCGGGACCGGGTCGCGAAGTCCAAGTTCACCTTTGAGATGGCCGACCCCAAGCACCTCGGCCACGTGCTGTCCGCCGTACGTACCGTCGAAGGCGTCTTCGACGTCTACCGGCTCACCCAATAACCCCAAACCCACACCCCCACCCCCTGCCCGCCGACGCGTGGGTTGCGAACGGTGACGCGTGGGTTGCGAACGGTGACGCGTGGGTTGCGAACGGTGATGCGTGGGTTGCGAACGCTGAGGCGCCGGTTACGCCGCCCGACGCAGGGGTTCCTCTCGCGCTCCCCACCAACGCGCGAGGGGTTTGATCCCCAACAGGTCACCGAGCTCGTCCTCGAACGAGGTGTCTGGTCCGAAGATCCGGGAACGGTTGCCGATGACCCAGCGCCAACCGTAGATCTCCGAGAGGTAGTCGCGCCGCTCGACGTCGTGGAGCTGGTGCAAGTCGTCGGTATGGAACTCCCGACCGTCGTACTCCGCTCCGATCAGCAGCTCCGGGTACGGCAGGTCGATGAAGTAGGAGCGCCCGAAGTCGTCAACGACCTCGAACTGCGGCTCCGGTGGAGGAAACCCGGCATCGAGCATGCGCAGCCGTTGCCATGACTCCCCGGGCGACTGCGTCTTGGGCTCGATGATCGCAGCGAGGCTTCGCGCCTGCACAATCCCGCGATAGCCCTTGAGTGCTGCGACATACTCGTTGACCTCCTGCACTATGACCAGACCGGAGGCGGCGAACGTATCGGCGGCCGCAAGTGCGTACGGCCGATACATCTTCCTCAACAGGTCCGAGACGGTTCGGACGGGTGTGGTGACGTGCACGCCGTCCACGAACTCGATGTCGTTGGACGAAATGATCGCCTGGCGCCCGCGGCTGCCTGGGTGCAGGATGCGCGCCCCTCCGTGCCTGACGACCATGGCAGGCGTGAAGTCGTGGCGAGCGCCTGGCGAGAAGACGTCAAGGCCCCTTACCCATGCCGCAGTCTCGTCGCAGACGACGGCGTTGCCTGGCGTGACGAGACTGATGGCGCGCAGGCGCCCGCGTCGCGAGTCGGGTACGCGCGCGTCGACGTAGACACCGCGGAACTCACGGCGCAGGAGCATCTGTGCATGCATTCGTCTGAGCTCGGCCGGCGCCAGGCCGAGATCGCGCCCTTGCGTCACCGTGAACGGATAGCCGTCGTTGAGGAGTTCTGTCATGGCCCGATCAAACGACGATGTCCGTCATCCGTCGACATCGTCGTCCACAACCCACGCGTCAAGCGGGCACAACCCACGCGTCAGCGTGCACAACCCACGCGTCAGCGTGCACAACCCACGCGTCAGCGGGGGGGGCTAGGAGAAGTCGGCTTGGGCTTTCTGGGCCATCTCGAGGAAGGCCTTCTTGGACTCGAGGTCGGCCGTCAGGTCCTTGGCCTTCCTGGTGTCACCCTTGGCCTCGGCGGCGTCGAGTTTGGCCTGCGCCTCGTCGATCGCATGCTGGAGCTTGGAGATCATGTCGTCGGCCCGAGCGGACTTCTCCGGGTCGGTCTTCTTCCACTGGCTCTCGGTCGCGTCCTTGATGGCCTTCTCGATCTTGCGGATCCGCCCCTCGAAGTCCCCGATCTTGGCGCGGGGCACCTTGCCGGCGGCCTCCCACCGGTCGGCGATCTCGAGCCACGCCTTGCGGGCGGCATCGACGTTCTTGATCGGCAGGAGTTTCTCGGCGTCGGCGAGGATCTCGAGCTTCTTCTCGGCGTTGACCTCGTACTCGGCGTCCAGTGCCTCGTTGGCCTCGTCACGGGCGGTGAAGAACGCGTCCTGCGCGGCCCGGAACTTCTTCCAGAGCTTGTCCTCGACGTTGCGGGGAGCCGAGCCGGCCTTCTTCCACTCGGCCATCAGGTCGCGGTACTTGCCGGCCGTCGGACCCCACTCGGTCGAGGTGGACAGCGCCTCGGCCTCGACGATGAGCTTCTCCTTCGTCACCTTGGCCGCGTCGCGCAGCGTCGACTGCTCGCCGAAGTGGGCCTTGCGGTGGCGGGTGTACGTCGTGCGGGCCGAGCTGAACCGGTGCCACAGCGCGTCGTCGGCGGACTTGCTCAGCCGGGGGAGCGCCTTCCACTCGTCGAGGAGAGCGCGCAGCTTGTCGGCGCCGGACTTCCAGTCGTTGCCAGCGGCGATCTTCTCGGCCGCCTCGGCGATCCGGGTCTTCTCGGTCTGCGCCTCGGCGACCTTGGCGGCGCGCTCGGCCTTGCGCTCCTCGCGGTGCTTGTCGATCGCCGGCTGCAGCGCGTCGAGCCGCTTGACCAGTGCGTCGAGGTCACCCATCGCCTGGGCGTCGGCCAGCAGGCCGCGCACCTTCGTGACGGCCTTCGCGGCGTCGTCGGGGGAGACGGTGCCACCCTCGAGCCGCTTCTCGAGGAGGTCGACCTCGACCTCGAGTCCCTCGTAGCGGCGGACGTACAACGACATGGCCTCAGCGGGGTCACCCCCGGGCCACTGGCCGATCAGTCGTTCACCGTCGGCGGTCTTCACATAGACGTTGCCAT
>JAOPXL010000194.1 GCA_025965175.1 Aeromicrobium sp.
TGGGGAGGCTTGAGCGAAGACGAACGTCGTACGCTGAAGCGCCGCAATGCTCGGGCACGTATTCGTACTGCCTGAACGTACGCACGTATCGGTGAACCCCGTGGCCTCCTGGCCGCGGGGTTCTTTGCATCCCGCTCAGACCGTGAACGAGATGGCAACCGTCGTGCCGCCGCCGACCCGCTCCTCGAAGGCGAGGGTGCCGCCGAGCTCCCCCTCGAGCAGCGTCGTGACGATCGACAGGCCTAGGCTGCCCGCGCGGTCGAAGTCCGCCGGCAGGCCCGTGCCGTCGTCGCTGACCCGCAGTCGCACCTTGTCCCGGATGCGGTTGACCGCGAGCGTCAGCGTGCCGCCCTGGTCGTCGTACGCGTGCTGGGCGGCGTTCTGGATCAGCTCGGTCAGCACCATCGCGAGCGGCGTCGCGACCTGCCCGGGCAGCAGCCCGAACGAGCCGAACCGCTCCGCAGTGATGCGATTGGCCGGACCCGAGCCGTTCGACACGTCGAGCACGGTGTGGAGCAGTCGGTCGGCGATCTCATCGAACTCCACGAAGTCCGTGAACGACTGGCTCAGCGTCTCGTGCACCAAGGCGATCGAGCCGACCCGCCGGACGGCCTCCTCCAGGGCGGCCCGAGCCTCCGGCAGCTCCATCCGGCGACCCTGGAGCCGCAGCAGAGCCGCGACGGTCTGCAGGTTGTTCTTGACCCGGTGGTGGATCTCCCGGATCGTTGCTTCCTTGGACACGAGCTCCCGCTCGCGCAGCCGCAGCTCGGTAACGTCGCGGAGCAGGATCAGCGAGCCGCTGCGACGCCCGCCGGACCGCAGCGGGATGACCCGCAGAAGCAGGGAGGCCAGCGAGTTCTCCAGCTCCGCCTCGACGCTCTCGAAGCTGCCGATCAGGGCCCGCGGCCCGCGATCGGTGGCCCGGCGGTCGACCAGCCGGGTCGTGACGTCGCCGAGGTGCGTCCCGACCAGGTCGCCGGTCAGGCCCAGCCGGCGGTAGGCCGACATCGCGTTGGGGCTGGCGTAGCGGACCGAGCCGGCCGGGTCGGTCCGGATGAACCCGTCGCCCACGCGCAGCGAGTCCGACAGGTCCGTCCGGGTGCCCGGCACGGGGAACTCGCCCCGACGGATCATGCCCGCGAGCTCCGCGGCGGCGTCGAAATAGGCGTTCTCGAGCGTGCTGGTCGTGCGCACCACGCTCTCGGCACTGCGCCGCGCGACGACCGCGATCGTGCGCCGGTCGCGGTTGACCGGGATCACCTCGACGCGGACACGGGTGCCGTCGTGCTGCTCCTCGAGGTGCTCGGCGACCGGCTCGCCCGTCGCCAGGGCGATCTCGAGCCGGTCCTTGCGTCCCGTGGGCACGAACGTGCCCGCGACGTCCTCGAACAGCGTCGTCGGACCTGTCGTCGGGCGGATCTGGGCGCCGGCCCACATGCCCTTGGCCTCGGCGTCCGGGACCCATAGCACCAGGTCGGAGAACGACAGATCCGCGATGATCTGCCAGTCGGCGACGAGCGCGTGGAGCCACGCGACGTCCTCGCCGGACAGCGAGGTCTGGAATCTGGCGATGTCGTCCAGCGAGGGCACGGATTCAGCGTAGTGCTCCTGCCGTGACACGATGGAGCGATGTCTGAGGCGTACTGGCAAGCGGTCATGCAGAACGGGATGGACGTCCCTGCTGACCGGGGTCTGGACGAGTGCACGGTCGAGCTGGTCGAGATGCTGGGGCATCCCAATCCCCGGACCCGCGAGGACCTGGCCTATCCCCTGCTGACGACGTGGATCACCCGCGGGGTGTACGACTCCCTGCTCGCCGGTCTGGGTGACGGGATCGCGCCGGGGCTGCGGTACGGGCTGGGGCACGACGGCGACGTGTCGGTCATGCGGCGCTCCTACAGCGCCCTGATGCTGGCCGAGATCATCGGGCGCGACAACAACGAGCACCTGATGTCCGCGGAGTCCGTGCTCGACTGGGGCGACCGGGCCACGGCCTGGTACGTCCGCGAGCAGGACCACCGCGGCTGGATCCCCGAGCAGGGCTGGGCCAACTCGATCGCCCACGGCGCCGACCTGCTGGCCGCGCTCGCCCGGTCCCGTCACTTCGGCCGGCTCGAGCTGACGGTGCTGCTCGACGTCATCGCCGACCGGGTACTGACCCCCACGGCATACATCTGGCCCCACGGCGAGGAGGACCGCCTCGCGTACGCCGTCATGACGCTGCTGCACCGCAATGCGCTCGACCCCAGCATCGTCGAGCCGTGGCTCGCTCGCCTCGGGGAGGGCATCAAGCCGCCCCGCACCCGTGGGCACCTCGAGGCCGAGTGGCCGGCGCCCGCCGTGCGCAACACCTCGTCGTTCCTGCGCGCCCTGCACCTGCAGCTGGCGTTGGGCGTCCAGGGACGGGACGACCTGCGCGCCGACGCGGAGCTGTTCGCCGAGCAGCCAGCGCACCGGGCCGACCTGCTGCTCGCGGTCCTCGACCAGATCCGGGCAGAGCAGCCGTGGCTCTACCGGCCGACGAGCCGGGCCCGACCTCTCGCCTGAGCTGCCCCTCTCGTCACGTAACCTGCGTCACATGACGACTGAGTCCCAGGCCGAGACCACCACGTCCCACGGCGGCATCCACGCACTCGACGTGGCCCGCGCGCACGGGGTCGAGACGATGTTCACCCTCTCCGGCGCCCACGTGTTCCCGATGTACGACGCCGCGGTCACGACCGAGCCGAAGATGCCGATCATCGACGTGCGGCACGAGCCGACCGCGGTCTTCGCCGCCGAGGCGATCGGCAAGCTGACCCGCACACCGGGACTCGCGGTCCTGACGGCCGGCCCGGGCGTGACCAACGGCGTCAGCCCGGTCGCGCAGGCGAGCTTCGCGGGTTCACCGCTCGTCGTGATCGGCGGACGCGCGCCGAACAACCGCTGGGGCACCGGGAGCCTGCAGGAGATCGACCATCCGCCGATCTTCGAGTCGATCTCGAAGTCGGCCGTGACGGCACGCTCGGTCGACGACATCGCGCCGACCCTCGACACCGCCTTCTCGCTCGCCGGGTCGTCACACCGCGGTCCGACCTTCGTCGACGTCCCGATGGACGAGTTCTTCAACAGCACGGCCACGACGCTCTCGTCGGCCGGCAACACGACGGCGCCGATCGAGCCCGACGCCGGCGCGCTCGCCACGATCGCCGGCCTCCTGCAGGACTCGGTCCGCCCCGTGCTGGTGCTCGGCACCGACGTCTGGGCCGACCGCGCCGAGGACGCCGCCCTCCACCTCGTCCAGGAGACCGGCATTCCCGTGATCGCCAATGGCATGGGCCGAGGCATCATCCCCGGCGGCCACCCCCAGCTCGTCACGAAGGCCCGCTCCGCCGCCTTCAACCAGGCCGATCTCGTGATCGTCGTCGGGACGCCGCTGGACTTCCGGCTCGGCTACGGCGTCTTCGGCGGCAAGGACGGCGCGACCCCCGCCCGGACGGTCCACCTCGCCGACTCCCCCGGCCAGGTGTCGGCACACGCCGACCTCGCCGCCTCGGGGAGCGGTCATCTGCCCTCGGTCCTCACGGGGCTGCTGTCGTCGCTGCAGTCCCGGCCCGGCCGCCGTCCCGACTGGTCCCCGTGGCTGTCGACGCTGCAGACCGAGGTCGCCGCGGCCACCGAACGGGACTCGGTCCTGCTGAGCGCCGAGGCCGACCCGATTCACCCCGCCCGCATCTACGGCGAGCTGCTCCCCCGCCTCGCCGACGACGCCGTCGTGATCGGCGACGGCGGCGACTTCGTGTCGTTCGCGGGCAAGTTCGTGGAGCCCAAGCGGCCCGGCGGCTGGCTCGACCCCGGACCATACGGCTGCCTCGGCGCCGGCATGGGTGCGGCGATGGCCGCCCGCATCGCCCGCCCCTCCAGCCAGGTCGTCCTGCTCTACGGCGACGGCGCGGCCGGCATGTCGCTGATGGACGTCGACACCCTCGTGCGGCACCACCTGCCGATTGTCATGATCGTCGGCAACAACTCGGCGTGGGGCCTGGAGAAGGGGCCCATGCAGTGGCTCTACGGCTACGACGTCGCGGCCGACCTCGCGCCACAGACGCGGTACGACCAGGTCGTGACGGCGCTGGGCGGCGGTGGCGAGATGGTCACCGACCCGAAGCAGATCGGGCCCGCGATCGACCGTGCCTTCGCCTCGGGCGTCCCCTACCTCGTCAACGTCATGACCGATGTCGACGCGGCCTACCCGCGTGCCACGACCGGCATCTGACGTCGTCGTCCGCGTCGCGCGGGAGGACGAGCTCGACACGGTCGGGGCACTGACGGTCGCCGGCTACGACGCCGACGACTACCTGCGCCTGCCCGACGGATCGTACGACCATGAGTACGCCGCGTGGCTCGTGGACGCGGCCGCCCGGGCGCGGGACGCCGTGCTGCTCGTCGCGACCGAGGACGACGAGCTCGTCGGCACCGTGACGTGGTGCCCGTACGGCTCGTCGTCCGCCCAGCTGGCCCGCGCCCCGCACCAGGGCGAGCTCCGGACGTTGTCGGTCGCACCGACCGCCCGGCATCGGGGAGTCGCCCGGGCTCTCGTGGCGGAGTGCCTGAGCCGCGCGCGGGCAGCGGGGCTCACCGAGGTCGTGCTGTGCTCGCGCGACGAGCTGCGGCCCGCGCACCGGCTCTACGCCTCGCTCGGCTTCGTCCGGCGGCCCGAGCTCGACTGGGACCCCGTGCCCGCGGTCCACCTCTGGGCGTTCTCCTTGGCGCTCTGACCACAGCGCCCACGGCCCGATCGCCAGGCCACGACCGCCATGATGCTGCACGACCGGAGTCTCGCGGCCCGGTACAGCGACCATCTCGTCGTCATGAAGGATGGGCGGGTGCACACCCAAGAGGCTCCTCCCGCCACCGCCGTTCGCCTCATCGCGCGCGCGCTGCGGCGCCACCGCCGTCGGCTGTCGATGGGCTTCGCGCTGATCATGGTGTGGCAGCTGTGCGAGACGCTCGTGCCGGTCGTGATCGGCCTGATCATCGACCACGGCATCGCTCGCCAGGACGGCTCGGACTTCGTGCTGTCGATCCTCGGTCTGGCGCTGCTGTTCCTCGTCCTCTCGAACGGCTACCGCTTCGGCAGCCGGCTCATCGTCCGCAGCCAGGAGGAGGAGTCCCACCTGCTGCGCACCGAGGTCGCCGGCCACGTCCTGCACCCCCGCGGGGCGCGGACGTCGATGCTGCCCGGCGAAACACTCTCGCTGGCCACGTCGGACGCCGATCTCGTCCCGATGGTCATGCGGCAGCTCGGCTTCGCGCTGGCGTCGCTGGTCAGCGTGCTGGTCGTGGCGATCTACGTCCTGCAGGTCGACGTCCAGCTCGGCCTGATGATCCTGCTCGGCGTGCCCGGCGTCGTGATCGTGATCCAGGTCGTGACTCCGCTGATCGCGCGCCGGACACACCAGCAGCAGCAGAGCACCGCCCGCGCCTCCGGGCTGGCCAGCGACCTGGTGCAGGGCCTGCGACCACTCAAGGGCATCGGCGGAGAGGACGTCGCCCTGCGCCGTTACCGCGCGTCCAGCCAGGCTGCCCGCCACGACACGATCGGCGTCGCCCGGTCCTGGGGCTATCTGCTGGGCATGACCAGCGGTCTCAGCGGCCTGCTCCTGGCCGTCGTGACGCTGGTCGCCGGGACCCTGGCACTCGACGGGTCGATCACCCTGGGTCAGCTCGTCGCACTCGTCGGGCTGACGCAGTTCCTGGCGGAGCCGATCGCCGGTCTCGGCGAGATCAGCGCCCAGTACGCGGCGTCTCGAGCCTCGGCCGCACGGATCGCCGGCTTCCTCGCGACACCGCGCATCGTCACGGTGGGCGACCGGGCCCCCGCCGCCCTCCGCCCGCAGCTCCGCCTCGACGCCGTGAGTGACGGGCCGCTGCACGAGCTGTCGCTGGCCACCCGCGACGGCGAGATGCTGGCCATCGCGATCGACGACCCGGCGACGTCCGACACCCTCGTCCGGCTCCTCTCCGGTGCAGCCGATGCCGCCGCGGGACGCGTCCTCCTGGGAGAGGTCGCGCTCGGCGAGCTCACGATCGACGCCCGGCGCGGCTGCCTGCTGGTCAGCCCGCACCACACCGAGATCTTCGAGGGCACCCTGCGATCGGCGATCGACCCGGACGGTGAGCTGTCCGTCGCCGAGCTGGACGCCGTGCTGGCAGCGTCGGCTGCTGATGACGTCGTGGCGCTGCACCCGTCCGGGCTCGACCGGGCGGTCCGCGCCGGCGGCTCGAGCCTGTCCGGTGGTCAGCGCCAGCGGCTCGCCCTGGCACGCGCCCTGGCGGTCCACGCGCCGCTGCTGGTCCTGCAGGACCCCACCAGCGCCGTCGACGCCGTGACCGAGCACTCGATCGCCTCGGGCGTGCGCGACCTGCGGCTCGAGCGTGGCACCACGACCGTCGTCATCACCTCGAACCCGGCGATGCTCCAGCAGGCGGACCGGGTGCTCCTCGTGCGGGGCGGCCGTGTCGTCGCCGAGGGAACCCACGCGGACCTGCTGACCGATCCCGCCTACCGCGAGGCAGTGCTGCGATGAGCCTCGACGACGTGTCGACCCACACGCTGCTCCCGGTGGCGAGCGCACGCGCCACCGCGGCCCTGGCCTGGCGCATGGTCCGTTCCCGGGTCGGGAGCCTGGTGCTGACGATCGTCTCGTTCCTCGTCGTCGGCCTGGCCGGGGTCATCCCCGTCCTGATGATCGGACGAGTCGTCGACGCAGTGCGCGAGGACGCCGATGCCTCGGTCATCCACGAGGCCGTCATCGTGATGGCGGCGTCGGCGCTGGTCGCAGCAGTCTTCGCGACCCTCTCGATGGCCGCGCTGGCCCACACCGTGGCGCCGGCACTCGCCGAGCTGCGCGAGGACGTCCTCGACCGGGCCCTGCACCTCGACACCGCGCGGATCGAGGCCGCCGGTATCGGTGACGTCGTCTCCCGGGTCGGCGACGACGTCCGACACCTCACCGAGGCACTCGACGAGGCGGTTCCGCTGCTGATCAACTCGCTGGCGGCGGTCCTCTTCACTGTCGGCGGACTGTTCACCCTGGACTGGCGTCTGGGCCTGGCTGGGCTGGGCGCTGCCCCCTGCTACGTGTACGCCCTGCGCTGGTACCTGCCGCGCTCGGCGCCCTTCTACGCCCGCCAACGCATCGCCACGGGGGAGCGGGCCGACGCCCTGGTCACGGGCATCCATGGGGCCTCGACCCTGCGCGCCTTCGGCCGGCAGCACGATGCGCTCGATCGCATCGACCGCCGATCGCGCGACTCGGTCGACATCACCGTGGCGGTGTTCCGCCTCTACAACCGCTTCGGTGCCCGGATGAACGGCTCCGAGCTGGTCGGTCTCGTCCTCGTCCTGTCGGCAGGATTCGCGCTGGTGCGCGCCGACGCCGTGACCGTGGGCGCGGCGACCACCGCGGCCCTGTTCTTCCACCGGCTCTTCAACCCCATCGGCGCCCTCCTGTTCGTCTTCGACTCCGTCCAGTCCAGCGGCGCGGCGCTCGCCCGGCTGGCCGGCGTCGCCCTGATCCCGAGCCGTCCACCGTCGTTGCAGCACCCGGGCACCTCACCGCGCCTGGTGCTGAGCGGCGTCCACCACGAGTACGAGCGCGGGCGGGAGGTTCTGGCGTCCGTCGACCTGCAGGTGGCGCCCGGTGAGCACGTCGCCGTCGTGGGCGCGACCGGGGCCGGCAAGTCGACCCTCGGCGGCATCGCCGCCGGAACGATCGACCCGACCGGCGGGACCGTGCGGCTCGGCGAGCTGGACCT
>JAOPXL010000150.1 GCA_025965175.1 Aeromicrobium sp.
CTGTCCTCCTCGGTGTGGACCAAGGACCACGGCCGGGCGATGCGGATGGCCCGGCGCCTCGACTTCGGCTGCGTGTGGATCAACACCCACATCCCGATCGTGGCCGAGATGCCGCACGGTGGGTTCAAGCAGTCCGGCTACGGCAAGGACCTGTCGATGTACGGCCTCGAGGACTACACCCGCATCAAGCACGTCATGACCAACCTGGAGGCCTAGTGCCATGAAGATCCTGCTCGTCGGCGCCGGTGGCGTCGGTTCCGCATTCTGTGCCATCGCGGCCCGCCGCGACTTCTTCGAATCCGTCCTGGTGGCGGACTACTCGCTCGACAGCGCGCAGCGTGCGGTCGACGCGCTGGCCGACCCCCGGTTCACCGCGGCCCAGGTCGACGCTTCGGACGCCGCGTCGGTCGAGGACCTCGTGCGTACGTCCGGGGCCACGCACGTCATGAACGCGGTCGACCCCCGCTTCGTGATGCCGATCTTCGACGGGGCGTTCGCGGCCGGCGCTGACTACCTCGATATGGCGATGAGCCTGTCCAAGCCGCACCCCGAGCAGCCGCACGCGCTCACCGGCGTCAAGCTCGGTGACGAGCAGTTCGCCGTCGCGGGTCAGTGGGAGGCCGCCGGGCGCCTCGCGCTGTGCGGAATCGGTGTCGAGCCGGGCCTCTCGGATGTCTTCGCCCGGTACGCCGCGGATCACCTGTTCAGCGAGATCGACGAGCTCGGGACGCGGGACGGCGCCAACCTGACGGTCGACGGCTACGACTTCGCGCCGTCGTTCTCGATCTGGACCACGATCGAGGAGTGCCTCAACCCGCCGGTGATCTGGCAGGACGGGCAGTGGTTCACCACCGAGCCGTTCAGCGAGCCGGAGGTCTTCGACTTCCCCGAAGGTATCGGACCGGTCGAGTGCGTCAACGTCGAGCACGAGGAGGTCCTGCTCATGCCGCGCTGGATCGAGACGAAGCGCGCGACGTTCAAGTACGGCCTGGGCAACGAGTTCATCGAGGTGCTCAAGACGCTCCACAAGCTGGGCCTGGACTCGACCGAGAAGGTCAACGTGACCTCGACAGTGGGTGGCCGGCCCACCGTCGTCCCGGTCAGCCCGCGCGACGTCGTCGCGGCCTCGCTGCCCAATCCCGCGACGCTCGGCGACCGCATGCACGGCAAGACGTGCGCCGGCCTGTGGGTCACGGGCAAGGACAAGGATGGCCAGGCGCGGTCGACGTACCTCTACCACGTCGTCGACAACGACTGGGCGATGCAGGAGTACGGCCACCAGTGCGTCGTGTGGCAGACGGCGGTCAATCCCGTCGTAGCCCTCGAGCTGCTGGCGAACGGCACGTGGTCCGGTGCCGGTGTGCTGGGGCCCGAGGCGTTCGACGCAATCCCATTCCTCGAGCTGCTCCGTGACGGCTACGGCTCCCCGTGGGGACAGCAGGAGCTCGACCCGACCTGACGGACCGGTCCGGAGTTTCCGCCACGAGGCGTCCATCTGGACTATCCTGACCGCGCTGACGTCAAAGGAGACAGCATGCCGAAGCGCGAGATCATCCCCGAACCGGTCGTCACGGTCATCGACGACTACGACGGCAAGGAGCTGCACCCGCACACGCCTCCTGAGCGCTACCTGATCAACGGGCGCAGCTACGACCTCTACCTGTCGGAGGAGTCCAAGAAGGCCGTCGACTCGTTCCTGCGCAACCTGCTGGACGGGGCCCAGGAGGTCAAGGAGGGGGCCCGTACGCGCGGCGGTCGCCGCAACGGGGCCGGCACCGCGATCCTCGAGGGATACACGATCCAGGACCTGCGGGAGTGGGCCACGGACAACGGGCACGAGGTCAGCCCCAACCGGCGCGCACCCACGAAGGTCATCGAGGCGTTCAACGCCGCCCACAGCTGAGACCTCTCAGGGGGTACGTCCGGGCGGTGGATCCTCCGCGTCTGACGCCGGCTCCGGCTCGTACGGTGGAGCATCCACCGCGCCGGATGGGGGAGGCTCGGCGTGGGTCGGCCGGGACTTCGTCGTGACCGGGCAGACTGTGGGCATGATCACCGTTGACCGACTCACCAAGACGTACGGGGGCTACAAAGCCGTCGACGACGTCTCCTTCACCTGCCGACCCGGCGCCGTCACCGGATTCCTCGGCCCCAACGGCGCCGGCAAGTCCACGACGATGCGCATCATGGCCGGCCTGACCCCTGCCACGGCGGGAACCGCGCTCATCAGCGGTGTCCGCTACCAGGACATCCCCAACCCGGGCACGCAGATCGGCGTGCTGCTCGACGCGTCGGCCCAGCACGCCGGACGCACCGGACGGGAGATCCTGACGATCAGCGCCCTGACGATGGGGCTGCCGATGTCCCGCGTCGACGAGATGCTCGAGCTCGTCAGCCTGTCACCGAGGGAGTCCAAGCGCCGGGTCAAGAACTACTCCCTCGGCATGCGTCAGCGCCTCGGGATTGCCAATGCCTTGCTCGGCGATCCGCAGATCCTGATCCTGGACGAGCCCGCCAACGGTCTCGACCCGGCCGGCATCCACTGGATGCGCAGCCTGCTGCGCCACTACGCGGACCGTGGCGGCACGGTGCTGCTGTCGTCGCACCTCCTGCACGAGATCGAGGTCATCGCCGACGAGATCATCGTCATCGGCAACGGCCGGATCGTCGCCCAGGGAACCAAGGCCGAGCTGCTCAGCACCGCCGGCACGTTCGTCAAGGCCGGCGACGCCTCGGCGCTCGCCAACGCCCTGGTCACTGCCGGCATCACCGCGTCGCCGTCGGGTGACGGGGGACTGCGGACGGAGACCGATCCCGCGACGGTCGGCAAGGCCGCTGCGGTCGCCGGGGTCGCCCTCGTCGAGCTCCGCCCCGCCGAGGGCGCCGGCCTCGAGGAGATGTTCCTCGAGCTGACCGCCTCGACCCAGCGTGAAGCCGTCACCACTGAAGGAGCGAAGGCATGAGCACCGTCACGATCGACACCGACCGCCCGAGCATCCCGCTGTCCCGACTGGTCAAGGTCGAGCTCCGCAAGATGTTCGACACCCGCTCGGGCTTCTGGCTCATGATGAGCATCGCGATCGTCGCGCTGCTGGCCACGATCGGGTGCATCCTGTTCGTGCCCAACGAGGACCTCGAGTTCGGCGTGTTCGGGCAGGCCGTCGGCTTCCCGATGGTGCTCCTGCTCCCGGTCATCGCGATCCTGTCGGTCACGAGCGAGTGGAGCCAGCGTACGGGCCTCATCACGTTCACGCTGGCGCCCCACCGCGGACAGGTCGTCGCCGCCAAGGCGATCACCGCGGTCATCGTCGGCGTCGCCGGGATGGTCGTCGCGTTCGCGATCGGCGGCCTCGGCAACATCGTCGGATCGGCCATCAACGGGGTCGACCCGGTCTGGAACATCTCGTTCCTGGACTTCGTCCTCATCGTCCTGGCCAACGTGCTCGGGCTGCTGGTCGGCTTCATGCTCGGCGTGCTGATCCGCAACACGCCCGGGGCGATCGTCGCCTACGTCGCGTACTCGTTCCTGCTCCCAACGATCTTCGGGATACTCGCGGCGTTCCAGGACTGGTTCAAGGACCTGCAGCCGTGGATCGACTTCGGCTACTCGCAGACCCCGCTGTTCGACGGCGGACCGAGCGGCGAGGAGTGGGCCCAGCTGGGCACGTCCGGCCTGATCTGGCTCGTCATCCCGCTCACGGTGGGCGTCTGGGCCGTGCTCAGGTCCGAGGTCAAGTAGGTCTCGCAGCACGACGTGCCACGGCGACGCACCACTCGGGGTGCGTCGCCGTTGCCGTCGGCCGGTGGCGCCGCCGCCGGGTGCGACAATGGCGACATGCGCAAACGTGTGGCCATCCTCGGCTCGACCGGGTCGATCGGCACCCAGGCGCTCGAGGTGATCGCCGCCAACCCCGACCGCTTCGAGGTCGTGGCCCTGTCCGCCGGCGGGGCCAACCCCCGGCTGCTGGCCGAGCAGGCCATCGCGTTCGACGTGCCGCTGGTGGCGGTGGCGCGGGGGAGCGCTGCCGAGGACGTCCAGCTCGCGCTCTACGCCGAGGCGCAGCGCCGGGGATACGCCCACGGCGACCACCGGGTGCCGCGGCTGATCGTCGGACCGGAGGCCGCGATCGAGGTCGCCCGCACCCCGTGCGACGTCGTCCTCAACGCGATGACAGGAGCGGTCGGGCTGTTGCCCACCCTCGCGGCGCTGGAGGCCGGCACGACGCTGGCGTTGGCCAACAAGGAGTCGCTCATCATCGGCGGTGACCTCGTCATGGGTGCGGCCAAGCCGGGCCAGCTCGTCCCGGTCGACTCCGAGCACTCGGCGCTGGCGCAGGCGATGCGCGGCGAGCGACGTGAGGACGTTCGCAGGCTCGTCGTCACGGCGAGCGGTGGACCGTTCCGCGGGTGTACGCGCGCCGAGCTCGCCGACGTCACGCCCGAGCAGGCCTCCGCGCACCCCACGTGGGACATGGGCCCGGTCATCACGATCAACTCCGCGACCCTGGTCAACAAGGGGCTCGAGGTCATCGAGGCCAACCTGCTGTTCGACATCGACTTCGACCGCATCGAGGTCGTCGTCCACCCGCCGTCGATCGTGCACTCGATGGTCGAGTTCGTCGATGGCGCCACGATGGTGCAGGCCTCGCCTCCCGACATGAAGCTGCCGATCGCCCTGGGCCTGGCGTGGCCCGAGCGCGTCCCCGACGCTGCCGCCGGCTGCGACTGGACCCAGCCGGCGACGTGGGAGTTCTTCCCGCTCGACGACGAGGCGTTCCCGGCGGTGAGCCTCGCGCGCCGGGCCGGGACGTTCGGACGCACCGGCCCCGCCGTCTTCAACGCCGCCAACGAGGTCTGCGTCGACGCGTTCGTCGACGGACGCTTGGACTTCCTCGGCATAGTGGACACGGTGGGCTCCGTCCTGGACGAGCACCTGTCCGACCCGGATGTCGCCCGCCAGGAGATGACCCTCGACGGCGTTCTCGGCGCCGACACGTGGGCCCGCGCGCGGGCCGCAGAACAGGTGGAGCGACGATGAACGCCTTGATCTACACCCTCGGTGTCGTGCTCTTCGTGCTCGGCGTGGCGGCGTCGATCGGCCTGCACGAGCTGGGGCACATGTATCCCGCCAAGAAGTTCGGGATCAAGGTCACGCAGTACTTCATCGGCTTCGGCAACACGATCTGGTCGACCAAGCGCGGTGAGACAGAGTACGGCCTCAAGTCGATCCCGCTGGGCGGCTACGTCAAGCTCGTCGGGATGCTGCCCCCGGCGAAGGGCGCCGACCCTCACGAGGTCCGCAAGACCAACACCGGCATGTTCACGCAGCTGATCTCCGACGCCCGGGACGCCGAGTACGAGCACATCACCGACGAGGACCTCGACCGACTGTTCTACCGCAGGCCGTGGTGGCAGAAGCTCATCGTCATGGCGGGCGGGCCCACCGTCAACATCCTGATCGCGGTCTTCCTGTTCACGGTCGTGTTCATGGGCTTCGGGGCGCTGACTCCGACCACGACGGTGCAGGCAGTCTCGGACTGCGCCATCAGCGACGCCGACGCGGGGCGCACGTGCCGGGCAACCGATCCCGAGACGCCCGCCCGCAAGGCCGGGCTGCACGAGGGCGACCGGATCACGTCGTTCAACGGCGCGACGATCACCTCGTGGGACCAGCTGTCCGACCTGATCCGCGCCAACGGATCCCGCGAGGCCGACATCGAGTTCGAGCGGAACGGCCGGGAGCGGAGCGTCGCGGTCAGCACCTCGGTGCTCGCCCGGGCGGACAAGGACGACCCGACCAGGACCGTCGACGTCGGCTTCCTCGGGGTCACCCCGACCGAGCACTACGAGCGCCAGGGCCCCGTCTACGTCGCGAAGGTCATGGGCGACTACGTCGAGGGCACCGCCAAGGCGATCTGGCACCTGCCGGTGCGGATGGTCGACGTCACCAAGGCGGCCTTCGGGGCCGACCGGGACCCCGAGGGACCCATCAGCGTCGTCGGCGCCAGCCGGGTCGCGGGGGAGTCCTTCACGGTCGACGACCCGACCTGGTCCGAGCGGGTCCAGCGCGTCCTGGTCCTGCTGGCCGGGCTCAACATGTTCCTCGCGCTGTTCAACTTCATCCCGCTGCTGCCGCTCGACGGCGGCCACATCGCCGGAGCCCTCTGGGAGGCCGTCCGACGTGGCATCGCCAAGGTCCGTGGCCGGCCGGATCCCGGCTACGTCGACGTCGCCAAGATGCTGCCCGTCGCGTACGGCGTGGGCGCCCTCCTTATGCTGATGAGCGTGATCCTGATCTACGCAGACATCGTCAACCCCGTGAGCCTCTCGTGACGGACCTCGGACTTCCCGCGATGCCGCCGCCGGTGCTTGCCCCGCGGCGCAAGTCGCGCAAGATCAAGGTCGGGACCGTCGACGTCGGCGGCGACGCCCCCGTCTCGGTCCAGTCGATGACGACGACCCTGACCTCGGACGTCAACACGACGTTGCAGCAGATCGCCGAGCTCACGGCCGCGGGCTGTGACATCGTCCGGGTGGCGTGCCCCAGCCAGGACGACGCCGACGCGCTCCCCGAGATCGCGCAGCACTCCAACATCCCGGTCATCGCGGACATCCACTTCCAGCCCAAGTACGTGTTCGCCGCGATCGACGCCGGCTGCGCCGCGGTCCGCGTCAACCCGGGCAACATCCGCAAGTTCGACGACCAGGTCGGCGCCATCGCGCGGGCCGCGAAGGACGCGGGTGTCTCGATCCGGATCGGCGTCAACGCCGGCTCGCTCGACAAGCGCATCTTCGACAAGTACGGCAGGGCGACCCCGGAGGCGCTCGTCGAGTCCGCCGTCTGGGAGGCGTCGTTGTTCGAGGAGCACGACTTCCACGACTTCAAGATCTCGGTCAAGCACAACGACCCCGTCATCATGGCGCAGGCCTACGAGATGCTCGCCGAGCGCGGCGACTGGCCCCTGCACCTCGGTGTGACTGAGGCCGGGCCGGCCTTCCAGGGCACGATCAAGAGCGCCACGGCGTTCGGCTACCTGCTCGGCAAGGGCATCGGCGACACGATCCGCGTCTCGCTGTCCGCCCCGCCGGTCGAGGAGGTCAAGGTCGGCATCCAGATCCTGCAGTCGCTCAACCTGCGCGAGCGCAAGCTCGAGATCGTGTCGTGCCCGTCCTGCGGCCGTGCCCAGGTCGATGTCTACACACTCGCCGAGCAGGTCACCGCGGGGCTCGAGGGCCTCGAGGTGCCGCTGCGCGTCGCCGTGATGGGCTGTGTCGTCAACGGCCCGGGGGAGGCACGCGAGGCCGACCTCGGCGTCGCGTCGGGCAACGGCAAGGGCCAGATCTTCGTCAAGGGCGAGGTCATCAAGACCGTGCCTGAGTCGAAGATCGTCGAGACCCTCATCGAGGAGGCCATGCGCCTCGCCGAGAGCATGGAGCCCGTCGAGGGCGGCTCGGCCGCCGTCTCGGTCAGCTGACGTCGGCGCCGGGCCGGCTCAGCCAACCCGCTTGACCGTCGTCTGCACCTCGTCGACCCGCACGGCCGTCCGGCCGGTGGGCCCCTCGAGTGTCGTCGGGACGCCGGGGATCAGGGGAATGGGAGTGCCGTCGACCTCGAAGCGCAGGTCGTAGACGGTGCTGACGGTCACGGCGTACGCCGGACGGCCGCCGACCGACGCCGAGCCGCGGAGCGAGGCCTTGCGGTACTCGTGGTAGCAGTCGCGCTCGGCGTCCTGCTTCGTCGCGGTCCAGGGGCAGGTGAACGATCCGGTGCCGTCGCCCGGGTCGATCCTCATGCTGCGCAGGGTCGCGATCGCCACGAGCCCGAACGCCGAGGAGCCCGTCGCCTCGCGCTGCGTGCCGGTGACCCAGAACCAGGTGTCGAGGTTGACCAGCGTCCGTTCCGACGGGCTGACGTTGATCGTCGGGGCAGTGATGTCGATCTGGCCGATCGCGGTCCGCGCCTGCTCGAGCAGCGACGGCGGCTCGTCGTCGTCGGTCCAGTAGATGCGTTCCACCGTGGTGTCGAAGGGCGTCGTGAAGCAGTACTCGACGCGTGCCTTGGAGTCCTTGTTCGGCTTGTCGCCGTCGGGCATCGGGGTGCGGCGTGAAGTGAGCGACGTTGAAGCAGGTCCTGGTGCCCTTGCAGTAGTTGCCCGAGTTGTCGGGGCTCAGCCCGAGGTAGGCACCCTCGTTGTAGCTGAGATCGCAGGGGGGCGCCGACGAGCCGCCGTGACCCGGGATCGGGTGGTCACGACTTCGGTGCACCTGTAGACGCCCCCGTCCCACCCGCACACCTTCTCGGCCGAGGCAGGCGATTCCAGCACCACGAGCCCAGCGACCGCGGTCGCGATCAAGCAGATCGCTGCGACACTCGTGACGACGATCCTGTGCGCAATGGTCAGCACGATGGGGCGTCCTCTCCACGGGGATCGTCGATCAACCATCGGCCGTCCTGGCGCACGAGTCCGACGGTGAGGTCGAGCGTGCCCACCGGACTGGACCCAACCCCGGGGGACGACTGGCCCTTCTTGACGAGGAAGGCCTTCGAGCCGTCCCGGCATCCGAGGAAGGTCGCGGTGTTGCCGTCGATCGTTACCCGCTCCGGCTGGATCGTGACCGTGCCGATGTATTGCAGGCCGGCGTCGTCGACTGCCTTGGTCTCGGCGGGAACGAGTCCCTTGAGCACCTTCGTCGTCAAGAAGTCCTCGACCGCCGGCTTGACCGGAGAGGCGCCGCGTCCGAAGAACGCCTCGTTGTAGGCCGTGACCACGTTGGCGACCTCGCGCTCGGCCGGGGTCAGTCCGTCCTTGTCACGAGGTGCGGCCGACTGGGTGGCAGAGCCGTTGCCATGATCAGTCCGGTCGGCAGCTTCGCAGCCATGAGTCCCCTGTCACGCCCGACACCCCCCCGTGGGTGATGCGCCAACCCTAGCGGTGCGACACGGTGAGCCTCAACTGCGCGGCGAGCCGCCTCCGGTGACCTGATCGACCCGGTCGTAGGCTGTATCCACCACCGAGGAGGCGATGTGCTGAGGACGACGACGCACGTGCGTGCCTTGACGCCCCGCGACCTCCCCGAGCTGCATGTGCTGCTGGACCGCGACCCCCTCGTCAACTTGTTCGTCCGCAACCGGGTCGACGCGACAAGGCTGCAGACCCGTTGGCTCGGCGGCCAGGTGTGGGGCTACTTCGAGGACGACGTCCTGGTGTCGGCGTGCCACGCCGGAGCCAATGTCGTGCCGGTGCAGGCGACGCCTCGCGCGATCGAGGCGTTCGCGGAGCAGGCCATCTCGGACAACGTCCGGCCGTCCTCGATCGTCGGGCCGCGCGAGTCCGTCCTGCCGCTCTGGAGGCTGCTCGAGCCCCGCTGGGGGCCGGCCCGCTCGCCCCGCCTCGACCAGCCGTTCATGGTGCTGGACCACGACAGCCGGCTGCGGCCCGACCCGCGGGTCCGCCGGGTCCTGATCGACGAGTTCGACACGGTCTATCCCGCCTGCGTCGCGATGTTCACCGAGGAGGTCGGTGTCGACCCCGAGGTCGGCAACCGCAGCGGCTACCGCGCACGCGTCGCCCAGCTGATCTCACAGGGCTGGTCCTTCGCGATCGTCGAGGACGATCAGGTCGTCTTCAAGGCCGAGGTGGGGGCGGCCACGACCCAGGCCTGCCAGCTGCAGGGCGTCTACGTCCACCCGGACCTGCGGGGCCAGGGGCTCGCGGCATCCGCCCTTGCAGGGGTCGTCAAGCTGGTCCGGGAGACCGTGGCCCCGGTCGTGACGCTCTATGTCAACGACCACAACACGGCGGCCCGCCGGGCGTACGAACGCGTGGGCTTCGAGCACACCACGACGTTCGCCTCGATCCTGCTCTGACCGGCTAGTCTCGCCCCATGAGCCGAGACATCACGATCATGGCCGGTGCGCTCGTCGGCGTGGGCGTCCTCCACTTCGTCAGGCCCGCCCCCTTCGAGGGCATCGTGCCAAAGCCCCTGCCCTACAAGAAGGAGCTCGTGTACGCCTCGGGCGCCGCGGAGATCGCCCTCGGCGCGATGATGCTCAACCCCGGCACCCGACGCCTCGGCGGCCTGGGTGCCACGGCCCTGCTGGCCGCGGTCTTCCCGGCCAACATCCAGATGACGCTCGACGCGCTGCGGAGCCGGAAGGCGCCCGGCTACTACAAGATCGGCACGATCGCCCGGCTGCCGCTGCAGGCCCCGATGATCCGCATCGCGCTGAAGGCCGCCCGCTCCTAGCCAGATAGTGTTCGGGTCATGCGTATGACCCGGCTCTTCCTGCGAACTCTCCGTGACGACCCGGCCGATGCGGAGGTGCCGAGCCACAAGCTGCTGGTCCGCGCCGGCTACGTGCGCCGGGTCGCTCCGGGGGTCTACTCGTGGCTGCCGCTGGGGCTGAAGGTGCTGGCCAAGGTCGAGCGCATCATCCGCGAGGAGATGGACGAGATCGGCGCCCAGGAGGTGCGGTTCCCCGCGCTGCTGCCGCGCGAGCCCTACGAGGCGACCAACCGGTGGACCGAGTACGGCCCCAACCTGTTCCGGCTCAAGGACCGCAAGGGCAACGACATGCTGCTCGGTCCCACTCACGAGGAGATGTTCACCCTCCTGGTCAAGGACCTCTACTCGTCCTACAAGGACCTGCCGCTGAGCCTCTACCAGATCCAGACCAAGTATCGCGACGAGGCACGTCCCCGCGCGGGCATCCTGCGCGGGCGCGAGTTCATCATGAAGGACTCCTACTCGTTCGACGTCGACGACGCCGGGCTCGAGGCCGCCTACCAGGCGCACCGGGCGGCATACGTCCGGATCTTCGACCGGCTGGGCTTCGAGTACGTCATCGTCAAGGCGGACTCCGGTGCGATGGGCGGCTCGGCCAGCGAGGAGTTCCTCGCCGTGTCGCCGACGGGTGAGGACACGTTCGTCCGCTCACCGGGCGGCTACTCGGCCAACGTCGAGGCCGTCACGACCGTCGCGCCGGACCCCGTGCCGTACGACGGGATCCCCGCGGCCCATGCGGAGCAGACCCCCGACACCCCGACGATCGACAGCCTCGTCGACCACCTCAACGCGGCGTTCCCGCGCGACGACCGGTCGTGGGAGGCCGGCGACACGCTCAAGAACGTCCTGGTGATCCTGCGCCACCCCGACGGCACGCGCGAGCCGTTGGCGATCGGCCTGCCGGGTGACCGCGAGGTCGATGCCAAGCGTCTCGAGACCCAGGTCGCCCCCGCCGAGGTCGAGCCGTTCGAGCAGAAGGACTTCGCGGCCCACCCGGGTCTCGTCAAGGGCTACATCGGGCCCGGGGCACTGGGCTCCGAGAGCACGACCGGCATCCGATACCTGACCGACCCGCGCATCGTCGACGGCACCCGCTGGGTCACCGGCGCCGACGTGCAGGGTTCCCACGTCATCGACCTGGTCGCCGGGCGCGACTTCACGTCCGACGGCACGATAGAGGCCGCCGAGGTGCGCGCCGGCGATCCGGCCCCCGACGGCTCGGGACCGCTTGAGCTCGCCCGCGGGATCGAGATGGGCCATATCTTCCAGCTCGGCCGCAAGTACGCCGAGGTGCTCGACCTCAAGGTCCTGGACCAGAACGGCAAGCTCGTCACGGTGACGATGGGCTCGTACGGAGTGGGCGTCTCGCGGGCTGTCGCGGCCGTCGCGGAGTACGCCCACGACGAGTCCGGCCTGGTCTGGCCCCGGGAGCTCGCACCGTTCGACGTCCACCTCATCGTGGCCGGCAAGGACGAGACCGTTGTCGCCGGCGCCGAGCAGGTCTACGCCGACCTGGTTGGTGAGGGGTTCGACGTCCTGTTCGACGACCGCCTGGGCAAGGTCTCGCCGGGCGTGAAGTTCAAGGACGCCGAGCTCATCGGCGTGCCGACGATCGTCGTGGTCGGCAAGGGCTTCGTGGACGGCGTGGTGGAGGTCAAGGACCGCAGCACCGGCGAACGCCGCGACGTGCCGCTGGTCGACCTGGTGACGGCGCTGCGGGACTGACCGTCAGTCGAGCCCGGGGAACGCCTGCGGCTCAGCGCCCCACACGAGCGCCGCGAGCGCTGCCCGTCGGAGCTCCTCGACGGCGAACGTGCGGGGCGCGCCCTCGGTGACGCCGGTGAGCGCCAGGCATGCGGCGCTGATACGGGACTCCATGTCCTTAGCGGCGGCAACGGCGGCCTTCCGGCTCGCCGGTGGCTTCCCGTAGGCCAGGTGTGGCGTGGCAGGCGCCGCACCTGTTGCGTGCAGCCGGGCCAGGAGGCGGTCGCGCGTCAGCCGATGGTCACTGAAGGATGTGGTGGCCCGCTCGTCCTGCGGGAACCGGGCGCCGATGACGGGATACAGCCACACGGCCTCGTGCTCGAGGGCGAGCCAGTCCTGCATCGCCTCGGTGGGCGTCGTCACAGGTCACCGATCGTGACGGCGCACTGGGCGAGCCCGACCGACATCGACGCCAGGACCCGGACCAGGGCGGGGGAGACGGCCGCCGCGGCCTGCGCCGCGCGGGCACGGGACTGCTTGTCGTACGCCGTCCTGAGCGTGGTGACCGCCGCGCGGGCTGACTCGGGGACGCGGCCCACGTCGGTCGTGGCGGTGCTGCCGCCGACCGCGGCGAGGTGCTCGCGACCGATCGCCTCGAAGGGGGCGAGCTCGAGACCAGGATGACGTGCTGCCGTCGCCTCGATCATCGCCAGCAGGGCGGCCTGGTCCCGGGCGGCGGCGCGGACGATCCGGTCATCTTGGGGATCAGGCTCGGGCTTCGGATCGACGCCCAACGCGGGGGCCGCATCGTCGAGCACGTGAGTCGCCTCGGCCGCGCCCAGCGCGGCCGCGACCCCTGCGACGACGGCCCCCGTCCCGAGGAGCACACGTCGGCTGATCACCGTGGCAGATTACCCTCCTCGAGTTCGGTAGGGTGGTCCCGACACTGCACATGGTGTTCACAACAGAAGACGGAGGACGAACCATGACGGACAGTCTGGAGACCCTCGTCGCAACCACCGCGTCAGCGCTCGGGCTCGACCTCGAAGCCCTCGAGCTCACACCCGCCGGCAACAAGCGGGTCCTGCTTGTCGCGGTCGATCGCGACGGCGGCGTGGGGATCGACGACATCACCGACGCGACGCGGGCCCTCTCGGAGGTGCTCGACTCGAGTGACGTCATGGGGGCGACCCCCTACACGCTCGAGGTCACGTCCCGCGGCGTCGACCGCCCGCTCACCGCGCCTCGGCACTGGCGACGCAACGAGGGCCGGCTCGTTCGCCTCCGCCTCGCCGACGACTCATCGGTCGACGGGCGCATCGGCGCGAGCGACGACGACGGCGTCGACATCGTGGGCCGAACGACGACCCGCTACCCGTACGACCAGATCGAATCAGCGCTCGTGCAGATCGAGCTCAACCGGAAGGACGCCTGATGGACATCGACATGGCCGCTCTGCGCGCCCTCGAGCACGAGAAGGACATCCCGTTCGAGGTGGTCTGCGAGGCCATCGAGACCGCACTCCTATCGGCCTATCACAAGGTCGGCGGCTCCCACCCCCACTCGCGCGTCGAGCTCGACCGCAAGTCCGGGCACGTCACGGTGTGGGCCAAGGAACGCCTGGAGACCCCGCCGGCGCCTGAGCCGGCCGAGGGCGAGGCGCCCGTGCGCGTCGCGCCGAGCTTCACCCCCGAGTTCGACGACACCCCCGACGACTTCGGCCGCTTCGCCGCGACGATCGCGCGCCAGCTCATCATGCAGCGCATCCGCGACGCCGAGGACGAGTCGAAGTACGGCGAGTTCGCCGGCAAGGTCGGCGACATCGTGTCGGGCGTCATCCAGCAGGGCCGCAACCCGCACGACGTCATGCTCGACCTCGGCCGGGTCGAGGCCATCCTGACCGGGACGGAGCGCGTCCCCGAGGAGAAGTACTCCCACGGCGAACGCCTCAAGGCGTACGTCTACGAGGTCGAGAAGGGCATGCGTGGACCGCGGGTCAAGGTCTCGCGGACCCACCCCAACCTGGTCAAGCTGCTGTTCGCCCTCGAGGCCCCCGAGATCGCCGACGGATCCGTCGAGATCGTGGCGATCGCGCGGGAGGCGGGTCACCGCACCAAGATCGCGGTGCGTGCCAACGTCTCCGGCGTCAACGCCAAGGGATCGTGCATCGGGCCCATGGGCTCGCGCGTGCGCAACGTCATGCACGAGCTGCACGGCGAGAAGATCGACATCGTGGACTTCAGCGACGACCCCGCGGACTTCATCGCCCACGCGCTGTCACCGTCGCAGGTCAAGAGCGTCACGATCGTCGACGCCGCGACCCGGTCGGCCCGTGTCGTGGTCCCGGACTTCCAGCTGTCCCTCGCGATCGGCAAGGAGGGGCAGAATGCCCGTCTCGCCGCCAAGCTGACCGGTTGGCGAATCGACATCCGGTCGGACACCGAGGCCCCGCGCACCGACGGACGGTGACCGATGGCGCGATCCCGCCCCGAAACGGGTAGACTGGCCGAGGTCGTTCGTACGTGCGTCGGTTGTCGGCAGCGTGCGGACAAGACCACTCTGGTGCGAGTCGTCGCAGTTCAGGGGTCCACGGCAGTCGTCGTGACACCGGATCTGCGCGGAACGCTTCCGGGGCGGGGGGCGCACCTGCACCCCACGACCCGGTGCCTGGAGCTTGCGACACGCCGCAAGGCGTTCGGTCGGGCCCTTCGAGTCGAGGGGCCGCTGGATCTGAGCGCACTGACCGCCGTCGTCGAGGATTCCGGACCAACAGATTGACCACCACGGACGTCCGCACCTGCGGGCGTTCAACGACACGAAATCGGAGCACACGCTCATGACTAGTCACGATGGCTTCGGCCGATGAGTACTGCGCGATGAGAACTGCGCAATGAGCACGTTCGTCAACTAGTGGTCTGATCCTTCTTCGGGGTCGGACCCCCCCTGAAGGAGAAGAGTGGCTGTAAGAGTCCACGAGCTCGCACGCGAGTTCGGTGTCGAGAGCAAGGTCGTCCTGTCCACCCTGAAAGACATGGGTGAGTACGTGAAGTCGGCCTCCTCGACCG
>JAOPXL010000010.1 GCA_025965175.1 Aeromicrobium sp.
CAGGGGCGCAAACGTCACGCCCAGCGGGGGGTCAGGCCTTGGCGTAGGTCAGGACCCACTCGACGAAGGGGCCGGCCTCGCGCCAGTCGGCCCGCACGCGGTCGAGCAGCTCGGGCGTGTGGATGACGGGCTCGAAGCCGTACGACTTCCCGAGCGTCATCGACTTGTGTCGCAGCAGCCCGATCCGCGGGTCGTCGACGGAGTAGCCGCGCGGTGCGGTCTTGACCCGCTCGCCGCCGAGCTCCCAGCCGAACGCCTGCATCGTGGTCAATATCTCCTCGAGCTGGCCGCCGCGGGTCGGGTCGGCGATCGCGTCGCGGATGCTGGCCAGCCGCGGCCCGGCCGCCTCGTAGTAGCCGACCCCCACGCGTACCCCCGGGGCGCCGACCTGCACGTAGTAGCCCGTCGCCGGACCCTTCGCAACGAAGGCGCCCTGGTGCGTCTTGTACGGCGTCTTGTCCTTTGCGAACCGGACGTCGCGATAGGGCCGGAAGATCTTGGCCTCGCCGAACTCGTCCGCCAGGGCCGCGGTCAGCGCCTTCATCGGCGCCGCGACCGCGGTCGCGTAGGTCTCCTTGCGGGCCTCCCAGAACATCTTGGTGTTGTCCATCTCCAAGTCGTCGTAGAAGTCCAGCGCTGCCTCGGGGAATCCGGTGAAGTCGGGCACGCGTCGAGCCTAGTCAGGCCTGGATGCCCTCGCTCAGGGTCTGCTCGGCGAGGACCCGCAGGAGGCGGAGCCTGCCGTGCGCCGGGGTCCGGGCGCGGCGCCGAGGGTCACGAGCCGCTGTCGGTCCTCCGAGGTCGCGAGCGTCTGGCAGTCGACGTCGAGCGGGCCGACCAGGGGATGGTCGAAGCGCTTGTGCCGCTACGCGGGCAGACCAGATGGCGATGCTGGACAGCGAGCGCTGACGCCCGCAGACCGGCGGCGAAGCATGTGAGGAGATCATCCTGCGTGCAATGACGGGCCGGAAGATCTATTCTCTCCAGCAGCCAATCGCATTCCAGGAGCTCGGGGTGCCGGCCGACCTGGCCCGCCGGAACCCCGTGGAGGTGGTGACCGCATGAGTGTCCGGATCCTGCTGTCCCGGGACACCGCGGTCGGACACATCACGATCGAGCCGGTGGACGTCGAGCGCGACGGGGACCTGCTGTTCGAGTGGACCACCCATCCACGTTCGATCTTCTGGGGGATGACGCACGCGACGGCCGAGGACGTCTGGCAGACGTACTCCGCGATCGCCGTCAACCCGCACCACGAGGCGTGGCTCGGCCGGGTCGACGGCACCCCGGCGTTCCTCGCCGAGACGTACGACCCCGAGCACAGCGAGCTGTCCGGCCGGTACGACTGGCAGCCCGGCGACATCGGGATGCACCTCCTCGTGGCGCCGACCGACCGGCCGCGCAGCGGATTCACCTCCGCGGTGCTCCGCACCGTCATGGAGCTGTGCCTCGACGACCCGCGCCGGCGCCGCGTCGTCGTGGAGCCGGACATCCGCAACCGGCGGATCGCGGCGCTCAGCGAGTCGGCCGGCTTCACGGTCGTTGCCGAGGTCGAGCTGTCCGACAAGATCGCGGCGCTCAGCACCTGCACCCGGGAGGACTTCGCGACGAGCCGGCTGCGCCGCCCCCCGCCACGGGCGACCGGGTCGGTCGAGCACCTCACGCCCGAGCCGATGGAGCGCGCCCACCGCCACCTGGTCGCCAAGGCGATCGCGGAGCTGTCCCACGAGCGGCTGCTCGATCCCTGCCCGCGCGGCGACGACCACGAGCTCGTCACGCCGGACGGGCTGACGACCTATCGGTTCCACGCCCACCGCTACGACCTCGAGCACTGGGTCGTCGAGCCCGCGTCGATCTCGCGGCTCGTCGTCGGCCAGCCTGCCGCGGTGGACGCGCCGGCGTTCATCGCCGAGCACGCCGAGGTCATCGGCCTCCCGGCCGCGCTCGTCCCGACGTACCTCGAGCAGGTCAGCAGCACCCTCGCGAGCGCCGCGTGGAAACACGTCCACGGCGTCCTGTTCGTCGAGGACCTGCTGCGGGCCGACTTCCAGATGATCGAGTCGGCGATGACCGAGGGGCATCCGGCGTTCATCGCCAACAACGGCCGGATCGGCTTCTCGGCCACCGATTTCGTCGCGTACGCCCCGGAGTCCGGCCGCCCGGTCGAGCTCGTGTGGGTCGCGGCGCGTGCCGAGCTGACGCACCTGGCCGTGGGGGAGGGCCTCGACGAGCAGGAGCTCTACGCCGGCGAGCTCGACCCCGCGACCCGGGAGCGGTTCGGGGCGACCCTGCGGGGGCACGGACTGGACCCGGACGACTACTCGCTGATTCCGGTGCACCCGTGGCAGTGGGAGCACAAGATCGCGATCGCGTTTGCCCCGGACATCGGGCGTCGTGACCTGGTCCTGCTCGGGCCGGGGGACGACCGCTACCAGGCGCAGCAGTCGATCGGGACGTTCTTCAACACCGACCGGCCGGACCGGCACTACGTCAAGACGGCCCTGTCGATCCGGGACATGGGGTTCACGCGGGGCCTCTCGCCGCGCCACATGCGGGCGGCCCCCGCGATCAACGACTGGGTCGCGTCGGTCGTCGAGGCCGACGACGAGCTGCGGTCGGCGGGGTTCGGGATCTTGCGGGAGCGGGCCGCGATCGGCTACACCGGCGACGTCTACCACCGGCTCGGCGACGCGTCGCCGTACACCAGGATGCTGGCCGCCCTGTGGCAGGAGAGTCCCGTCCCACGGCTCGCGGAGGGTGAGCGGCTCGCATCGATGACGTCCTTGCTGCACCGCGACCGGGACGGCGCGGCGTACGCCACCACCCTGGTCCGGGCGTCCCGGCTGGACCCGGAGACGTGGCTGCGGCGCTACCTGCGGGCCTACCTGCGCCCCGTCGTGCACTGCCTGCACCGCTACGAGCTGACATTCCCCCTGCACGGGGAGAGCCTCGTCATGGTGCTGGACGGCCACGTGCCGATCCGGGTCCTGATGAAGGACATCGGCGAGCAGATCGCGGTCCTCGGCGACGAGTCGCTGCCGGCCGAGATCGAGCGGGTGCGGGTCTCGGTGCCGGACGACGTCAAGGCGCTCTCGGTCCTGACCGACGTCTTCGACGGGTTCCTGCGCTTCCTCGCCGCGATCCTCGCGGAGGACGGGGTGCTGGCCGTCGACGACTTCTGGGCGCTGGTCGCCGAGACGATCGCCGACCACCAGGCCGCGCACCCCGAGCTCGCGGAGGCGTTCGCCCGGATCGACCTGTTCGCCCCGGAGCTCGCGCGCTCGTGCCTCAACCGGCTCCAGCTGCGCGACGCCGGACAGATGGTCGACCTGTCGGGCCGGGCCGAGTCGTCGATGTTCGCCGGGACGCTGATCAACCCCATCGCCCGGCACCGCGGGGGAGACAGGGGGCTCAGGGGGTGAGCAGCACCTTGCCGGTCGCGCGGCGCTCGTCCAGCGTCAGCAGCGCCTTCACCGCCTCGGCGAGGGGGAACGTCGGACCGAGGACGGGCCGCAGCGCGCCGCTCTCCAGGTGCGGTGCGAGCGCCGCCCACTGGGCGCCGATGTGGCCGGGGCGGCTCAGGGCGTAGGCGCCCCAGCCGACGCCGACGACCGAGACGTTGTTGAGCAGCAGCCGGTTGACCTTGACGGTCGGGATCTCGCCGGCGGTGAAGCCGATCACCAGGAGCCGGCCGTGCTCGTCGAGGCAGCGCAGCGAGTCGGTGAACCGGTCACCACCGACGGGGTCCACCACGATGTCGACCTTCCCGCTGGCCGTCACGGCGTCCTTGAAGCCGTCGGCCAGGACGAACTCGTCGGCCCCGGCCTCCAGTGCGACGGCGCCCTTCTCGGCGGTCGAGGTGACCGCGACGACGCGGCCGGCGCCGAAGGCCTTCGCGACCTGGATCACGGCGGTGCCGATGCCACCGGCAGCGCCCTGCACGAGCACTGACTCGCCCTCAGCCAGGCCGCCGCGCTCGACCAGGGCGAAGTAGGCAGTGCCGTAGTTGAAGATCACCGAGGCGCCCTGCTCGTACGAGATCGAGTCCGGCAGCGGGAACGTCAGGTCGACGGGGGCCACGACCTCCTCGGCGAAGCCACCGAGCAGGCACAGCGCTGCGACCCGGTCACCGGCGGAGAAGCCGGACCCCTCGGGTGCGCTGATGACCTCGCCGGCCACCTCGGCTCCCGGGGTGAAGGGCAGCGCGGGCTTCATCTGGTACTCGCCCCGGGACTGCAGCACCTCGGGGAACGCGACGCCGGCGGCGTGGACCCGGATCAGGACCTGGCCGTCAGCGGGCACGGGGCTGGGGATGTCGAGGTGCTCCACTGCGGTGGGGCCGTCGAGGGACGTGATCTGGATCGCCTTCATGCGCGCGACACTACCGCAGGACTAAGCGGCCGCTTAGGGATCTCATGGTGATGCACCCGCCCGCGCCCGCCGACGGCACGAGACACTGGAACCATGCGCCTCATCGATCTGCTCCCGAAGGGCGTGACCTCCGACGAGGACGCCGTCTACGAGGCGATCGCCGAGTGGGTCGAGTCCCGCGGGCTGACGCTCTATCCCGCGCAGGACGAGGCGATCCTCGAGTGCGTCGCCGGGTCCAACGTCGTCCTCGCGACCCCGACCGGCTCGGGCAAGAGCCTCGTCGCCACCGGCGCGATGGCGGCGGCGCTCGCGCGCGGCGAGTGCAGCGTCTACACCGCGCCGATCAAGGCACTGGTCAGCGAGAAGTTCTTCGACCTGTGCGAGATCTTCGGCGCCGAGAACGTCGGGATGGTGACGGGCGACGCCGCGGTCAACGCCGACGCCCCCATCATCGCGGCAACTGCCGAGATCCTCGCCAACATGGCGCTGCGCGAGGGCGCCGAGGCCGACATCGGGCTCGTCGTGATGGACGAGTTCCACTTCTATGCCGATCGCGACCGCGGCTGGGCGTGGCAGGTGCCGCTGATCGAGCTGCCGAAGGCGCAGTTCCTCCTGATGTCGGCGACTCTCGGCGACACGACGAGGCTCGAGGCGGATCTCAGCAGGCGCACCGGTCGGGACACCGCCCTCGTCGCCTCGACCGAGCGCCCTGTCCCCCTGGTCAGCGAGTATGTCTCGACGCCCGTCCAGGAGACGCTCGAGCAGCTCATCGAGACGGGCCAGACCCCGGTGTACGTCGTGCACTTCACCCAGGTCTCGGCGCTGGAACGGGCGCAGGCACTGACCAGCATCAAGGTCGCGACCCGCGAGGAGCGCGACACCATCGCGGAGGCGCTGGGGGACTTCCGGTTCTCCTCGGCGTTCGGCAAGACGCTGTCCCGGCTGATCCGGATGGGAGTCGGCGTCCACCACGCGGGGATGCTGCCGCGCTATCGCCGGCTCGTCGAGACGCTGACCCAGCAGGGGCTGCTCAAGGTCGTCTGCGGCACCGACACCCTCGGCGTCGGGATCAACGTGCCGATCCGGACCGTGCTGTTCAGCGGGCTGTCGAAGTACGACGGGGTGCGCCAGCGCCAGCTGCAGGTCCGCGAGTTCCAGCAGATCGCCGGCCGTGCGGGACGCGCCGGCTACGACACGATCGGGCATGTCGTCGTGGAGGCGCCCGAGCACGAGATCGAGAACGCCCGGCTGGTCCGCAAGGCCGGCGACGACCCCAAGAAGCTCAAGCGGATCCAGCGCAAGAAGCCGCAGGAGGGCAACGTGTCGTGGGGGCAGGGCACGTTCGAGAAGCTCTCGACCGGCACCCCGGAGCCGCTCGTCTCGCGGATGCGCGTCAGCCACGCCATGGTGCTCGACGTCATCTCCCGGCCCGGCGACGCCAGGGCGTCGCTGGAGCGGCTGCTGCGCGAGAGCGGGGAGAGCGAGGAGTCGCAGGACCGGATGCTCGGCCAGGTCGACGAGATCATCGACGCCCTGCTAGCCGGCGACGTCGTCGAGCGGATCGACCCGCCCGACGAGGAGGGCCGCACCCTGCAGCTGACGATCGACCTGCAGGCCAACTTCGCGCTCAACCAGCCGCTGTCCCCGTTCGCCGTCGCGGCGTTCGAGCTGCTCGACCGCGAGTCCCCGACGTACGCGCTGGACGTCGTCTCGGTCGTCGAGTCGACGCTCGACGACCCGCGGCCCATCATCAACGCCCAGCGGCACCGGGCCCGCGGCGAGGCCATCAACGAGATGAAGATGGACGGGATCGAGTACGACGAGCGGATGGAGCTGCTCGAGGAGATCACCCACCCCAAGCCGCTCGAGGCGATGCTGACCACGGCCTACGAGACGTACCGTACCGGCCACCCGTGGGTCGCCGACCACGAGCTGCGGCCCAAGTCGGTGGTGCGCGAGATGTGGGAGCGCGCCATGACGTTCAGCGAGCTGATCGGTGACTACCAGCTCGCCCGGTCCGAGGGGCTCGTGCTGCGCTACCTCTCCGACGTCTACAAGACGCTCGGCCGTACGGTCCCGGTGTCGGTGCGCAACGAGGAGCTCGAGGACCTGACCGAGTGGCTCGGTGAGCTCGTGCGGCAGACCGACTCGTCGCTGCTCGACGAGTGGGAGGAGCTGATCAACCCCACGACGGATCCGCTCGACGTACGCCCGAAGGCGCTCGGCACCGAGACGCCGCGTCCGGTCACCGGCAACACCCGCGCGTTCCGCGTACTGGTCCGCAACGCGTTGTTCCGCCGGGTCGAGCTCGCGGCGTTCGGTCGCTGGAGCGAGCTCGACGTGCTGGACGCCGAGGACGGCTGGGACGCCACGGCGTGGATGGACGCGATGACGGCCTACCGCGAGGAGTACGACTCGCTCGGCACCGGTCCGGGATCGCGAGGGCCCGACCTGTTCATGGTCGAGGAGGGCGCAACGACGTGGACCGTCCGGCAGACGTTCGACGATCCCGAGGGCGACCGTGACTGGGGCATCAGCGCCAAGGTGGACCTGCCGGCGTCGGACGAGGCCGGCGAGGCAGTGGTGACCATCCTGGACGTAGGCCCCCGCTAACCCAGCCCAGATTTGCGGACTTTTGCACGCTTTGCACGGCCAATAATGGTGCAGAACTACGCAAATCTGACCTGGGTCTGGGCCCTAGCGGGCCCTTAGCCTCAGGGGTGCCTTGTCGGCCGGGACGTTCGTGATGTTGCGGAGCTTGTTGGGCGCCACCGCGTCGGCCGTCACGGCGAAGCGTTGCAGCACCTCGCGCAGCACGACGGTGCCCTCCATCAGGGAGAACGCCGCCCCGATGCAGCGCCGCACACCGCCGCCGAACGGGATCCAGGTGTTGGGAGCGACCTTCGAGGTCAGGAACCGGTCCGGGTCGTACGTGTGAGAGTCCGCGAAGCTCGCCTCGCGGCTGTGCGACAGCATGATCGACGGCGTGACCGTGGTCCCGCGGGGCAGCAGCCGCCCGCCGACGACCTGGTCGCTCTGCAGCGTCCGGGCCACGAAGTCGATGATGGGATGCAGTCGCATCCCCTCCTTGAGGCAGGCCTCGAGGAAGGCGTCGTCACCGGTGTCGGCGGCCTCCAGCGCCCGGGCCAGCAACGCGGGGTTGCGGCCCAGCTCGTGCAGCGTCCAGGACAGCGCCGATGCCGTCGTCTCGTGGCCGGCCAGCAGCAGGGTCACGAGCTGGTCCCGCATCTCGGCGTCGGTCAGGGGCGCCTCGTCGGGATCGGAGTCCCCGACCCGCAGCAGCCGGGACAGGACGTCGTCCCGGCCGTCCAGGTCATGGGCCTGCCGACGCTCGCGGATCTCGGCGTACAGGAGGTCGTCGACCTCCTGCTGGTTCTTGAAGTAGCCGCGCCACGGCGGCAGCACGAAGAGCTTCGGATAGGACCAGGCGAGCAGCATCTTGGCGTCGATGTTGACCATGCGGTTGACCTTGGGCCGCAGCACCGCGAGCCGCTCCTGGTCGGTCACGCCGAACACGACCTGCAGGATGACGTCGAGCGCGACGGCGTTCATCCGGTCGAGCGTCTGCAGCGTGTCGCCGTCACGCCACGAGTCGACCTCGACCTTGGCGATCGCCTCGACCAGCGGCTGGTAGGCCCGCATCGACGGCCCGGTGAACGCCGGCATCAGGAGCTTGCGGGCCCGCTGGTGCTCGGCGTCGTCGGTCAGCAGGACCGAGTGCTCGCCCATGACGGGCTTGAGGATCTCGTTGCCCTTGCCGGCGTGGAACTGCGACGGATCGGCGGCGAAGATCTCCTTGACGTCGGCCGGATCGCTGAACACGACGAGCGTCCGCGGTCCCGGCAGGATCCGCACCGAGAACGTGTCGCCGAGCTCCTGGTGCAGGCGTGGGACGAGGGTGTCCCGGTTGCGCAGGAACCGCCACGTCATCACCGCCGGGTGGGTCTTCGGCCCGGCCGGGATGTCGTAGGCGTCCTGCGCAGTCATCGGCTCGCCTGCTCCCACGCGAAGTCCGGCACGGTGACCTTCCGGGTCTCCCACCAGTACTGGAACGTGAACTTGGGCCAGATCGTGCGGTTCTTGCCGTGGCTGTCGAGATACCAGCTCGTACACCCGCCCTGGGTCCAGATGCCCTTCTCGACGAGCCGCTGGATCTCCTCGTTGAAGGCGGTCTGCGCCTCCTTGGTCGGCTCGGCCGCCGCGGCGCCCCGATCCCGCATCTCGTCGAGCAGCCGGATGATGAACTTGGTCTGCTGCTCGATCATGAAGACGACCGAGTTGTGGCCCAGTGCCGTGTTGGGACCGAGCATGAACGCCAGGTTGGGGAACCCGTTGATCATCATGCCCATGTACGTCTCGACGCCGCCCTCGCGGAACTGCGTTGCCAGGTCGACCCCGTTGCGGCCCTTGATGTCGAGGTAGTCGAACGCGTCGATGACGTGGAAACCCGTGCCGTAGATGATGACGTCGGCCTCGTGCTTGACACCGTTGCCGTCGATCACGCCGTCGGGGAGGATCTCCTGCACGCCGTCGGTGCTGAGCTCGACGTTGTCGCGCAGGAACGTCGGGTAGTACGTGTTGGACTGCAGGACCCGCTTGCAGCCGAGGCGGTAGTCCGGCGTGAGCTTGGCGCGCAGCTCCGGGTCGGGGATCGCCCGCTCGAGGTACTTCGTGACGATCTTCTCGGCGAACGGCAGCACGTTGAGGTGCCCGTTGAATGCGATGGCCCGCGCCTCGAGCCCCCAGTAGAGGGCGTTGCGGTACGCCCGCTGGGCCCCGGGAACGGTTGCGAAGACCTTCTTGCGCCACTCGGCGGTGGGCTTGTCCTTCTTGGGCAGCACCCACGGGGGCGTGCGCTGGAAGACCGTGAGCTGCGCGACCTCCTGGGCGATGATCGGGATGAACTGGATCGCGCTGGCGCCCGTCCCGATCACGACGACCTTCTTGTCCTTGAGGTCGA
>JAOPXL010000024.1 GCA_025965175.1 Aeromicrobium sp.
CGGAGCACATGCTGGCGACCCGGCTGTGGCAGAACACCGCCAAGGTCCACTTCAACACCGAGGCCCGGCCCGACGGCAACCGGCTGATCTACGGCGGGCACATCATCTCGATGGCCCGCGCCCTGTCCTTCAACGGGCTGGCCAACGCCCAGCTGATCTCGGCGATCAACGCGGGCGCCCACGCGAGTCCCGCGTTCGCCGGTGACACGGTCTACGCGTGGTCCGAGGTGCTCGACAACGCCGAGACCCCGGCTCCCGGTGTCGGGGCGTTGCGCCTGCGGCTCGTGGCGACCAAGGGTCGTGACGAGTCGATGACGCTGCGCGGCGACGACGGCAAGTACGCCCCGGGCGTCCTGCTCGACCTCGACTACTGGGCGCTCGTCCCGCGCTGATGGCCGACCACGAGGGCGCCGAGGACCAGCTCTGGCTGGTCCGCCACGGCGAGACCGAGTGGAGCGCCAGTGGACGGCACACGTCGACGACCGACCTGCCGCTGACCGGCGCGGGCGAGGCCGCGGCACGTACGCTCGCCGGTCCGCTGGCCGACGTCGACTTCGCCCAGGTGCTGACCAGCCCGCGGCAACGGGCCCGGCACACCGCGGAGCTCGCCGGGTTCCCTGACGCGGAGGTCGACGAGGACCTCGCGGAGTGGGCCTACGGCGAGTACGAGGGCCTGACGACCGTCGAGATCCGGCGGACCGTGCCGGACTGGACGGTCTGGACCAGCCCGAGCCCCGGCGGCGAGTCCGCGGGCCAGGTCGCGGAGCGGCTCGACCGCGTCGTCGCGCGGACCGTTGCGGCCGACGGCAGGACGCTGGTGTTCGCCCACGGCCACTCCCTGCGGGCGCTGGCCGCACGGTGGCTCGGGCTCGACGTCGCCGAGGGACGCCACTTCGCGCTGGACACGTCGACCGTCTCGGTGCTCGGTGTCGACCGCGGCACGCCGGTCGTGCGGCGCTGGAACGCCCTGCCCTGAGCCGCCGCAGTCGGGTGATCGTCCGACCCGTGGCCTAGCCTGAACCCGTGCGCATCGATCTCCACACCCACTCCAACCGCTCGGACGGCACCGACACTCCCGCCGAGCTGGTCCGCAACGCCAAGGCCGCCGGCCTCGACGTCGTCGCCCTGACCGACCACGACGCCACGACGGGGTGGGAGGACGCCGTGGCCGAGGGTCGCTCGCTGGGCATCCACGTCGTGCGGGGCATCGAGATCTCCACGCGCTTCCACGGCGAGAGCGTGCACCTGCTGGGCTATGAGTTCGACCCCGACCACGAGGCGCTCGTCGCGGAGCTGCGTCGGGTGCTGGACGGCCGCGAGGGCCGGCTCCCGCAGATGCTTGCCAGGCTCGCCGACCACGGCATCGACATCACGATGGCCGACGTCGCGGCGCAGTCCGGCGACGCCGCAGCGTCAGGGCGCCCCCACATCGCCGACGCGATGGTCGCCAAGGGCTACCTCGCCCACCGCGATGAGGCGTTCGACGGCTGGCTCAACTCGGACGGCAAGGCGTACGTCGACCGCTACGCGGCGCCCCTGCTCGAGGCGGTGCGGCTCGTCAAGGACGCCGGCGGCCAGGCCGTCATCGCGCACCCGTGGTCACGTGGCAGCGACGCCGTCCTCACCGCCGCGGCCCTCGAGGAGCTGGCCGCGGCCGGGCTCGACGGCATCGAGGTGGACCACAACGACCACGACGACGTGGCCCGCGCGGGGCTGCGGGACATCGCCCGCAGGCTGGGCCTCGTGCAGACCGGGTCCAGCGACTACCACGGCACCGGCAAGGGGCCCGAGTTCAGCCTCGGCTGCCAGACGACGGCGGTCGACCAGTACGAACGACTGCTCGGCTAGCTCGTCGGCCCGAACTGTTCGACGCGCACCATGTCGCTGCGTACCCCGGCCTCACCGAGGATGCGGCCGACGAAGCTGACGAAGCCCACCGACCCGCAGACGTACGCCCGCTCGACCCCGTCGGCCAGCGCCGCGATCTCCTCTGGATACAGGTGCGCGGCGACGCGCTCGCTGCCGTCGGGGAGCGGTTGGTTCTCCCGGGTCAGCGCGATGAACGCACCCGCGGACTCGAGCTCGTCGGCGTACGGCAGCCGGGCCCGGGTCTGCGCCGAGGCGACGACCGTGAGCCCGGCGTCGGTGCCGGTGCGCCGGGCGTAGCGCAGCATCGAGACGAACGGGACGACGCCCGAGCCGCCCGCGACGCAGATCGAGGGAGTCGTGCCTCCCCAGACGAACCAGCGACCGATCGGCCCACGGGCCTCGAGCTCGTCGCCGACCTCGACGACGTCGTGCAGGAACGAGGACACCTCGCCGCGGGGCAGGCATTCGACCATCAGCTCGACCAGGGGATCGGCGGGGTCCGACGCGATCGAGTACGACCGCTGGGCCGTGTAGCCGTCGGGGGCCCGCAGCCGCAGGACGTAGTGCTGGCCGGGGACGTGGTCCTGCCGGTCGGCGACCTCGAGCCGCAGTCGGACGAAGCCCGCGGTCGACCGGTCGACCTCGCGGACGATCGCGGTCGTCCACGAGCTCGCGATCGCCTCGGTGCGGGTGGGCTCCGTGCCGGCCTCGCTCATGCCTCGCCCTGCGTGAGAAGGGCACGGTACGCATGACGCCGTATGGCAGGTGCTTGTCTGGCTCGCTGACGCTCGCTCATGCGTCACCCTGGTAGCGCTGCTCGAGCCACGGGTCGCCGCGGTCGTGGTAGCCGTTGCGCTCCCAGAAGCCCTGCTCGTCGTGGTCGCGCAGCTCCAGGCGGGTGACCCACTTGGCGGACTTCCAGAAGTACAGGTGCGGGACGAGCAGGCGCACGGGACCGCCGTGCTCGGCCGTCAGCGGCTTGCCGTCGAACTCCCACACGATCCAGGCCTTGCCGTCGGTGATGTCCGACAGCGGCAGGTTGGTCGTGTAGCCCGTCGTCGAGGTCGCGAAGACGTGCGTCGCCTCGAGCCTGACTCCCGTGACCTGGAGCAGCGCGTCGACGCTCACGCCGCTGAATGTCGTGTCGAACTTCGACCACGTCGTGACGCAGTGGATGTCGCCGAAGTATGACGACGGTGGCAGGGCGTGGATGCCCCGCCAGTCCCACGTCGTCGGCCGGTCGACGAGCCCGTCGACCGTCAAGGTCCACTCATCGAGGTCGACCTGCGGGGTCAGCTCGGCGGACAGGACCGGCCAGCCGGCACCGGTGTCGTACTGCCCGGGTGGGAGCCGGGTGTCGCCGCCGCGGCGGGCGCCTCCGGTGAAGCCTCGTGTGATGCCCATCAGCCGTGCCTCCTCAGGAACGGTTGCCAGGCCTCGACGAGACCGGCGGGGTTCTCGACGCCGGGGGAGTGCGCCGAGTCGGGGATGACGTGGATCTCGGTGCCGAGGCGCTGCGCCATGAGCGCCTGGACGTCGTGCGGCCAAGCGTCGTCGTCGGCGCCGCGGGCGACCCAGACTGGGAGCCCGGTCGCGGTGACGTCCTCGACGATGTCCGGAGCGTCGATCAGCAGCTGGGTCATGGCCTTGAGCGAGGCCGGTGCGTTGGCGGTGAAGCGCCGCGCCAGGAACGCCGTGACCTGGGCGGGGCGCTTGACGCCCTGCTCGCGCAGCTCGTGGAGCTGCAGCAGCGGGACCTTGCCGATCGCCGCGGCGAGCCGTCGCAGGGGACGGTGCACGGTGTCGCCGAGGGCCCCGGGTCCGGTGCACAGCAGACCGAGGGTCTGCCACGCCGATGGATCGGTGACCGCGGCGTGCTGCGAGACGAGGCCGCCGAAGGAGTGGCCCAGCAGGTGGGACCGCGGGGGGTCAGCGGTCGCGCGAACGGCGAGCGCGTCGGCCGCGAACCCGTCGAGGGTGTAGTCGTCGGTCGGTAGACCGGGGGTCTCGTACTGGCCGCGCTGGTCGTACGTCGTCGCGTCGTAGCCGGCCGCGGCGAGCAGCGGCAGCAACGGGGTGAAGTCCTCCTTGCTGCCGGTCCACCCGGGCACGAGCAGGACGTGGCCGACCGGCTGGTCGGCACGGACGACGTGCGCCGCGAAGGTGCCGCGATCGGTCTCGAGCGACACCGCGGAGACACCCGCCGGGAGCTCAAGGGTGCGGGGGACGCTCATCGGCCCCGCTTCGCGACCCGGGTGACGAGGGTCCGTGGGAGGTGCTGCGCGAGTCCCGCGAGGGCCTTGTAGCGCATGCTGGGGATGGACACCGTCTTGTCGCGCTCGAGGTCGCGCAGCGAGGTCTTCACGACATAGTCGGCCTTGAGCCACATCCACCGCGGCACGTCGCTGACGTCCATCTCGCCACGCTCGTGGAACTCGGTCCGCACGAAGCCGGGACACAGCGCCTGCACCGAGATGTTGACGTCGTCGTAGTGGATGTCGGCCCACTGCGACAGGTTGAGCAGCCACGCCTTGTGGGCGGAGTAGACCCCGCGGGGCGTGAAGGCCGCGACGCTGGAGACGTTGATGATCTGCCCGCCGCCGCGGCCCGCCATCGACTTGATCGCGGCGTCCATCAGGTGCATCGGGGCGCGCACCAGCAGGTCGAGCTGGCGGTCCTCGTCGGCCATGTCGGTCGTGCCGAACCAGCCTGCGAGCGACGCCCCGGCGTTGTTGACCAGGAGGTCGACGGGGCGGGTCGTGTCGGTCAGCGCGTTGGAGGCGGCCTGGACGCCTGCGGCGGTCGACAGATCGGCCGTCACGACATCGACCTCGACCTGGTGCTTGCTGCGCAGCTCGGCCGCCAAGGTCTCCAGCCGCTCGGTGGTCCGGGCCACGATCACGAGGTCGACTCCCCGCTTCGCAAGCTCCCTTGCGAACGCGTTGCCGATGCCAGCGGTTGCCCCGGTCACCAACGCGCGACGTGTCATGGGCCAAGCATGCCAAATGCCGTGTCGCCCGCCCCCCGGGGCCGGACCGTGATGACACAATGGCGCACGTGACGACGACGATCGCAGTGGCCAACCAGAAGGGCGGGGTCGCCAAGACGACCACCGTGGTGTCCCTCGGGGCGGCGCTCGCCGAGCTCAAGCAGCGCGTGCTGCTGGTCGACGTGGACCCGCAGGGCAGCCTGACGTTCTCCCTCGGCATCGACCCGGAGGACCTCGACGTCACGGTCGCGGAGGTACTGCTGGGCACCAAGCAGGCCGACGACGCCATCGTCATCACCGACGACGGCATGCACCTGCTGCCCGCCAACATCACCCTGACCCAGGCCGAGGAGAGCCTCGTCGGTCGCACAGGACGTGAGCAGCGGCTGCGGGTCGCGCTCGACAAGGTCCTCGAGGACTACGACTGGATCCTCATCGACTGCCCGCCGACGCTGGGCATCCTGACGGTCGGCGCGCTGTCCGCGGCGCAGCAGGTCCTGATCCCGCTGCAGGCCGAGACGCTGTCGCACCGCGGCGTCGGCCAGCTCCTCGACACGATCCACGACGTCCGCCAGTTCATCAACCCCAAGCTCGAGATCCTGGGGGTGCTCCCGACGATGTACGACGGCCGCACCCGGCACGCGCAGGACGTCCTGCAGGCGATCCGCGAGACGTACGAGCTGCCGATCGTCACGCCACCGATCCCCAAGACGATCCGGTTCGCGGAGGCACCCGCGATCGGCCGGTCGGTCCTGTCGACCGCGAGGAACCACAAGGGTGCCGAGGCCTACCGCCAGGTCGCGGCCGGGCTGCTGAAGTCGCAGGGCGCATCGTCGGCGAAGCCTGCGAAGAAATCGGCCGACAAGGCGTAGACCGCCTCGCCGGAGGCGGCCTCGACGGTAGGATGAGGGTTGTGTCCAAGCGAAAGGCCTCCCACCGTCTCGCCCGTCGTCGGGCCCGGTTGAGCGGGCTGGGTCTCGCGCTCGGCGTCACGATCGTGGTTGGTGGAGCGGCGGTCGGCGTCCTCCCGCAGCTCACGGCCGGCTCGGCCGCGGCGGACTCGGACTCCGTCTCCACGACGGCTGGGGGCCCGGCGCTCGTGACGACGACACTCGCGGACGTACCGACGCCCGCTCCGACGACTCCCGCTCCCGCGGAGGTGACCGCGAAGGCTGCTGAGAAGGCTGCGGTGCCCGCCGTCCCGGCTCGATCAGGTGACGGCCGGCGGATAGTGTTCGACCAGAGCGACCAGCGGGTCTGGCTGATCGAGAACGGCAACGAGGTGGTGCGGACGTACCCCGTGTCGGGCAGCCGGTTCGACAACCTGCAGCCCGGGTCGTACGTCGTGCAGTCCAAGCAGGAGCACGCGACGGCGTTCGACGCCAGCGGCACGATGGACTACTTCGTGCGCTTCGCGACGGGCTACAGCGAGCCGATCGGCTTCCACTCCGTGCCGCGGGACAACGCCGGCAAGCTGGAGCAGACCAAGGCCCAGCTCGGCACCCCGCTGTCGGCCGGCTGCGTCCGCCAGTGGGAGCCCGACGCGATCGCCCTGTGGGACTTCGCCCCGGTCGGCACCAAGGTCCACGTCACCGCCTGACCCCACCCCCGCTGACGCGTGGGTTGCGCACGCTGACGCGTGGGTTACGACGGCTGACGCGTGGGTTGCGCGCGCTGACGCGTGGGTTACGACGCCGGTCGATGCGCGCAAGTCGCGCGTCAGCGTGCGTAACCCACGCGTCAGCGGAGGTACGTCCGTGCTGCCTAGTCCGTCTTGGCGACGGGGGCTCCGCCGCGCGAACGCGTGCGGCTGCGGTTGCGCTTGCGGGGGGTGCGGGTCGCGCCCTCGCCGGTCGCGCTCGACTGCGTCTGCTTCTCGGGGCCACCGCTGGTCTCGGCCTGGCGTCCACCACGGTCGCCGCCGCGATCTCCGCCACGTCCGCCACGGTCTCCGCCGCCGCTGCGGCCACGGCCGCCACGGTCGTCGTCCTTCTTCGGCTCACGCGGCGACGCCGCCTTGAGCCGGCCCTTGACGCCACGGTCGATGCCGAGGTCGTGGAACAGATGATCGGACGTGGAGTAGGTCTCCTGGGGCTCGTCGAACGGCAGGCCGAGGGCCTTGTTGATGAGCTTCCAGCGCGTGATGTCCGCCCAGTCGACGAACGTCACGGCGATGCCCGAGGCGCCGGCGCGGCCAGTGCGGCCGATCCGGTGGACGTACGTCTTGTCGTCCTCGGGGCAGTTGTAGTTGATGACGTGCGTGATGCCGGCGACGTCGATGCCGCGGGCGGCGACGTCGGTCGCGACGAGGATGTCGATCTTGCCCTCGCGGAAGCGGGTCAGCGCCTTCTCGCGGGCCGGCTGCGCCATGTCGCCGTGCAGCGGCGAGGCGGGAAAGCCGCGGTCGATGA
>JAOPXL010000036.1 GCA_025965175.1 Aeromicrobium sp.
CGGTGTCGATGTTCTTGTTGGGCAGCTCGCCGAGGACGTCGAAGCGGTCCTTGGCCTGGACGTTGGTGATCTCCTCCTGCATGAACACGAGGTTCCAGATCTCCAGGAAGCGGTCCTCGTCGACGACCGGGCCGCCGTCCGGGCCGTACTCGGGGCCGCGGTCGACGTAGATCTCGCTGCACGGGCCACCGGGTCCGGGGACGCCCATGTGCCAGTAGTTGTCGAGCAGGCCGCGGTCCTGGATGCGCTCATCCGGGAGCCCGGCGACGCGTCTCCAGATCTCGCGGGCCTCCTGGTCGGTGTGCAGCACCGTGACCCAGATCGTGTCCGGGTCGATGCCGAGCCCGCCGTCCTGGCGCGAGCCGGTGATCAGGCCCCAGGCGTGCGAGATGGCGCCTTCCTTGAAGTAGTCGCCGAACGAGAAGTTGCCGTTCATCTGGAAGAACGTGCCGTGGCGGGTCGTCTTGCCGACCTCCTCGATGTCGAGGGTGCGCACGCACTTCTGCACGCTCGTGGCGGTGTTCCACGGCGGCGTCTCCTGGCCGAGGAAGTAGGGCTTGAACGGCACCATGCCGGCGTTGACGAACAGCAGGTTGGGATCGTCGAACAGCAGCGGAGCCGAGGGCACGACGGTGTGGCCGGCATTCTCGAAGTGAGCGAGGAATCGACGGCGGATCTCCGCGGTGTGCATCAGTGATGGTCCTTGTCGGGCTGGGCCTCGTCGAGGCTGAGGGTGCTGTGGTCAGTGGGGTCGATCAGCCGGCGGGCGATGTCGTGCTCCCGGGTCTGCATGCCGTCGTGGAGCTCGTCGCTGAACGCCCGCCAGCCGAGGCCGAGCGCCGCGGCCTGGTCGACCAGGCCTGGCATCGACAGGCGGTGGGCCGCGCGGCGGGCCTTCGCGGTGGCGTAGACGCCGGCGGCCGACCCGGCGACGAACCAGACCGCCCGCGAGCTGAAGGTCATGCCGCCGCCCCCGTCAGAAGGCCACGATACGGGGACACCAGCATGGATGCTGCCTCCTGATTCACTCGCTGGCGCTCGTTCATGAGCCGAGCCACTGGTCGGAGGGCGGGGTGGGCTGCGCGGCGCGGACGGCGCGCCGCCCGGCGTGGGCGCGCTCGCGGCGGCGACGACGGTACTCCCGACGCATCAGCGCCGAGATCCGGTCGCGGCTCTCGGGGCGCAATGCGTGCGCGAGACCGTGGGCGAGCACCGACAGGCGTACGCCCGGGCGTCCCAGCGCGGTCTGGACGACCTGGTGCTGCGTCGGCGGGACAATGAGTCGTCCCTCGACGAGGCGTGGCTCGAGCTCGGGCGGGAGCTGCGTGGGGGTGTGGATCGTGACCTCGCCCGTCGGCCTGCGCACCGGGGCGACCTCACGCGAGACCTCGATCGGAGCCGGGGACGAGGTGCTGAGGGTCGCCGCGAGACGGCGGGCGGCGCGGACGGCGATGACGGCAGCACCGATCGCGACCACGGCCAGAACCGCGGTCGCCACGAGGATCCAGACCTCCGTCGACATGTCCTCGAGCCTATCGCGGCCGCGGGCAACCGCTCACGTGGCTAGCGGTCGCGCAGGATCGCGCGAATGATCGCGAGCCGCTCGGACAGCCGCGCCTCGAAGCCGTGCTCGCCCGGCTCGTAGTAGCGCGCCCCGACGACGTCGTCGGGCGCGTACTGCTGGCCAACGACGCCGCGCACGTCGTCGTGCGGGTAGACGTAGTCATGGCCGTGGCCGAGCTTCTTGGCGCCGGCGTAGTGGGCGTCGCGCAGCGCCGGCGGGACGGTGCCGACCTTGCCGGAACGGACGTCGGCCATGGCCCGGTCGATCGCGACGACGACGGCGTTGGACTTCGGCGCTGCCGCGAGGTGGATCACAGCCTGCGCCAAGGGGATCCGGGCCTCGGGGAAGCCGATCAACGCGACGGCCTGCGCCGTGGCGGTGGCCAGCGGCAGCGCGGTCGGGTCGGCCATGCCGATGTCCTCGCTGGCGTGGATCATGAGGCGCCGGGCGATGAACCGGGGGTCCTCCCCCGCCTCGATCATCCGGGCCAGGTAGTGCAGGGCCGCGTCGACGTCGGACCCACGGATCGACTTGATGAACGCGCTGATGACGTCGTAGTGCTGGTCGCCCTGCCGGTCGTAGCGCACCGCGGCCTTGTCGACCGCGAGCGCGGCGTCCTCCACGTCGATCTCGGCCTTGCCCTGGATCGTCGCGGCACCGGCGGCGGCCTCGAGATAGGTCAGCACCCGTCGACCGTCTCCGCCGGCGAGGCGAATCAGGTGGCTGCGCGCCTCGTCGGTCAGCGTCACGACGCCGGCGAGACCTCGCTCGTCGGTCAGCGCCCGGTCGACCAGGACACCGATGTCGTCGTCCGTCAGCGACTCCAGGGTCAGCAGGAGCGACCGGCTGAGCAGCGGGGAGATGACACTGAAGTGCGGGTTCTCGGTCGTCGCCGCGACGAGCGACACCCAGCGGTTCTCGACACCCGGCAGGAGTGCGTCCTGCTGGGACTTGCTGAACCGGTGGACCTCGTCGACGAACAGGACCGTCTCGACGCCGCTGGCCGCCAAAGCCCGGCGGGCGCCGGCGATCGTCTCGCGGACCTCCTTGACCCCGGCCGACACGGCGGAGACCTCGACGAAGCGCCGGTCGGTGTGCGAGCTCAGCAGGCTGGCGATCGTGGTCTTGCCGGTGCCGGGCGGGCCCCACAGCAGGATCGTCAGCGGTTGGTTGCCGTCGATCATCTGCCGCAGCGGTGATCCCGGTGCGAGCAGGTGCTGCTGGCCGACGAGCTCGTCGAGCGACCGCGGTCTCATGCGTACGGCCAGCGGGGCGTTGGCCTGCGGAGCCCCTGCCAGGCTGCCCCCACCCACAGGAGTCGCCGACGGCGAGTCCGGGATGTCGAACAGTCCGTCAGAGCTCATGCCCCGAGCCTACGGTCCCCGCTGCGTCGGTCTACCACCGTCCCGACACCGTCAGGCGTCGGACTTCGGCGTCTCCGCGTCAGCCCTGGGCTTGCTGTCCACGCCGGCGTCGCGGCGCTGCTCGGGCGTGATCGGCGCCGGAGCGGCCGTCAGCGGGTCGAACCCACCGCCGGACTTGGGGAACGCGATCACCTCGCGGATCGAGTCGGCGCCGGCGAGCATCGCGCAGATCCGGTCCATGCCGACCGCGATGCCGCCGTGCGGGGGTGCACCGAACGTGAACGCGTCGAGCAGGAAGCCGAACTTCTCCTGCGCCTCGGCCTCCTCGATGCCCATCATCTTGAAGACGCGCTTCTGGATGTCCTCGCGGTGGATTCGGATCGACCCGCCGCCGAGCTCGCTGCCGTTGCAGACGATGTCGTACGCCCAGGCCAGGGCGTTGCCCGGATCGGTGTCGAACGTCTCGAGGTCCTGCGGCGAGGTGAACGCGTGGTGGACCGCAGTCCACGCCCCGGCGCCCACGGCCACGTCACCGGACGCGATGGCGTCGCCGGAGGGCTCGAACAGCGGGGCGTCCACGACCCACACGAACTCCCACGCCGACCGGTCGATCAGGTCGCAGCGCTCACCGATCTCGAGCCGGGCCGCGCCGAGCAGGCCGCGGGTCGCCTTGGTCGAGCCGGCGCCGAAGAAGATGCAGTCGCCGGGCTTGGCGCCGACGTGCGCGGCCAGGCCGGCCCGCTCGGTGTCGCTGAGGTTCTTGGCGACGGGTCCGCCGAGCTCGCCGTCCTCGGAGATCGTGACGTACGCCAAGCCCTTCGCGCCGCGCTGCTTGGCCCACTCCTGCCACGCGTCGAACTGGCGACGGGGCTGTGACGCGCCGCCGGGCATGACGACCGCACCGATGTACTCGGCCTGGAAGACCCGGAACGACGTGTCCTTGAAGAACTCGGTGCACTCGACGAGCTCCTGGCCCATCCGCAGGTCGGGCTTGTCGGAGCCGAAGCGGCGCATCGCCTCGGCGTACGTCATGTGCGGGATCGGGGTCGGGATGTCGTAGCCGACCAGCGCCCACATCTTGACGAGGATCTGCTCCATGAGCTCGAGCACGTCGGCCTGCTCGACGAAGCTCATCTCGATGTCGAGCTGGGTGAACTCGGGCTGCCGGTCGGCGCGGAAGTCCTCGTCGCGGTAGCAGCGCGCGATCTGGTAGTAGCGCTCCATGCCGCCGACCATCAGGAGCTGCTTGAAGAGCTGTGGGCTCTGCGGCAGGGCGTACCAGCTGCCGGGCTTGAGCCGGGCCGGGACCAGGAAGTCGCGGGCACCCTCCGGTGTCGAGCGGGTCAGCGTCGGGGTCTCGATCTCGACGAAGTCGCGGTCGGCGAGCACCTCACGGGCGGCGGCGTTGACCTTGCTGCGCAGGCGGATCGCGGCGGCGGGGCCGCTGCGGCGCAGGTCGAGGTAGCGGTACTTCAGCCGGGCCTCCTCACCGACGTCCACGTGATCATCGATCGGGAACGGCAGAGGCGCCGCGGCGCTGAGGATCTCGACGTCCTCGGCGATGACCTCGATGTCACCGGTCGGGATGCCGGCGTTCTCGTTGCCCGCGGGGCGCTGCTGGACCGTGCCGACGATCTTGAGGCAGTACTCCGAGCGCAGCTGGTGCGCGACCTCCTCGCGGACGACCACCTGCACGACGCCTGAGGCCTCCCGGATGTCGATGAAGGCGACTCCGCCGTGATCTCGCCGTCGCGCGACCCATCCGGCGAGCGTGACCTGCTGGCCGATGTGGTCGGCGCGCAGGCTTCCGGCGTCATGGGTGCGGATCACGTGTTCTGCTCCTTGGTGAGGATGTTAGGGATGAGGTCTGCTGCTGGGGGGTCCCACTGGTCCGGGTCCGCGTCGACCTGGTCGCCGGTGCGGATGTCCTTGACCGCTGCCGGGGGGAACCAGACGTACGGGATGCCGCGCTTCTCGGCGTTCTGGATCTGCTTGCCGAGCCGGTCGGCCTTGGCCGCGACCTCGGTGGGGATGCCGCGCGCCCGCAGGCGCCCGGCGACCGCGTTGCTGTCGGCGCGGGTCTCCTCGGAGTCGACGGCCACCAGCACGACCGACGGCACCGACCGGGACGCCGTGAGCGCGAGCGGCACGAGGAGGCGGGAGACGCCGAGCGAGATGCCCACGCCGGGGTACGTCGAACGGCGATCCTGCGCGAGCTTGTCGTAGCGGCCGCCCGAGCAGATCGAGCCGAGGTGCTCCCAGCCCTCGAGGCGGGTCTCGAACACCGTGCCGGTGTAGTAGTCCAGGCCGCGGGCGATGCGCAGGTCAGCGGTGACCACGACGCCCTCGACACCGGAGGCGCCCTCGACGACCTGGGCGAGCTCAGAGAGTCCCTCCGCGAGCAGCTCGTGCTCGACGCCGAGCGCCTCGACCCGAGGGACGAACGACGTGTCGGTCGTGACGATCTCCGCGAGGGCCAGGATGCGATCGGCCTGACCGGCGTCGAGTCCCTGCTCGACGAGCAGCTCGTGGATCCGCTCGGCGGGTACCTTGTCGAGCTTGTCGACGACCGGCATGACGGCGAGGGGCTCGGCCACGCCCAGCCCGAGGTAGAACCCCTCGAGGATCTTGCGGTTGCTGATCTGCAGGGTGGGCGTGGGGATCGGCAGTCCGGCCAGCGCCTCGGCCATGACCCGTGCGACCTCGACGTCGAAGTGGAACGGCAGCATGTCGCGGGCGACGATGTCGATGTCGGCCTGGGTGAACTCGCGGAACCGTCCCTGCTGAGGTCGCTCACCGCGCCAGACCTTCTGGATCTGCCAGCGCCGGAACGGGAACTCAAGCTTGCCGGCGTTCTCCAGGACGTACCGGGCGAACGGGACCGTCAGGTCGTAGTGCAGGGCGAGCTCGGCGGGCTCGGAGTCGCCGGCGGCCAGCCGCTTGACGGCGTAGACCTCCTTGTCGATCTCGCCCTTGCGCAGCAGCACGTCGAGCGGCTCGACGGCGCGGGTCTCGATGTTGGCGAAGCCGTGCAGCTCGAACGTGCGGCGCAGGTGGTCCAGGACCTGCTGCTCGACGATCCGCTCACGCGGGAGGAGCTCGGGGAACCCGGACAGTTTGGTCGCCATCAGGAGGCCACTTCCTGGAGGAACGGGTTGGTCGCGCGCTCGCGGCCGACCGAGGTCTGTCCGCCGTGGCCGGGCAGCACCACGACGTCATCGGCCAGTGGCAGGACGCGGTCGCGGAGGCTGTCCTGCATCTGCGGGTGCGATCCGCCGGCCAGGTCCGTACGACCGATCGAGCCGGCGAACAGGAAGTCTCCGGAGAACATGACCTGCGAGACCTCCTCGGGGCCGTCGTAGTCGACCCGATAGAACACCGTGCCGGGGGTGTGACCGGGCACGTGATCGACCGTGAACGTCAGCCCGTCCACCTCGATCCGCGCACCGTCGACCGCATCGCGTACGTCCGCTGGCTCGGCGAACTCGGGCAGGTCGTCCATGCCGAGCTGCGTGCGGAGCATCGCGGCGGACGGGCCGGAGATCGCGGCCATCGGGTCGCTGAGCAGGTGCCGGTCGGCGGGGTGGATCCACACGGGGCAGTCGAACTCGGCCGCGACGTCCTGCGCGTTCCACATGTGGTCGAAGTGCCCGTGGGTGATCAGCACCGCGAGCGGCTTGAGGTTGTGCTCGGCGACTACCTGGCGCACGCCCTCGATCGAGTCCATGCCGGGATCGACGATGGCGCAACCGGCGCCCGGACCCCGCGACACGAAGTAGCAGTTCGCCTGCAGCGGACCGGCCGGAAATGACGTGAGAAGCACGTGCCACAGGGTACGCGAGACGGGTGTGCGCACTCCACGCTGCCATCCACCTAGACTGTGACTCATGAGTTCTGCGCCCACGAACCCTTGGGGTCGTGTCGACGACGATGGCAACGTCTATGTGAAGACCGCCGACGGTGAACGACTGATCGGCCAGTGGCCCGGGGGCGACCCCGCTGAGGCCATGTCGTTGTACGTCCGCCGCTACGAGGGCCTCGAGGTCGAGGTCGACCTGCTCGAGAAGCGCCTCGAGGGTGGCACCGTCTCCCCCGACGACGCCGCGAAGGCCGTCACGAAGGTGCGCGGCCTGCTGGTCGACACGCAGGCGATGGGCGACCTCGACTCGCTGGTCAAGCGGCTCGACGCCCTGCAGCCGGCGATCGACGAGCAGCGCGAGCAGCGCAAGATCGAGCGCGCCGCCAAGGTCGCCGAGGCGCAGACCGAGAAGACCCGCATCGCGGAGCAGGCCGAGAAGATCGCGGCCGGCAACGACTGGAAGGCCGGCGCCGACAAGCTCCGCGCGCTGCTCGACGAGTGGAAGGCGCTCCCCCGGCTCAGCAAGTCCGCCGACGACGAGCTGTGGCACCG
>JAOPXL010000055.1 GCA_025965175.1 Aeromicrobium sp.
TGAGATGCGGTTAAAGAGGTTGTTCAGGAACGAGACGACCTTGTGTTTATGGCTTGACGCAGGCGGGAGTGACGGGACTTGAACCCGCGACCACCGGCACCACAAGCCGGTGCTCTACCAGCTGAGCTACACCCACCATGCGTGCCAGGCATGCGCCCGACACGACGGAGAAAAGTCTAACGCAGGCCCGACGGGGTCTACGACTGGCCCGTCACCGAGCCGGAGACCTCGGCGGCGATGGCTTTCGCGGTGTCGGTGTCGATGCCCGGATCCGCGGTGAAGACGGCCCGCCGGTAGTAGCGCAGCTCCTCGATCGACTCCTGGATGTCGACGAGAGCACGGTGCTGTCCGCCCTTGGTCGGGGCTGCGAAGTAGGCCCGCGGGAACCACTGGCGAGACAGCTCCTTGATCGAGGAGACATCGATGACGCGGTAGTGCAGCCAGCCCTCGAGCTCGACCATGTCCCGAGCGAGGAACGCCCGGTCCGTGCCGATCGTGTTGCCGGCCATTGGCGCCTTGCCGGGCTCCTTGACGAACTCCCGGACGTACTCCAGCACCTGCTCCTCGGCGTCCCGCAGGCCCAGACCCGCCTCGAGCTCGGTCACAAGTCCCGAGCTCGTGTGCATCGCGGTGACGAAGTCGTTCATCTGGTCCAGGGCCGCCTGGGGCGGCTTGATAACGAGGTCGATCCCGTCACCCAGGACGTTGAGGTCGTAGTCGGTGACGAGCGCCGCCACCTCGACCAGGGCATCGGTCTCGAGGGAGAGTCCGGTCATCTCGCAGTCGATCCACACCAGCTTGTCATTCACGTTCCAGACCCTACTGCGCGTGCCGCGGTGGGCGCTTCGCGCGGGCCGGTAGGCTCGCGGGGAACCTTGAGCAGAGGTGCCGCGTTGGTCAGATCGGTGACCGCCCGACCCAGGAGAACCCCTTGAGCAACGAACGCCAGCAGCGCGCCGCCCGAGCAGAGCAGATGCGCAAGGAGCGCGAGAAGGCAGACAAGAAGCAGCGCAACCTCATCACGGTCGGCATCGTCGTCGTGGTCGTCGCCCTGATCGCCCTGGCCGGTTTCGCCATCACGAGCACCAGCAACGACAAGAAGGACGTCGAGGACGTCATCCAGCCTGCCGGCGCGACGAAGGACTTCGGGATCGTCTACACCCCCCAGGACGCCGGTGCGAAGGTCAAGGACGGCGCCAAGCCGGTCTCGGTCGAGCTCTACGAGGACTTCCAGTGCCCCGCCTGCCTGTCGTTCGAGCAGCAGAGCAACGCCTTCCTGCACCAGCAGGTCGAGAGCGGCGCGATCTCGATCACCTACCGCCCCTTCTCGTTCCTCGACGAGAACGGCGGCAGCACCAACGAGTACTCCCACCGCTCGACCAACGTCGCGCTGTGCGTCCTCGACCAGGGCGGGGTCAAGGACTACGTCAAGGCGCACGACTACCTCTACGCCAACCAGCCCGACGAGGGCACCGACGGCCCGACCGACAAGGAGCTCGTCGCGGCCATGAAGTCCAACGACGTCACGAGCGCCGACATCCAGTCGTGCGTTGACACGTCGCGCTTCGTTCCGTGGATCGACGCGGCGAAGGACGCCGGCTCGGACAAGGGCGTCAAGAGCACGCCGACCGTCAAGGTCGCCGGCAAGACCCTCCAGAGCCCCACGCCGCAGGCCCTGCAGGCCGCGATCGCGGCCGCGACGAAGGCCTAACGCCCCAGCGCGTACCCCACCGACGCCGCCGCGACGCTCACCACGAGCATCGCGGCGGCGTTGGTCGTCGCGGCGAGGTAGTGCCGGTCCAGCGCGAGGTGCACCGTCTCGACGCTCGCCGTGCTGAACGTCGTGTAGCCGCCGAGGAAGCCGGTGCCGAGCACGGTGTGCCACTTGTCGTCTCCGGCCATCGCCACGACCAGGCCCAGCAGCAGCGAGCCGGTGACGTTGATCAGCAGCGTCGACCACGGCAGGCGGTCCGACACCCGGGGGCGCACCCACGCGTCCAGGGAGTATCGGGTTCCGGCGCCCAGCCCGCCGGCCAGCGCGACGACGAGCGGCGTCACCGCGCGACTGCTCTCGCCGTGGCGATGCCGGCGAGGGCCGCCACGAAGCCCAGCAGCACGGTTCCCACGGCGTACGCCGTCGCGAGCGCGACGTGATCGGCCCGGATCAGCTGGTCGGTCTCGACCGCGAGGGCGCTGTACGTCGTGTAGCCGCCCAGGAATCCCGTGCCCAAGAGCAGGCGCGCGGTGTGGCGGCCGCCCGAGTCGTCGCCACGCCGGAGCATCGTCGCGAGCAGGGCACCGAGGAGGAACGAGCCGTTGAGGTTGACGAGGAACGTCGCGGCGGGGAACAGGCGGTCGCTCGCAAGCCACTCACCGATGCCGTAGCGGACCAGGGTGCCGAGGGCGCCGCCGACGGCCACCGTGACGAACGACTTCACGAGTCCATCAGACCATGCAGCAGGCTGAGGGCGATGAGGGCCATGACGGCCGCGATCAGTGCGTCGAGCACCTGCCACGACCTCGGGCGGGCGAAGACCGGACGCAGCAGCCGTGCGCCGTAGCCGAGCGACGCGAACCAGACGATGCTGCCCAGGCATGCGCCGACGCCGAACCACCACCGGTCGTCGCCGTGTGTCGCGGCCACCGAGCCGAGCAGGACCACGGTATCGAGGTAGACGTGCGGGTTGAGCCAGGTCAGCGCGAGGCAGGTCGCGACGACCGGCCACAGCGCTCCCGCGCTCCGACTCTCGTCGGCCTCGATCGCGGCGGGGTGGCGGGCCCGGCGGGCGGCGATGACGGCGTACGTCAGCAGGAACGCCGCGCCGCCGACCCGCATGACGTCGACGATCCACGGGGCCAGGTCGAGCAGCGAGCCGAGCCCGGCGATGCCGGCGAGGATCAGGACGACGTCGGAGACAGCGCACACCGCGACGACCGGCAGGACGTGCTCGCGGCGGAGCCCCTGACGGAGGACGAACGCGTTCTGCGCGCCGATCGCGATGATGAGGGACAGCCCGAACCCCATCCCGGAGGTGAGCGCGAGGGCGGCGTGGTGGGTCACGCCGATGACGGTAGGGCCAACCCACAGATGAAGTCCAACGACAGTTCCTGTTGTTGCGTTAGCATGACTTCACATGGACCTCCCACAGCTGCAGGCGCTGGCGGCGGTCGTCGACGAGGGCTCGTTCGAGGCGGCCGCCGCGTCACTGCACGTGACCCCGTCGGCGGTGAGCCAGCGCATCAAGGCACTGGAGCAGTCCGCGGGGCAGGTTCTTGTGCGGCGCACCAAGCCGACCGCGATCACCGGGCCGGGGGAGGCCTACCTGCGACTGGCCCGCCAGATCGACGCCCTGGTGCACGAGACGACGGAGGTGTCCGCCGCGGCGCACGGTGCCACCGTCACGGTCCCGATCGCGCTGAACGCCGACTCGATGGCGACCTGGGTGCTCCCGGCCCTGGCGACCCTACCGCCGGGAATCTGCTTCGACCTGCACCGCGACGACCAGTCCCGTACCGCGGACCTGCTGCGCTCCGGCGCTGTCATGGCGGCGATCACGTCGGTCGACGAGCCGGTCCAGGGATGTCGGTCGCACCGGCTCGGGATCACCCGCTACCGCCCGATGGCGACGCCGGCGTTCGTGGAGCGCTGGTTCGCCGGCGGGGTCACGGTCGACGCGCTCGCGGTGGCCCCGATGGTCGTGTTCGATCGCCACGACGACCTGCAGGACCGCTACCTGCGCCGCCGTTCGCGCCGCCGGCTCGCCCCGCCCCGCCACCACGTCCCGGCGTCCGCCGACTTCGCGGAGGCGGTCGGGCTGGGCCTGGGCTGGGCCGTCCTGCCGCCGGAGCAGTCGGCCGAGCGCGAGGCAGCCGGCGTGCTCGTCGAGCTCGACCCCGGCGCGCACGTCGACGTGACGCTGCACTGGCAGCAGTGGACCCTGCAGACGCCGGCGCTGGAGGCCGTTGCGACCGCGATCCGCGACGCCGCGGCGAAGCACCTGATCTGAGAGGCGGTGCGCTGGCGTCCAACCCGGCCGGCGGCGGTGCGCTGGCGTCCAGGAATGTCGCGGGCGTGGACGCCAGTGCACCGCCCACTCAGGAGGGTGCGCCCGGCAGGACTCGAACCTGCGACCTAGAGATTAGAAGGCTCTTGCTCTATCCAGCTGAGCTACGGGCGCGCCATCCCAGCCTATCGGCGAACGTCCTCGCGCCTGCGCACGTCCCGCGACATGGTGTCCGATGGCCTAGGCTCTCGGGGTGACAGACGTGACCGTCGGCCAGCTCCCGGCCGCCCTTCCCCCGTACCACGAGGCCTTCCGTCAACGGGGTCGACGACCCCTGCTGGTGCTCTTCGTCGTTATCGCGATCGCCGGTGTCGTCGGGGCGGGCTTCATCGCCGCCAGTGCCGAGGACGCCGAGGGCACCGGCCTGTCGATCCTCTACGCGATGATCCCGCTGCCGTTCCTGTGGTTCGTGTTCTGGTGGCTCGACCGCTACGAGCCGGAGCCGCGCCGCTACAAGTTCGCGGCCTTCGTGTGGGGCGGGGTCGTCGCCGTCGGGATCGCCCTGGCGCTCGAGGTCTGGGCGCAGGACTTCTTCGACCTGTCCGAGAGCCAGACCGCGACGTTCGCCGCGCCGCTGGCCGAGGAACCGGCCAAGTGCCTGTTCCTGCTCCTGACCTTCGTCCGGTCCCGCCGCGTCATCGACGGCGTGCTCGACGGCCTGATCTACGCGGGGCTGGTCGGCATCGGCTTCGCATTCGTCGAGAACATCGGCTACTACGCCGCGAGCTATCTCGGCTCACCCGACATCAAGATCGCCGGGGCCGAGGGCGCGACGACGACCTTCATCGTCCGTGGCATCTTCAGCCCGTTCGCGCACCCGTTGTTCACGGCGGCATTCGGCATCGCGATCGGCTTGGCCGTGACCCGCCGGTCGAAGGTCCTCCGGGTCGTGATCGTGGCCCTCGGCCTGGCGGCGAGCATGTGCCTGCACGGCCTGTGGAACGGGTCCCTGAGCTATGGGCCGGACAGCGGTGCCGGCTTCTTCCTGGCCTACCTCGTGCTGGGCGCGCTGCTGCTCGCCGCGGCGATCCTGGCGATTGTCGTCCGCGTCCGCCAGGTACGGATCCTCGAGCGCTCGCTGTCGTACGTCGCGCAGCGTGGCTGGATCCATCCCGCCGAGATCCCCTACCTGTCGCGGTTCGGTCACCGCAAGGCCGCCCGCCGCCACGCCCGCTCGCAGCACGGCAAGATCGCCGCCGCGATCGTCAAGCGATACCAGCTGCTGGCGACCGAGATGGCGTTCTTGCACGACGCCCTGATGAGCGGTCGGACCAAGCCGCACGGGGTCGAGCGGACGTACGCGCTGCTCGACGCGATGTATGCCCTGCGGCCGAACCTGCGGTTCCCGCCCGCGCTGCAGAGTCTCCCGCGTCACAACTGACCCCTGCGCATCACGTGCCGCGGCCACGAAGCGACGTCATGTCGACTAATCTGTTTCATGAATCATTCGCAGCGAACCCACAGTCGACGAGAGGAGCCCGAACGTGCCCGGCGACCATGCCTCGGCCGAGCTCCTCGCGGGGATGAGCTCGCTGCTCCTCTCGGTTCGTGACGCGTCGCTGCGCCTCGAGGCGGACGGCGTCGCAGCCGCCCGCCTGACGCAGGCGGCCCTCGTCGACCAGCTCTCGGACTACGTCCTGCCACGGCTCGTGCAACTCGACGCGCCCCTGCTCGTCGTCGTCGGCGGATCGACCGGCGCCGGCAAGTCGACGCTGGTCAACTCCCTCGTGGGCGAACGCGTCACCGAGTCGGGTGTCCTGCGCCCCACGACCCGCTCACCCGTCCTCGTCCACCACCCCGACGACGCCGAGTGGTTCCAGCCCGACCGGATCCTGCCCGACCTGGCGCGGACGCTCGAGACCGGCAACGACTCGTACGCCCTGCGGCTCGCGACCTCCGACACGATCCCCCAGGGTCTGGCGATCCTCGACGCCCCTGACGTGGACTCGATCGACCGCGGCAACCGGGAGCTGGCCGCCCAGCTGCTCGCGGCGGCGGACCTGTGGCTGTTCGTGACATCGGCCGCCCGCTATGCCGACCAGGTCCCGTGGGACTACTTGCGCCAGGCGTCGGAGCGCAGCACCTCGGTCGCCGTCGTGCTCGACCGCACGAGCGACGAGGCGCTGATCGAGGTCCGCGGCCACCTGGCCCGGATGATGACGTCCCGTGGCCTGTCGGACTCGCCTCTGTTCACGGTCCCCGAGTCCGAGCTCGACGTCGACGGCCTGCTGCCCAGCGAGGCCGTGGCACCCATGGTCGGCTGGCTGCACGAGCTCGCCGCCGATCCCAAGGCCCGCGAGCTCGTCGTGACCCGCACGCTCGACGGGGCGGTGCGCCACGTCGTCCTGCGCACTCACGACGTCGCGGACGCCCTCGACACGCAGATCGAGCTCACCGAGACCCTGCAGGCCGAGGTCGACACGGCCTATCGTGCGGCCCTCGACGCGTTCGGGACCCAGACCTCCGACGGCACGCTCCTGCGCGGTGAGGTGCTCGCCAGCTGGCAGGAGTTCGTCGGCACCGGCGAGCTGCTGAGGTCGGTCGAGGAGAAGGTCAGTCGGATCCGCGACCGCTTCGTCGACGGCATGACCGGCAAGCGCAACCGCTCTACCGAGGTCGCCGACGCGATCGAGGAGGGGGTCCACCTCCTGCTCGTCGAGCATGCGGAGGCCAGTGCCGAGACGGTCTCCCGTGCCTGGGCCGCGATCCCGGCGGGTCGTCAGCTGCTCGGCGCCAACCGCGGACTCGACCGGGCCTCGCGTGACTTCCGGGTCCGGGCCGAGCGGACAGTCCACGACTGGCGCCAGGCCGTGCTCGAGCTGGTCCGGGTCGAGGGCGCTGACAAGCGCATGACGGCCCGATTCCTCGCCTTCGGTGTCAACGGCATCGCGGTGGCCCTGATGGTCTCGACGCTCGCACGCAGCAACGACGGTCCGGCCGCCGGCGGCACCGCGGCGCTCGGCACCAAGCTCCTCGACGCGATCTTCGGCGCCGACGTCGTCGCGAGTCTCGTCGAGCGGGTGCACATCGACCTCGGCTCGCGGGTGTCGGCGCTGCTCGATGGCGAGCAGCAGCGGTTCTCCGACCTGCTCGACCCGGTGGACACGCTCAAGGCCCACCAGGCCACGGTGCGAGGGTCCGCGCGACGGGCCGAATACGCTCGGCACGCGGACTTCCTGGACGGAGAGACAGCGACATGACCGATACGGTGACCGCCACCGAGGCTGTGTTCGTCGGTGAGCGCAACGACGTCGCACACCGGCTCGACGGACTGACCGCGGCGGTGACGGCCAGCAAGGGCCGCATCGACGACGAGATCCTCGCCCCGGCCGAGATGCTGACCGGCCGTGCGGCCGAGCGCCTCACGCTGTCCGGCGAGCACACGATCGTCGCGCTCGCGGGCGCGACCGGCTCGGGCAAGTCCTCGCTGTTCAACTCGTTGACCGATCTCGAGCTCGCCGGGGTCGGCGTCCGTCGCCCCACCACCTCGTGGGCGCTGGCCTGCGCGTGGGGCCCGGACGGGGCGCAGGGCCTCCTGGAGTGGATGGGCATCCCGCCGCGCCACCAGGTCTCCCGGATGAGCATGCTGGACCACTCCTCGGAGGACACCAAGCTCGACGGCCTCGTGCTGCTCGACCTGCCCGACCACGACTCGACCGAGGTGTCGCATCACCTCGAGATGGACCGGCTGATCAAGTACGCCGACCTCCTGGTGTGGGTCCTCGACCCGCAGAAGTACGCTGACGCGGCGATCCACGACCGCTACATCAGGCCGATGGCGTCCTACAGCGACGTCACGCTGGTCGTCCTCAACCAGATCGACCGCATCCCGTTCGAGCAGCGTGAGCGCGCCCTGACCGACGTACGCCGGATCCTGGCTGACGAAGGACTCCCGGACGTACCCGTCATCGGTGTCTCGGCGACCCGGGGCGACGGCGTCGACGAGCTCAAGCGTGAGCTGGCGGCACGCATCCGGGCCAAGTCGTCGGCCAAGGGACGCCTCGCCTCGGACATCGCGGCCGCGGCCGACGTCATGGTGCAGGTCGGCGGCTCCGCCGACGCCCCGGGCATCACCGACGTGGACCGTCGTGCCCTCGACGAGGCCCTGGTTGACTGTGCCGGCGTGCCCCAGGTCGTCGACGCCATCGCGGCCTCGACCCGCCGGCAGGCGGCGCAGCGCACCGGCTGGCCGTTCACCCGGTGGGCCGCGCGACTGCGCAAGGACCCGCTGGAGGACCTCGCGCTCGGAGACGAGCTCTCGCCGTCGGCCCTCGCGCGCACCACGTCCCCCACGGTCGGCACTGTGCAACGAGCCAACGCCGAGCTCGCGATCCGTGAGCTCGCGGAGAAGGCCGCCGTCGGCCTGGAGCGTCCGTGGCGCGACGCCGTGCGCGATGCGCCGAGCCCGCCCGGCGAGGACATCGTCGACGAGCTCGATCAGGCCATCCGGGCCACGAGCCTGGAGGTTGCGAAGCCTGCTCTGTGGTGGCCGGTGGTGCAGGCCGTCCAGCTGCTGGCCGTCGTGGCCATCGTCGGTGGTCTGCTGTGGATCGTCGCCCAGGGCATCACGAGCCTGTTCTCGGTGGACCTGCCCGATCTCGGTGACGTCGCCGGCATCCCGACCGCCGCCGCGGTGGTCGTTGGCGCGGTGCTGCTCGGCATCGTCCTGGCGTTGGGGTCCCGCGTGGCCGCTGGCGTCTCGGGCAACCGCAAGGCGGGGCGCGCGGACCGTGAGCTCCGCGACGCCATCGACACCGTCGCGAGCCAGAAGGTCATCGCGCCGATCCAGGCCGAGCTGGACTGCTACCGTACCTACCGCGCCGGCATCCTCGCCGCACTCGACTGAGCTGTCTCCACAGGGGATAGGTGGCTCGACGCGTGTCCACAGGGCCGTGCCGGGCGGTGGTCGCCGGCGGGACGAGCGGGAACGCTGGAGGTCACTCGACCTCAAGGAGCCTCATGTCCAACGACAACGTCCTGACCTTTCACGGCCACGTCGGCACGCCGGTCGCGATCCGGGAGGGCTCGGCCGTCCCGTGGGTCCTGTTCCGGGTCGCGTCGACCCCCAGCCACTGGGACCAGGCGAGCCGCTCGTGGCGTGAGCTGCCCACGACGTGGCTCTCGATCAAGGCCTTCCGCCAGCTGGCCCAGAACGCCGCCGACTCGCTGGAGGTGGGCGACCCGGTCGTCGTGATCGGCCGGTTGCGCACCGAGACGTGGACGACGAAGGAGGGCGAGGCGCGCGAGAGCACGGTCGTCGAGGCGACGCTGATTGCCCACGACCTGGGCCGGGGCGTGACACGCTTCCGCAAGGTCGATCGCCAGGCTGCGGCGGCGCCGGGATCCGACGGGACGGCCGAGGCGCTCGCCGAGCTCGAGGACCAGACCTCCGCCGCCTGACCGCCGTGGGCCGGCCGCGGTGCTCTCGTTAGTCTTGGCCGCATGGCCGAATACGTCTTCACCCTCCGCAACGTCCGCATGAAGCTGGGCGAGAAGCTCGTCCTCGACGACGTCACGCTCTCGTTCCTGCACGGCGCCAAGATCGGCGTGGTCGGCCCCAACGGCACCGGCAAGTCGACGCTGTTCAAGATCATGGCCGGGATGGTGCAGCCCAACAACGGCGACGCGATCAAGGACCCCGAAGCCACGGTCGGCATCCTGCTGCAGGAGCCGCCTCTGACCGAGGGCAAGACCGTGCTCGAGAACGTCGAGGAGGCCGTCGCGGAGATCAAGGGCAAGATCGACCGGTTCAACAAGATCAGCGAGGAGCTCGCCGATCCCGACGCCGACTATGACACGCTCCTGCCCGAGATGGGTGACCTGCAGACCGATCTCGACCACGCCAACGCGTGGGATCTGGACTCGCGCCTGGCGCAGGCCATGGACGCGCTCCGCTGCCCGCCGCCCGACGAGCTGGTCGACCACCTCTCCGGTGGCGAGCGCCGCCGCGTTGCCCTCTGCAAGCTCCTGCTCGAGCAGCCGGACCTGCTGCTCCTCGACGAGCCGACCAACCACCTGGACGCCGAGAGCGTGCTGTGGCTCGAGCAGCACCTCGCGAGCTATCCCGGCGCCGTCCTGGCGATCACCCACGACCGCTACTTCCTTGACAACGTGGCCGAGTGGATCCTCGAGCTCGACCGCGGCAAGACCCACCCGTACGAGGGCAACTACTCGACATACCTCGAGACCAAGCAGCAGCGGCTCGTGGTCGAGGGCAAGAAGGACGCCAAGCGCGCCAAGATCCTGGCCAAGGAGCTGGAGTGGGTGCGGTCCAACGCCAAGGCCCGCCAGGTCAAGAACCAGGCCCGCCTGGGGCGCTACGAGGAGATGGCCGCCGAGGCTGAGCGTGCCCGCAAGCTGGACTTCGAGGAGATCAACATCCCGGCCGGCCCGCGACTCGGCGATGTCGTCCTCAACGCCAAGGACCTGCACAAGAGCTTCGGCGACCGGGAGCTGTTCGACGGCCTCACGTTCGACCTCCCGCGCGCCGGCATCGTCGGCGTCGTCGGCCCCAACGGTGTCGGCAAGTCGACGCTGTTCCGCATGATCGTGGGGGAGGAGACCCCGGACAGCGGCTCCCTCGACGTCGGCCAGACGGTCAAGATCTCGTACGTCGACCAGGGTCGCGGCGGGATCGACGACAAGCTCAACATCTGGCAGCTGGTCTCCGGCGAGCTCGACTTCATCAAGGTCGCCAACTTCGAGGTCCCGAGTCGCGCGTACGTCGCGTCGTTCGGCTTCAAGGGCCCGGACCAGCAGAAGCAGGTCAAGGTCCTGTCAGGCGGTGAGCGTAACCGTCTCAACCTCGCGCTGACGCTCAAGATGGGTGGCAACCTGCTGCTGCTCGATGAGCCCACCAACGACCTGGACGTCGAGACCCTGCAGTCCCTCGAGGACGCGCTACTGGACTTCCCCGGCTGCGCCGTCGTGGTCTCGCACGACCGGTGGTTCCTCGACCGCGTCGCGACGCACATCCTGGCGTGGGAGGGCAACGCCGACAACCCGGCCAACTGGTTCTGGTTCGAGGGCAACTTCGCTGACTACGAGATCAACAAGGTCGAGCGTCTTGGCGAGGAAGCGGCCCGCCCGCACAGCGTGACGTACCGCAAGCTGACCCGCGACTGACCAACCAGCCCAGATTTGCGGACTTATACACCGTTTCGGTGGACTGATTCGGTGCAGATATCCGCGAATCTGGGTCAGGCTGCCTGCTGGAGCGCCTGACGTACGCGCGCCACTATGGTCTTCGGCCGCACCATGTCCTCGGCGGTGACCACGATGACCCGCCAGCCGGCCGCCTCGAGCTGTTCTCGCCGGAGGTGGTCCCACTGGCGCTGCTTGGCGTCGCGCTCATGCTGCCATCCGTCGTACTCGACCAGCACCTTGCATCGCCGGAAGACCAAGTCACCCCGCGCGAGCCACGTCCCGAGGTCATCCGTGATGTCGACGTTGACCTCGGGCTCGGGCAGCCCGGCACGGTGGAGCTCCCACCGGACGTAGGATTCCCGGACGGAGGCGACGCGCTCGCGGACGAGCGGCGCCACCCGCCGGGCCTTGCGGACGCCGTCGAGGTGCGAGGTGATGACGTACGCCCGTAGGTCGAGCAGGTCGACCGCGCCCGTGCCGACGAGCCAGTCACCGGCAGCCATCAGATCCCTCTCCGAGAGGACCGTGGCAGCGTCGACGAATGTCCTTCGGGGACCAAGGCAGGGAAAGCCGTCCACCTCGACCGAGTTGAGCCGTGCCTGTCGGCGGTGAAGGACGATCCCCGCTCGCTCGATCTCGGCCCACGTGCTGATCGAGAAGTGCAAGGGCAGCGCCGGGCCCAGGTCCAGGCCACGGAGGCGGAGCGCAGTGGTGTGGCTGGCGACGGAGCCTTCCGGCAGGACGAGCCGCGCTGCCTCGACCTGGAGCCGGAACGTGGGCGCGGTGTCAGCTGTGCGGTAGACGCCGGATCGGATCATCGCGAACCGCGAGCTCTGGAGTGATCGGCGGGGGAGGCCGGCCGCCTCGGCGTCAGCGATCGTGAAGGCGTGGCCGCGGAGGTGCGTCGGGATGGCGTACATGGACCGAGGTTGCCGGTCCCGACGCAGTCAAGAGCAGCGCGAGCGTCGACCTGTGGACGAACTCGACCCGACCTGAAGCCTGTGGACCCGGACGTGGACGCAGAAAAGCGGAGTTTCACACCGTTTTCGGGACTCGTTCTGGTGCAGAAGTCCGCAAATCTGGGCTGGGGTCAGAAGGTCTTGCCTTGGAGCTGCTCGACGACCTTTTGCATGACGCGGCCCACTGCCTCGAGGTCCTCGGCGCCGGCGGCCTCGATCAGGTAGTCGTGCACGCCGCGGACGTGGGTGTGGGCGGCCTGCTCCAGGACGCTGAACCCGTGATCGGTCAGCACTGCCGACACGCCGCGTCCGTCGTCCGAGCACTGGCCCCGCTGCACGATGCCCTCGCGCTCGAGCCGCGCGATCGTGTGGGTGACGCGGCTGCGGGAGTGGGACACGGCATCGGCGAGCTCGGCCATGCGGATCGAGCGGTCGGGCGACTCGGACAGTCGGACGAGGATCTCGTACTCGGGCATCGACAGGCCGTGCGCCGTGCGCAGATCCCGGTCGAGACGGTCCATGAGCACCGTCGTGCCACCGAGGAACGCGCGCCAGACGCGCTGCTGATCGGTGCTGAGCCACGGGGTGTCGATCATGGTCTCCATGGTGATCCATCCTACTGTGTGGGAGTGATTGTTGAATCTTCAACATCGTGCTACAGTCTATCTAGTTGAACCGTCAACTACAAACTTCCCGAGGAGAGCACATGAGCACGAGCACCGCAGTCAGCACCGGTACCTGGGTCCTGGATCCCAGCCACACCGAGATCGGCTTCACCGTCCGTCACCTCGTCAGCAAGGTCCGCGGCAAGTTCGAGACGTTCGAGGGCACCATCGTCAGCGCCGAGGACATCACGGCGTCGACCGTCAATGTGTCGATCGACCTGGCCTCGGTCAACACCGGCACCGCCGATCGCGACGCCCACCTCCGCTCGGGCGACTTCTTCAACGCCGAGGAGAACCCGAAGATGACGTTCGTCTCGACCGGCATCCTGCAGAAGGACGACTCGGACTTCGTCGTCACCGGCGACCTGACGATCAAGGGCATCACCAAGCCGGTCGAGCTCGCCACCGAGTTCCTCGGCGAGGGCGGCGACCCGTGGGGCGGCACGCGTGTCGGCCTCGAGGCCACGACGCAGATCAGCCGCAAGGAGTTCGGCATCGACTTCAACATCCCGGTCGAGGGTGCTGACAAGCTCATGATCGGCGACAAGATCACGATCAACATCGTTGCCGAGGCCGTCCTCCAGGCCTGAGGCAGCTAGCGCCGGCTGGCCATGCGAATGGCCAGCTCGGCGTGCAGCGTGGCGAGCTCGTGGCCGGAGCGTGATCCGCCCGGCTCGAACCACCGCACCAGATCGACGCCCAGGGACAGCAGCGAGAACGCGGTCCCCGGTACGTCATCGACATCCAGGACGCCCTTGTCGACACCGTCGGCCAGGGCGTCCTGCATCGTGCGCTCGATGCTCCTGCGCAGTGTCGCGACCTCGGCGCGGTGCTCCGGCGTCAGCGCGTGGTACTCGTACTGCACGATCCGGCCGACCCGGCTGTGGTCGGCGTGCCACAGGCTGAACTGATAGATCATCGTCCGCAGCCGCTCGACCGGATCGGTCTCGGAGGCCGCCGCGCGCTGGATGACGTCGAGCGCCGACCGGTGACCCTCGAGGCTCACCGTGAACAGCAGGCTCTCCTTGGAGTCGTGGTGGACGTAGACCGCTGCGGGGCTCATGCCGGCCCGGGCTGCGATGTCGCGCGTCGTCGTGCCGTTGAAGCCCCTCTCGGCGAACGCCTCGACGGCCGCGTTGATGAGCCGCTCGCGTGCCGTGATCGTCGTCATGCCGCACCTCTTCTCGGTTGACAGCATGACGGAGGCCTTGCATGCTAAGCAAGCGCTTAGTGAGCGCGTCCCGAATCTTTTCCGGCTCTTCCAGCACAGGTGGCACCCATGAAGCGGATGATCTTCGACGAGGACCACGAGGCGTTCCGCGCCTCCTGCTCCGCGTTCCTCGCCAAGCACGTCGAGGGCGAGCTCGAGACGTACATCTCGGACAAGGCGCTGCCGCGCGACTTCTGGCTCGCCGCCGGTGCCGAGGGCTTCCTCGGCCTGGAGATCCCCGAGGAGCTCGGCGGGTCCGAGGCTGGGGACTTCCGCTTCAACGCCGTCTTCGCGGAGGAGCTGGCCAAGCTCAACGCGGCTCTTCCCTCGTGCGTCGCGATCCACACCGACATCGCGGTGCCGTACATCGTCGACCTCGGCACCGACGAGCAGAAGCGGCGCTGGCTGCCCGGCTGCGCGACCGGTGAGATCCTCACCGCGATCGGGATGACCGAGCCCGGCGGCGGCTCGGACCTCGCGGCGCTCAAGACCACGGCGGTCCGTGACGGCGACGAGTGGGTCATCAACGGCTCCAAGACGTTCATCACCAACGGCTTCTCGGCCGACCTGGTCCTGACCGCGGTCCGTACCTCGCCGGACAAGGGCGCCAAGGGCATCACCTTGTTCGGCATCGAGGCGACCGACCCGGGCTTCAGCCGTGGGCGCAAGCTCGACAAGGTCGGCAACGAGGAGGCGGACACCGCCGAGCTGTTCTTCGAGGACATCCGGGTCGGCGACGACCGCGTGATCGGTGAGGTCGACCGCGGCTTCATCTTCATGATGGAACGGCTGCCGCAGGAGCGCCTGACCTGCTCGGTCGCCAACATCGCGCACGCCAAGCAGATCCTGCTCGAGACGGTCCAGTACGCCAAGGACCGGCAGGCGTTCAAGCAGCCCATCGGCAGCCTGCAGCACAACAAGTTCCTCATCGCCGAACTCGTGACCAAGATCGAGGTGGCCGAGTCGTACGTCGACCAGGCCGTCCTGGCCCACACCCGCGGCGAGCTCTCGGCGACCGATGCGGCCAAGGCCAAGTGGTGGTCCTCCGAGGTGCAGAACGACGTCCTCGACCACTGTGTCCAGCTGTACGGCGGCTACGGCTACATGAACGAGTACCGCGTCGCCCGCGCCTGGCGAGATGCCCGGGTCAGCAAGATCTGGGCCGGCTCCAACGAGATCATGAAAGAGCTCATCGGCCGCGACCTCGGCCTCTGACACCGCTCCACCACCCCTGGAAAGGCAACGAAATGCCCGAAGCAGTCATCGTCTCAACCGCCCGCTCGCCGATCGGGCGTGCGGTCAAGGGATCGCTCAAGGACATGCGTCCTGACGACCTCACCGTCCAAATGGTCGAGGCGGCACTCGCCAAGATCCCCGCGCTGGACCGCAAGGACATCGTCGACCTGCACCTCGGCGTCGGCCAGCCGGCCGGGGAGTCGGGCAACAACCTCGCCCGCATCGTCTCGGTGCTCGCAGGCCTGGACCATGTGCCCGGCGTGACGGTCAACCGCTACTGCTCCTCGAGCCTGCAGACGACCCGCATGGCGTTCCATGCGATCAAGGCCGGCGAGGGTGACGTGTTCCTCTCCGCCGGCGTCGAGACCGTCAGCCGGTTCGCCGCGGGCATGGCCGACATCGCCACGGCGTTCAACCCCGTCTTCGACGAGGCGATCCAGCGCACCGACCAGCGTGCGCAGGGCGGCGCCGAGGCGTGGCACGACCCGCGCCAGGACGGTTCGCTCCCCGATGCGTACATCGCGATGGGCCAGACCGCCGAGAACGTGCAGCAGCTCATTGGCATGAGCCGCCAGGAGCAGGACGAGTTCGGCGTGCGCAGCCAGAACCTCGCCGAGAAGGCCATCGCGAACGGCTTCTGGGCCAAGGACATCACCCCCGTGACGCTGCCCGACGGCACCGTCGTCAGCACGGACGACGGTCCGCGCGCCGGAGTGACGTACGAGGCGGTGTCCCAGCTCAAGCCGGTGTTCCGTCCCGACGGCACGATCACGGCGGGCAACTGCTGCGCGCTCAACGACGGCGCCGCGGCGCTCGTCATCATGAGCGACACCAAGGCCAAGCAGCTCGGCCTGACCCCGCTGGCGCGCATCGTGTCGACCGGCGTCACCGGCCTGTCACCCGAGATCATGGGTCTCGGCCCGATCGAGGCCGTCAAGCAGGCCCTCGGCCACGCCAAGCTCGGCGTCGATGACATCGACCTGTGGGAGATCAACGAGGCGTTCGCGGTCCAGGCGCTCGGCTCGGCGCAGGCGCTGGGTGTGGACATCGACAAGCTCAACGTCAACGGCGGCGCGATCGCGGTCGGCCACCCGTTCGGCATGACCGGCGCCCGCATCACCAGCACGCTGATCAACTCGCTGCAGCACCACGACAAGCAGTTCGGCGTCGAGACGATGTGTGTCGGCGGCGGACAGGGCATGGCCATGGTTCTCGAGCGCCTCTCCTGATGAGCGGGAGGTTCGACGGCAAGGTCGCGATCGTCACCGGCGCGAGCCGGGGCATCGGCCTGGCGATCGCCCAGCGCATCGTCGCCGATGGCGGGCGGGTCTGCATCACGGCCCGCAAGCCCGAGCCGCTCGCAGAGGCGGTCGAGGCGCTCGGCGGCCCCGAGCGCGCGATCTTCGTCGCTGGTGCGGCGGATGACGCTGCGCACCAGGACGAGGTCGTGGCGGCGACCCTCGACGCGTTCGGCTCGGTCGACTTCCTGGTCAACAACACCGGCATCAACCCGGTCTACGGCCGGATGATCGACGTCGACCTGGACGCCGCCAACAAGATCTTCCAGGTCAACGTGGTCGCCGCGATCGCGTGGGTCCAGAAGGTCTACCAGGCATGGATGGCCGACCACGGCGGCGCGATCGTCAGCATCGCCTCGGTCGCCGGGCGGCTGCCTGCGCCGGGCATCGGCACGTACGGTGCGTCGAAGGCCGCGCTGATCCACGTGACCGAGGAGCTCGCGGTCGAGCTCGGCCCCGGCATCCGGGTCAACGCCGTCGCGCCCGCGGTCGTCAAGACCAAGTTCGCGACAGCGTTGTACGAAGGGCGCGAGGAGGAGGTCGCCGCGCCGTACCCGCTCAAACGGCTCGGCGAGCCCGACGACATCGGCTCCGTCGTGGCGTTCCTGCTGTCCGAGGACGCCGGCTGGGTCACGGGCCAGACCATCTCGGTCGACGGCGGCCTGCTGTTGACCGGCGGCGTCTGAGCCTCACCAACCGCTGAGCGTGACGTTTGGGCCCCTGAACCGCCGGTTTAGGGGCCCAAACGTCACTGCCAGCGGTCCGGGGGCCATGGGGGGTGATCCATTTCTCACTGAAACATGAGGAAACCCTCGGATTAAACTTGAGGAAAGCCTCATGTTTTGGGAGGATGGGTCAAAGCCGTTGATCCAGCGACGGTCGAGACCCCGAGGGAACCCACGTGACGACGATCGACACCCTGCTTGCCCAGAGCCCGACGACCGAGCGCCGCGCGGCCCTCGTGGACCGCCTCCTCGCCGGGACGCCGTACGCCGTCTGCTTCGGTGGCCAGGGCGCGCCGTGGCTCGCCCCCCTCGCGGGACTGGTTCGCGACTTCGCACTGGAGTCCGAGCTCGAGTCCCTCGTGACCCAGGCCGCCGAGCTGCTCGCTCCGGTCGCCTCCGAGCTGGCCCGGGTCGGCGTGACCTTCACGCCACTTGCCTGGGCTGACGTCCTTGCCTCGGCCGAGTCGGCCGAGGACGACGACGCCCCCGTGCTGCCGACCTCCGAGGTGCTGGATACACCCGGAGCGTCGGTGCCCGGCATCCTCCTGACCCAGCTCGCGGGCCTCCGTGCGCTGCGCAGGCAGGGGCTCGACCCGCAGGTTGTCGCCCCGTCCGCCGTGATCGGCCACTCGCAGGGCCACCTCGCGACGCAGTCGCTCGCCGGCGTCCCCGACGCCGAGCTGCTCGCGGTGGCCCGGCTCATAGGCGCCGCCGCCCAGCTCGTGGGTCGTCGCCGCGGCCTGCTGGGGCAGACGATGCTGAGCGTCTCCAACGTCCAGCCCAGCCTGATCGACGAGATCCTTGCCGAGCTGCCGGCCTCGCTGCGCGTCGTGTCCCGCCTGCGCAACGGCCGCCGCAGCGTCGTGCTGTCGGGCCCGGCCGAGAGCCTGCGCGTCGTCGAGTCCCGCTTCGAGGAGATCGCTGCCGCCGAGAAGTCCGAGCGTGACCGCAAGACGACCGGTGGATCCCCGTTCGCCCCCGTGCTGGAGCCGCTGCCGGCCCAGCTGGCCTTCCACCACCCCGATCTCGCCGAGGCGGCCGACCTCGTCGCGAAGTGGGCCGCGGCGTGCGGTCTGGACGCGGCCCGCGCGCGTACCCTCACGATGCGCTCGATCGTCGACCCCGTCGACTGGGTCGGGGCGCTCGAGCACGCGATGGACTCCGGCGCCCACTGGATCCTCGACCTCGGCCCCGGCGACCTCGCCGCCCGGCTGTCCGCCCGCGAGCTGCGCGCCCGCGGTGCCGCCGTCATCGCCACGACGACGCGTCGCGGCCACCGCGAGCTGACCGCCGCGGGCGCCGCGCCCCGCCTGACGACGCCGTGGAGCGCGTACGAGCCCACCGTCGTGACGCTGCCCGACGGCACGCTGCACGCCGAGACCCGGTTCACCCGGCTGACCGGCAAGTCCCCGATCCTGCTGGCCGGCATGACGCCCACGACGGTCGACCCCGCGATCGTGGCGGCGGCGGCCAACGCCGGCTTCTGGGCCGAGCTCGCCGGCGGTGGACAGGTCACCGAGGAGATCTTCGCCGACAACGTCGACCGGCTGGGCGAGCTCCTGACCCCCGGGGCGACCTACCAGTTCAACTCGCTGTTCCTCGATCCCTACCTGTGGAAGCTGCAGCTGGGCCAGAAGCGGCTCGTGCAGCGCGCCCGGGCGGCCGGTGCCCCGATCGACGGCGTCATCGTGACGGCCGGCATCCCCGAGCTCGACGACGCCGTCGCGCTCGTCGAGGAGCTGCGCGAGGCGTCGATCAGCCACGTCGCGTTCAAGCCCGGCACCGTCAAGCAGATCCGCGAGGTCGTCGCGATCGCCAAGGCCGTCGCCCCGACCCCCGTCCACGTGCAGATCGAGGGCGGCAAGGCCGGCGGCCACCACTCCTGGGAGGAGCTCGACGACCTGCTGCTCGCGACGTACGGCGAGCTGCGGGCGCTCGACAACGTCGTGGTGTGCGTCGGCGGCGGCATCGGCACCCCGGAGGTCGCCGCGGCGTACCTGACCGGCGACTGGTCGACCCGTCACGGCTTCCCCCGCATGCCGCTCGACGGCATCCTCGTCGGCACCGCCGCGATGGCGACGCTCGAGGCGACGACCTCGCCGGCGGTCAAGCAGCTGCTGGTCGAGACCCGCGGCACCGGCACCTGGGTCGGCGCGGGCACCGCCAAGGGCGGCATGGCCTCCGGTCGCAGCCAGCTCGGTGCGGACATCCACGAGATCGACAACACTGCGTCCCGCACGGGCCGCCTGCTCGACGAGGTCGCGGGTGACGCAAAGGCCGTCGCGGCCCGCCGCGACGAGATCGTCGAGGCCCTCGACCGCACCGCCAAGCCCTACTTCGGCGACGTCGACACCATGACGTACGCCCAGTGGCTCCGCCGCTACCTCGGGCTGTCCGCCACGCCGGAGTGGCTTGCCGACACGCAGCGCGACCGCTTCTTCGCGATGCTGCAGCGGGCCGAGGCGCGGCTCAACGACGCCGACCGCGGTGAGATCCCGACGCTCTTCGCCGACTCCTCGGCCGTCGACGACGGGGCCGCGGCGCTCGCTCGGCTCCTCGAGACGTACCCGGCCGCCGAGAGCGTCATCCTCCACCCAGCCGACGTGCTGTTCTTCGTCGACCAGTGCCGCACACCCGGCAAGCCGGTCAACTTCGTGCCCGTGCTCGACCAGGACGTCCGCCGCTGGTGGCGCTCGGACTCACTGTGGCAGGCCCACGACCCCCGCTACGGCGCCGACGAGGTCTGCATCATCCCCGGCACGGTCTCCGTCGCCGGCATCGACCGGGTCGACGAGCCGGTCGCCGAGCTGCTCCGCCGCTTCGAGGACGCCACGATCGACGGTCTGCTCGCCGCGGGCCGTGCGCCGCAGCGCGTCACGGGTCGCCGCCGCGTCGACGAGGCTGGCGACGTGCTGTCGCTCGTGCTGGCCGCGCCCGACCTCGTGTGGGCCGGCCGTACGGTCCGCAATCCCGTGCACCGGCTCGGTGCCGAGTGGGTCATCGTCGACCCGCAGCGCGCCGAGCACCCCGAGACCGGCGCCTCGCTGGTCGAGGTCGAGGGCCGCAAGGCCGAGCTCACGGTTCCGATGGCGCGCCCCCTGAGCCTGACGATCTCCGTCGACGACGCGGTCCTGGTCGGTGGGGCCCCCGTCGTGACGACCGAGACCGCCGTCGCCGCGATGGGCTCGCTCGTCGCCGGCGCCGCCGGTGGCACCGTCCCGGGCGTCGAGGCGGGCCGCGCCAGCGTGGCCGTCGACTGGGACCCCGACCTGATCGCAGACCACGCCGGTGTCACCGGCGCGGACGTGCCCGATCACCCCGTTCCCGACGTCCTCGTCGGACTGGCCTGGCCGTCGGTCTTCGCCGTGCTGGCCGACGTCACGACTGCCGACGGCACGCCCGTGATCGAGGGCATGCTCGACCTGGTCCACCTCGACCACGCGATCCGGCTCACCGGCACCCTGCCGGTGGCCCCCTCACAGCTCGTCATCGCCTCGACCGTCGCCTCGGTCGAGGACACCGACTTCGGTCGCGTCGTCGCGGTCGACGTCACGATCTCCTCGCCCGAGGGCGACGTCGCGACGCTCCGTGAGCGCTTCGCGATCCGCGGACGTACCGGCGCCGGCTCGCTGTCGGACCCCGCCCGTGCCGGTGGTGCGCTCGGCGACGACGTCGTCGACACGCCGCGCAAGTCCCGTGGCTCGGCCACGCTGACCGCGCCGTCGGACCTGCGGGCGTTCGCCGCCGTCACCGGCGACCACAACCCGATCCACACCAACCTCGCCGCCGCCCGTCTCGCGGGCCTGGGCGATCCGATCGTCCACGGCATGTGGATCTCGGCCGCGGCCCAGCAGCTCGTCTCGTCACGCCGCATCACCGGCTGGACAACGCGCTTCCTGGCGCCGCTGACTCCCGGCGCCACGGTGTCGATCACGGTCGACCGGGTCGGCCTCGACCGGGGCGCCGAGGTCGTCGACGTGACGGTGCGTGCCGGCGGTGAGGTTGTCATGTCGGCCACCGCCCGGCTCGAGGCGCCCCGCACGGCGTACGCCTTCCCGGGCCAGGGCATCCAGCACGCCGGCATGGGCATGGCGGCGTACCAGCGCTCCAAGGCCGCCCGCGAGATCTGGGACCGCGCCGACGCGCACACCCGCGCGGCGCTGGGCTTCTCGATCCTGACCGTCGTCCGGGACAACCCCACGACGCTCGTGACGCACGGGGTGACGCACAAGCACCCCGACGGCGTCCTGTTCCTGACCCAGTTCACGCAGGTCGCGATGGCGGTGCTGGGCGCCGCCCAGATGGCCGAGCTGCGCGAGTCCGGGGCGTTCGTCGAGGGCTCGATCCTCGCCGGCCACTCGGTCGGTGAGTACAACGCGCTCGCCGCGGTCTCCGGGGTCATCCCGCTCGAGGCCGTCGTCGAGGTCGTCTTCCAGCGCGGCTCCGTCATGCACGCGCTCGTCCCGCGCGACGCTGCGGGGCGCAGCAACTACCGCCTCGCCGCGATCCGCCCCTCGCAGATCGGGCTGCACGACCACGACGTGCGGGCGTTCGTCGACGGCGTGGCCGAGCGCACCGGCGAGTTCCTGCAGATCGTCAACTACAACCTCAAGGACTCGCAGTACGCAGTCGCCGGCACCGTCAAGGGCCTCGAGATCCTGGAGGATGAGGTCGCCCGCCGTCGCGAGGAGTTCGGTGGCAAGGCCGCCTTCATCCTGGTGCCCGGCATCGATGTCCCGTTCCACTCCACGGTCCTGCACGGCGGTGTCCCGGACTTCCGCGAGCGCCTGCAGGAGTTGCTGCCTGCGACGATCGACCCGGCGATCCTGGCCGGGCGGTACGTCCCGAACCTCGTGCCGCGGCCGTTCTCGCTGGACCGGGCGTTCCTGCAGGAGATCGCCGACCTCGTCCCGTCCGAGCCGCTCGACGCGGTCCTGGCTGACTTCGCCTCCTGGGCCGCGCGTCCCGGCGAGCTGTGCCGGGTCGTCCTGATCGAACTGCTGGCCTGGCAGTTCGCCAGCCCCGTGCGCTGGATCGAGACGCAGGACCTGTTCTTCACCCCGATCCAGGACGGGGGGCTCGGTGTCGAGCGTTTCATCGAGATCGGTGTCGGCCAGGCGCCGACCGTCGCGAACCTCGCGTCGTCGACCCTCAAGCTGCCGGGCCGGTTCGGACCCGTGGTCGAGGTGCTCAACTTCGAGCGTGACAGTGCCGCGGTCTTCGCAACCGACGAGGAGCAGCGTGTCGAGGAGGAGGAGACCGCTCCCGCGGAGTCCGCCCCCACCGACACGGCAGCCGCCCCCGCCCCGGTCGCGGCACCGGCCGCCTCGTCCGGTGGCCCCCGCCCGGCGGACCTGACTTTTGACGCTGCCGACGCCACGACGGTGCTGATCGCCTGGTGGACCAAGATGCGGATCGACCAGATCGGCAACGCCGACTCGATCGAGTCCCTGTGCGACGGTGCCTCGTCGCGCCGCAACCAGCTGCTCGTCGATCTCGGTGGCGAGCTCGCCCTGGGCGCCATCGACGGTGCCGCCGACGCCGACCTCCCGTCGCTGTCGACGCAGGTCAGGGGACTGGCCCGCGGCTACAAACCGTTCGGCCCGGTCCTGTCCGAGGCGCTGGGCGATCACCTCAAGAAGGTGCTCGGTCCCACCGGCAAGCGCCAGGCGGCGGTCGCCGAGCGCGTCACCGACGTCTGGCAGCTGGGTCCGGGCTGGGTGAGCCACGTGCTCGCCGAGCTCGCCATGGCGAGCCGTGACGGCGCCAGCGTGCGGGGCGGCGACTTCGGTCCGCTGACCTCGATCGCGAGCGGCGCCGACGTCGACGCCGCGGTGGACGCGAGCGTCCAGGCCGTGGCCGCCCGCCACGGTGTCAGCGTGGACCTGCCGTCCTCCGGCGGGGGAGAGGCCACAATCGACGCGGCCGCCCTCGCGGAGTTCACCGACCAGATCACCGGACCCGATGGTGTCCTGGCCTCGTCGGCGCGTCTCGTGCTCGACCAGCTGGGTCTGTCGGACGTACCCGTCGTCGCCGAGCCCGACGAGGCCGACGCGCTCGTCCTCGCCCGGGTCGAGGCCGAGCTCGGCAGCGACTGGGCCAAGCTCACCGCTCCGGCGTTCGACCCCCTGAAGGCCGTCCAGCTGGACGACCGCTGGGCCAGTGCGCGTGAGGACCTCGCCCGACTCGCGGTCGGCGAGACTGTCGACGCCAGCTTCGTGGGTGCCGGGTCCGTCGTGGCCGCGCAGGCCACGTGGTGGTCCGAGCACGTCGAGGACGCCGAGCTGGCCGACCGCTTCCGCCGGATCGCCGGCGACGCCACGTCCACGACGACCGGCCGCTGGGCCAACGAGATCGCGGTCGTGACCGGAGCCAGCAAGGGCTCCATCGCGGCCGGCATCACCGCCCAGCTCCTGGCCGGCGGGGCCACCGTGATCGCCACGACCTCGGGGCTCGACCCGCGGAAGCTGGCCTTCTTCAAGGACCTCTACCGCACGCACGCCGTGCACGGCGCGGCCCTGTGGGTCGTCCCGGCCAACATGGCATCGTTCAGTGACGTCGACGCGTTGGTCGCGTGGATCAACAGCGAGCAGACGCAGACCCGGGCAGGTGCCACGACGGTGCTCAAGCCGGCGATGACGCCGACGCTGCTGTTCCCCTTCGCGGCCGGACGGGTCGCGGGTGACCTCACGGACGCCGGCAGCCGCACCGAGGTCGACATGCGGATCCTGCTGTGGTCGGTCGAGCGCCTCATCGGTGCCCTGTCGGTGCGCGGCCAGGACCACGACATCGCGGCCCAGCTGCACGTCGTGCTCCCGGGCTCGCCCAACCGCGGCATGTTCGGCGGCGACGGGGGCTACGGCGAGGCCAAGGCGGCTCTCGACGCCCTCGTGGCCCGCTGGTCCGCGGAGCGTACGTGGGGCGAGCGCGTGACGCTCAGCCACGCGATCATCGGCTGGGTGCGAGGCACCGGGCTGATGGGAGCCAACGACCCGCTCGTCGAGGCCGTCGAGGCCGCCGGCGTGCGGACCTGGACGCCTGAGGGCATGGCCGAGGCCCTGCTCGAGACGTGCCAGCCCGACGCCCGCGCCGCGGCTCGCACCGCCCCGCTGACGGTCGACCTGACCGGCGGCCTCGGTGGCACGACGCTCGACATGAAGGCCCTCGCCGAGGGCGTCGAGCGGCCCACGGCCCCGGCCGAGGACACGCGTGCCACGATCTCGGCGCTCGCCCCCTCGCCGGCGCAGCTCGACCGGGTCGACACGCTCGACTGGGCGTCGATCGACGCCCGTCCGGAGGACCTCGTCGTCATCGTCGGCGCGGGTGAGCTCGGGCCGTACGGCTCAGCCCGCACGCGCTTCGAGGTCGAGGTCCACGACGAGCTGTCGGCGGCCGGCGTGCTCGAGCTCGCCTGGTCGACCGGCCTGGTCAGCTGGGACGAGCAGGGCGGCGGCTGGTACGACACCGCGACGCAGGAGAAGGTCGACGAGGCCGATCTCACTGACCGCTACGAGGACGCCGTCCGCGAGGCGTGCGGCATCCGCCGCTACGTCGACGAGGGCAACATGGTCGACAACTCGGCCCCGCTGCTGACGTCGGTCTACCTCGACAAGGACCTGTCGTTCACGGTCTCCGGCGAGGCCGAGGCGCGCGCCCTGCGCGACGCGGACCCCGAGCGTACGGTCATCGCGGCCACGGCGGACGGTGACTGGACCGTGACCCGCAAGGCAGGCACCGAGATCC
>JAOPXL010000167.1 GCA_025965175.1 Aeromicrobium sp.
CAAGGCCAAGGCGCACCTGGCGGGTGGCGCCAAGAAGGTCATCATCTCCGCGCCGGCCTCCAACGAGGACGTCACGATCGTCATGGGCGTCAACCACGAGGACTACGACCCGGCCGCGCACGACGTCATCTCGAACGCCTCCTGCACCACCAACTGCCTCGGGCCGATGGCCAAGGCGATCCACGACGAGTTCGGCATCGTCAAGGGCCTGATGACCACGATCCACGCGTACACGCAGGACCAGAACCTGCAGGACGCCCCGCACTCGGACCTGCGTCGCGCCCGCGCCGCCATCCTGAGCATCATCCCGACGTCGACCGGCGCCGCCAAGGCCGTGAGCCTCGTGCTCCCCGAGCTCAAGGGCAAGCTCGACGGCTACGCGCTGCGCGTACCCGTGCCCACGGGCTCGGCGACCGACCTGACGTTCACAGCCTCCCGCGAGACCACGGTCGAGGAGGTCAACCAGATCGTCAAGGAGGCCTCTGAGGGCGCCATGAAGGGCTTCCTGGTCTACACCGAGGACCCGATCGTGTCGGCTGACATCGTGACGGACCCCGCGTCGTGCATCTTCGACTCGGGCCTGACCAAGGTCATCGGTGACCAGGTCAAGGTCGTCGGCTGGTACGACAACGAGTGGGGCTACTCCAACCGCCTCGCGGACCTCGTGGTCCACGTCGGCGCCACGCTCTGACTGTGAAGACGGTCTCAGACCTCGGCGACCTGCGCGGCAAGCGCGTCCTCGTCCGCAGCGACCTCAACGTGCCGCTGGACGGTGACGCGATCACCGACGACGGCCGGGTGCGCGCCAGCGTCCCGACGATCAAGCTGCTGGCCGACTCCGGTGCGCGCGTCCTCGTGGCCGCGCACCTGGGTCGCCCGGACGGCGAGCCCAACCCGAAGTACTCCCTGGCCCCGGTGGCGGAGCGCCTCGCGGAGCTGCTCGGCGCTCCGGTCCAGTTCGCGTCAGACACCGTCGGACCCGAGGCGCAGCGCGTTGCCGCTGAACTCGGCGACGGCGACGTCGCGGTGCTGGAGAACGTCCGCTTCAACGCGGGGGAGACCAGCAAGGACGAGGCCCAGCGGGGTGCGTTCGCCGACGAGCTCGCGGCCCTGGCCGACGTGTTCGTCTCGGACGGCTTCGGCGTCGTCCACCGCAAGCAGGCCAGCGTGTATGACATCGCGACCCGCCTGCCCGCCGCGGTCGGTGGTCTGGTCGAGGCCGAGGTGACGGTGCTCAAGCGCCTGACCGAGGACCCCGAGCGGCCCTACACCGTCGTGCTGGGTGGCTCGAAGGTGTCGGACAAGCTGGGTGTCATCGACAACCTCCTGGCGAAGGCCGACAACCTCCTGATCGGTGGCGGCATGGTCTTCACCTTCCTCAAGGCCCAGGGCCACGAGGTCGGCACGTCGCTGCTCGAGGAGGACCAGCTCGAGATCGCCCGCGGCTACATTCAGCAGGCGGCCGACCAGGGCGTACGCCTCGTGCTGCCGACCGACATCGTCGTCGCGCCGGAGTTCAAGGACGCGGACGCCTCGACGGTGTCCGCCGACGCGATCCCGGCCGATCAGCTCGGCCTCGACATCGGCCCGGACAGCGCGGCGGCGTTCGCCGACATCATCCGCGGCTCGCGGACGGTCTTCTGGAACGGCCCGATGGGTGTGTTCGAGATGGCGTCCTTCGCCGCTGGCACCAAGGCCGTCGCGCAGGCCCTCACCGAGGTCGACGGACTGTCGGTCGTCGGTGGTGGCGACTCCGCCGCGGCGGTGCGCCAGCTCGGGTTCTCCGACGAGCAGTTCGGGCACATCTCCACCGGCGGTGGTGCGAGCCTGGAGTACCTCGAGGGCAAGACCCTCCCGGGTCTGGCCATCCTCGACCAACAGCAGCGGAAAGGGAACTGACATGGCCGCCGCACGCAAGCCACTCATGGCCGGCAACTGGAAGTCCAACCTCAATCACCAGGAGGCGGTCGTCCTGGTGCAGAAGCTCGCCTGGACGCTGCAGGACAAGAAGCACGACTTCGAGAAGGCCGAGGTCGTGGTGATCCCGCCGTTCACCGACCTGCGCAGCGTGCAGACGCTCGTCGACGGTGACCACCTGGCGATCGGCTACGGGGCGCAGGACGTCTCCGAGCACGACGGTGGTGCCTACACCGGCGAGATCACCGCTGCGATGCTGGCCAAGCTCGGTTGCTCCTACGTCGTCGTCGGGCACTCGGAGCGGCGTGAGCACCACGGGGAGTCCGACACGGTCGTCAACGTCAAGGCGATCAAGGCGCTTGCCGCCGGGATCAGCCCCATCGTGTGCGTCGGCGAGGGTCTGGAGGTGCGCCAAGCCGGCGACCACGTCGCCCACGCGCTGGCACAGGTCGACGGCTCGCTCGCGGGCCTGGCCGCCGAGCAGCTCGCCGACGTCGTCATCGCCTACGAGCCCGTCTGGGCGATCGGCACCGGCGAGGTCGCTACGCCCGAGGACGCGCAGGAGGTGTGTGCTGCGATCCGTGCGCGTGTCGCGGAGACCTGGTCGGCGGAGGTCGCGGCGGCATTGCGTATCCTTTACGGCGGATCGGTGAAAGCGGCGAACATCGCTGCCATCATGGCGAAGTCGGACGTCGACGGCGCCCTGGTGGGTGGTGCAAGCCTCCAGGCGGAGGAGTTCGCCGGGATCGCCCGGTTCTATGCCATGCCGGACCTGTCCGGTTCCTGACAACGAAGGTCCACCGTGATTCTGACGTTTTCCGTAATCCTCGCGATCAGCAGCCTGC
>JAOPXL010000169.1 GCA_025965175.1 Aeromicrobium sp.
AGACGAACTCGCCCTTCTCCATGTCCACCGTGACGTCGTCCAGCGCGGGACGCGTGGACGTCTTGTAGCTCTTGGAAACATGTTCAAGCCGGATCACGGTCGGCGAGTCTACCCACGACCGTTATCCGGCCGTTGCCTTGGGCTTGTTAACAACGCTCAGTTAGTGCGCCGCCACCGGATTCCGGCCTCCAGGAAGCCGTCGATGTCGCCGTCCAGCACGGCCGTCGGGTTGCCGACTTCGAAGTCCGTGCGCAGGTCCTTGACCATCTGGTACGGGTTCAGCACGTAGTTGAGCATCTGGTCGCCCCAGCTCTCCTGCACGTCGCCGAGCTTCTCGTCGAGGTGGGCCTTCTCCTCGGCCTTCTTCTTGGCCAGCAGCTTGGCCTTGAGGATCACCATCGCGCTGGCCTTGTTCTGCAGCTGGATCTTCTCGTTCTGGCAGCTGACGACCGTGCCGGTAGGGATGTGCGTCAGGCGCACGGCCGAGTCGGTCGTGTTGACGCTCTGCCCGCCGGGACCCGAGGAGCGGTAGACGTCAACCCGGATCTCCTCGTCGGGGACGTCGATCTCGTCGGTCTGCTCCAGCACGGGGACGACCTCGATCGCGGCGAACGACGTCTGCCGGCGGCCCTGGTTGTCGAACGGGGAGATGCGGACCAAGCGGTGCGTGCCGGACTCGACCGACAGCGTCCCGTAGGCGTACGGGGCCTTGACCGCGAATGTCGTCGACTTGATCCCCGCCTCCTCGGCGTAGGACACGTCGTAGATCTCGACGGTGTAGCCGTGACGCTCGGCCCAACGGATGTACATCCGCTGCAGCATCAGCGCGAAGTCGGCGGCGTCGACGCCACCGGCGCCCGAGCGAATCGAGACGAGGGCGTCGCGCTCGTCGTACTCGCCAGACAACAACGTGCGGATCTCGAGCGAGTCGATCGCCTTCTTGACCCGGGCGAGCTCACGCTCGACCTCGGCGGCGGTGTCCGCGTCGGCCTCCTCGACCGCCATCTCGTGCATGATGTCGAGGTCGTCGAGGCGCTGCCGGAGGCCCGTCACGCGCTCGACCTCGGACTGCAGCACCGAGAGCCGGCTCGTGACGCGCTGGGCGTTGGCCTGGTCGTCCCACAGCCCGGGGTCGCCGACCTCTTCCTGCAGCCCGGCGATCTCCACCCGGACGGCATCGAGGTCGAGCACCTTCTCGATCGACGTCAGGGTCGCGTCGAGGGCCTTGGTCTGCTCTGCGAAGTCGGGTGCTGCCACCCGTCGAGGCTACCGCGTCAGGTCACACGCTCTTGCGGCGGAACTCCGGCGACTGCGTCGGACCCGTGGCACCGTGCGACTTCTCGCTGCCGTCGTGCTCCGCACCCTCGGCTGTGGCGTGGCTCTTGCTCTTCTTCTTGTCCAGCGCCTCGCGGAACTTGGCCTTCATGTCGGTCTTCTGGTCGTTGCCCTCTGATTCAGCCATGCCGTCACTCTATGCCCTGTACGGAACGGGTCCTGCCTGTGATGAACTCCTCCCATGACGGATGGTTGCCTGTTCTGCGGGATCGTCGCCGGGAACACCCCCGCGCACCGCGTCATCGAGACGGACGAGGTCGTCGGGTTCCTCGACACCCGACCCCTGTTCCCGGGGCACACCCTGCTGGTCCCCCGCGAGCACGTCGTCACCTTGTCCGACCTGCCGGAGGCCCTGCTCGTGCCCCTGTTCTCGACCGCTCAGCGGGTGACCGACGCCCTGACGTCGACCCTCGGGGCCGAGGGAACGTTCGTCGCGATGAACAATGTCGTGTCGCAGAGCGTGGCCCACCTGCACGTCCATGTCGTCCCGCGCACCAAGGGCGACGGGCTGCGCGGCTTCTTCTGGCCGCGGGCCAAGTACGCCGAGGGCGAGGCCGAGGCGTGCGCGACCACTCTGCGGAAGGCACTGGCATGACCCTGACGATCGAGGAGGCGGCCGCCAAGGCCCGCCACGTGCTGGGCGTCGACGCCGAGCGGTACCCGCACGCCGAGCTCGAGGCGGACCTGGTGTGCGGCGGCTTCGCGTTCGACGGCGGCGACCGGGCCGCGATCATCGGCTACGACGGCGGCTACCAGACCAGCATGACCGAGCTGGCCGGCGAGACGATCGACATGCTGGTCTCCGGCTGGCTCGTCGAGCAGCGGCACCGACACGGGACGGGCGTACCTGCTGCTGGCACTCCTGCTCCTGCTCCTGCGACGCATCCCTGCCCGATCTGTGGACGACCGACGGGGCACCAGGACCGCTATCCGCGTTCGGTCTGCGCCGACTGCGTCGGGCGCGTCGCCGACGCCAGCGGTCGGGCCGTCGTCGCCTTCAACGAGGGCGTCTCCGGTGGTCTGATCGTGTTCTACGTCGACTCCCCCACCGGGGCGCAGAGTGAGATCGCCGGGGACGTCCTCGAGTCCGGTCGGTGCTGGATCGACGGCATCGAGTGCACGATCGGCGAGGCTCGTTTCGGCGGCGTGGTCGTGGAGCGGCTCACGGACTGAGCTGCTGGACGGCAGACTGGTCAGTGACCGTGCGGTGCCACGACCGCCCGTCCGGTCAGCTCGCCGGATTCCAGACGGCGGTAGGCCTCCAATGCGTCGTCGATCGAGAAGATCTCGAGGTCCGGCGTGATCCTGCCGGCCCGGTAGAGGTCGACGACCTCATAGAGCTCCTCGATCGTCCCCCCAGTAGGTCAGCTCGACCTCGTAGGGGACGCCGTAGAAGTTCCGGGCGTACGACCCGTTGCCGATGCCGACCACGCTGACCCGGCCGCGCAGGGCCACGACCGACATCGCGAGCGCGATCGTCGGGTCCACCCCGGACGAAGTCGAGCACCGCGTCGACACCGTGCCCGCCGGTGGCCTCGCGGATGCGGTCGACCTGGCCCTCGCCGCCGGCGACCGTGACGGCACCGTTGGCGCGGGCACGCTCCATGGCGCTCTCCTGGGTGTCGGTCGCGATGACCGTGGCGCCGGTCAGCGCCGTCAGGATCTGCACCGCGACCTGTCCGAGGCCGCCGAGTCCGATGACCAGGGCCTGCGTGCCACCGCCTGACAGGACCGGGAGCGACTTCTTGATCGCGTGGTAGGGCGTCAGGCCCGCGTCCGCCAGCGGGGCGGCGACCGTGGGGTCGGCGTCGAGCTGGAGCAGGTTGCGCGCGGGCACCGAGACGTACTCCGCCATCCCCTCGACCGAGGCCCACCGCGAGGTACGGCATCGTCGCGGCGTTCCTCGCCGTACGTGTCCTGGCCGCGCGAGCAGGCGCGGCAGTGCCCGCAACGCACTACTGCGGGTCGCTGAGGCGAAGCTGAGCTGTCGCCTCGGAGACGATCGTGGTTCGAGCGTCCCACCCCGGTGGCGCGAACGCCAGTGCCACCGATCGCTCGAGGCGCACGTGCACCTCGTCGGCGTCGATCGCGACCCGCACGACCCGGGTGGCGACATCGGTGACGTACGACCCCACGAGGCGGCGGGCCTGGGCGGCATCGAGCGTCACCTCGCCGCGCCGGTAGAAATCCTCACGGTCCAGCCCGTCGGCCGCGGCCAGCGCCGCCCCGTCCGCGACGTTGTCGAGCTGCTGGCGCTGCAGGAAGGCCGCCGATGAGTTGACGACGACGACCGCCAGCAGCCCGAGGAACAGCAGGAACCCGACCGTCATGACGGTGATCTGCCCGTCCTCCCGCCTCATCGTTCGCTCCGGTAGGTGCCGTACGGCTCCGTGTGCGTGCTGTCGACCGTGATCCCGCCGAGCTGGGACCCGAGGGCACTCGGCGTCAGGGGCAGCGGCTGGGTCGCGCGGACCACGACACGTACCGACGAGCCCGGCTCGAGGCAGTCCCCCGGCGACGGGAGACACGTGATGCGTACGCTCGCGCCGTCGAGCCCCTGGTCCCCGAGGGCGACCCGCGCCGCGATCCGCGCTCGCCGCTCGCCCGCCGCGGGGTCCGGCGACTGAAGGAACGCGCGTGCCGCCGACCGGCTCGCCGTCGACACGCCGTAGGACGCCCGCTGGGTGTCGAACACGGCGACCAGGACGTAGACCAGCGGCACCAGCAGGAGCAATGTCAGCCAGACGAACTCGATCGTGGCGGTGCCGTCGTCGTCCGGCGTCACGGCTCGACCTCCCGGACGGCGTGGCCGCTGACGGAGACCGTCACCGATGGACCGAAGAGCCCCAGCGCCGGCACCCTGGCGCGCACCTCCACGATCGTGCCAGGCACCCCACCCACCGACGCCCACGAGGAGGTCACGCCCTCGGCGTACCGGTCGTCCAGCGCCTGGCGGATCATCCGGCGGGTGCGTTCGGCACCCTCGTCCGGTGTCGAGCCGAGGGGGGCCGAGGAGCGGGCACCCTCCGACGCGGCCGCAGCCAAGGTGTTGCGCACGTGCAGGACCAGGGCGACCTGGGCAATGCCCAGCACGAGCGGGACCAGAATCACCATGATGAGGACGAAGTCGACGACTGCGGCGCCTCGGTCATGGCGGACGCGGCGCACGACTCAGCCGCCGACCGCCGACAGTGCCTGCGTGAGCATGTTGCGCAGCTGGGGACCAGCCGCGGCAGAGAGCACGGCGACCAGCCCGGCGCTCATGACCGTGAACGGTGGGAGAAGGCTTCTACTCCCACACCGGCCTGATGTCGAACGTAGCGTGCGGACGGCCAGTCGTCACCAGAACGCACCGCATCAGCTCCCCCAGCCGCTCCCGCCGCTGCGCCACGGGCCAATGCCTCCAGTTGTCCACCAGCCCCTGCGCCGCGGCCGCCGGGTCCTCAGGCAACCGGCGGGCCTCCGCTGCCAGGTCATCGAGGCGGGCCACCTTCTCCGCTCGGCGGGCCCGCAGCACCGTCCGCACGTCGTTGGCTTCCTCCCGGGTGAGCAGCTGCTCGGCGGCCTGGACGTTCAGCTCGAGCAACGCCTCCTCGACCTTCACGAGCTCGCGCGCCAGACGCCGCTGCTCCCCCTCCGATGACACCCGCAACGCGACCGTCCCCGCCAACGCGTCACCGACCTGGTCGACCTCGGCCGCGGCGACCTCCTCCAACCAGGCGAGCACCGCATCCTCGACGAACGACGCCATCACGTACCCGCCCCGGCACGCCTCCGGGCCCATCGTCTTGGACGTCGCGCACCGGTACTTCGGCTGCCGGGCCGCACCGAACTGACCGGCGACCATCGCCCCCTCGCAGCGGGCGCACCGCACCAGCCCGGACAG
>JAOPXL010000173.1 GCA_025965175.1 Aeromicrobium sp.
CCGACGACATCTTCCTCATCACCAAGCAGGGCTTCGAGTTCTTCGAGGGCGCCTTCGAGATGGGCTACCCGTTCGGCAAGTACGACCAGCTGTTCGTGCCGGAGTACAACATGGGCGCGATGGAGAACGCCGGCGCCGTCACGTTCCGCGACGAGATGATCTTCCGCAGCCGGCAGACCGTCGCGGCGTACGAGAGCCGCGCCAACACGATCCTGCACGAGATGGCCCACATGTGGTTCGGCGATCTCGTGACGATGAAGTGGTGGGACGACCTGTGGCTCAACGAGTCGTTCGCGGAGTTCGCCGCGTCCCACGCCTCGGCCAACGCGACCCGGTTCACGGACTCCTGGACCAGCTTCACCAACGCCCGCAAGAACTGGGCCTACCGCCAGGACCAGCTGCCGTCGACGCACCCCATCGCCGCGGACAACTTCGACCTGCACGCCGTCGAGGCCAACTTCGACGGCATCACGTACGCCAAGGGCGCCTCCTCGCTCAAGCAGCTCGTCGCCTGGGTCGGGGAGAAGGACTTCTTCGCCGGCCTGCGCGCCTACTTCAGCAAGCACGCCTACGGCAACACCGAGCTCAGCGACCTGCTGACCGAGCTCGAGCAGGCCTCCGGTCGTGAGCTCGGGGACTGGGCCGAGGAGTGGCTGCAGACCTCGGGCGTCAACACGCTGCGCGCCGCCTTCGACACCGACGAGGACGGCACGTTCACGTCGTTCGCGATCGAGCAGACCGCGATCGCGACCTATCCCACCCTGCGCCGTCACCGCATCGCGATCGGCCTGTACGACCGGGTCGACGGCAAGCTCGTGCGCACGCAGCGCGTCGAGACCGATATCCGGGGCGCATCGACCGACATCGCCGAGCTCGTCGGCCAGCGCCAGCCCGACCTGGTCCTGCTCAACGACGACGACCTGACCTATGCCAAGATCCGCCTCGACGAGCGCTCGTTCGCGACGCTGGTCGACAGCATCGCGACGTTCGAGGAGTCCCTCCCCCGCGCCCTGTGCTGGGGATCGGCATGGGACATGACGCGTGACGCCGAGCTGTCGGCGGCCGACTTCGTGACCCTCGTCCTCGCCGGCGTCGGCTCGGAGACCGATCTGACCGCGGTCAGCTCGCTGCTGCGCCAGGGCAGCACGGCCGTCAGCCTCTACGCCGCCGAGGCGACCCGCCCCGAGCTGCACGCCCGCTGGGAGTCCGGGCTGCTGGCCCTCCTGGACGCCGCCGAGCCGGGCAGCGACCACCAGCTCGCCCTCGTGCGGGCGTACGCCTCGACGGCGTCGGCGCCCGAGCGGCTCCGCGAGATCCTCGGCGGGTCCCTCCACGGCCTCACGATCGACACCGACCTGCGGTGGACCGTCGTCACGGCGCTGGCGCGTCTGGGCGCGGCCGACGAGGCCGAGATCGCCGCCGAGCTTGAGAGCGACAACACGATCTCCGGCAAGGAGAACGCGTCCGCCGCCCGGGCCATCCGCCCGCTCGCCGAGGCCAAAGAGGAGGCGTGGCGGATCGCCGCCGTCGACCCCTCGACGCCCAACGAGACGCGTCGCGCGACGGCGTCCGCGTTCCAGGTGTCGGGCCAGGCCGAGATCCTCGAGCCGTACGTCGACCGCTACCTCGACATGGCGTCGACGATCATCGACGACATGGGGGTCTGGATCGGTCAGGTCGCCCTGATCAACCTGTTCCCGCGGGCCAACCCGACGCAGGAGGCGCTGGACAAGGTCGACGCGTGGCTGGCGTCGACGTCGGCCAACTCGGCCGCCATCAGGTACGTCTCGGAGGGGCGCGACGACCTCGCCCGAGCCCTGAGGGCGCAGACGGCGTTCTGACAGACTGGACGCCATGACGGTCGACCTCACGCTCCGTGGCCGGCGGCTGGTCAGTGACCGGGCGCTGGTCATGGCAATCGTCAACCGCACCCCCGACTCGTTCTTCGATCGGGGAGCGACGTACTCCGAAGGTGCCGCGCGGGACGCCGTGCGCGCGGCGATCGCCGAGGGTGCCGACGTGATCGACATCGGCGGCGTCAAGGCCGGCCCCGGCTCGGACGTCGACGCGACCGAGGAGATCCGGCGCACCGTGCCGTTCCTGGCCGCGGTGCGCGAGGAGTTCCCGGACGCCGTCCTCAGCATCGACACCTGGCGGGCCGAGGTCGGCCGGCAGTGCGCCGAGGCCGGCGCGGACATCGTCAATGACACGTGGGCCGGTGCCGATCCGGCGCTCGGCGAGGTCGCGGCGGCGCACGGCCTGGGGTTCGTCTGCTCGCACACCGGCGGAGCGGTCCCGCGTACCCGCCCGCACCGGGTGCACTACGAGGACATCGTCGCGGACGTCATCGCCCAGACCACGACGGCCGCTGACCGGCTCGTGGCGCTCGGCGTGCCCCGCGAGGGGATCCTGATCGACCCGACCCACGACTTCGGCAAGAACACGTGGCACGGTCTGGAGCTGCTGCGCCGCGTCGACGAGCTGGTCTCGACCGGCTGGCCCGTCCTGATGGCGCTGTCCAACAAGGACTTCATCGGCGAGACCCTCGACCGACCGGTCGACGAGCGCCGCGAGGGCACGATGGCCGCCACGGCGATCGCCGCGGCCGCCGGTGCCGTGATGTTCCGTTCGCACGACGTGCCCGGGACGCTGCGGGTGCTGGAGATGAGCGCCAGCATCCGGGGCGACCGACCCCCCAGCCGAGCGGTGCGCGGACTTGCCTGACCTGCACCGCGAGGCGTCGGCGTGGTTCGACTCGCACACCTACCGGTTCGACCAGCTCGACCCGGCTGCCCTGGTGGCAGCCAAGCGTGGCCAGCAGGTCAGCGTCCTGATCCCGGCGAAGGACGAGTCCGCGACGGTCGGGGCGATCGTCACGACGCTGCGCACCGAGCTGATGGACAAGATCCCTCTGGTCGACGAGATCATCGTGATCGACTCGCACTCGACCGACGACACGGCGCACCTGGCCCGCGACGCGGGGGCGAAGGTGTTCCACGTCGACGAGATCGTCCCCCACCTCGGCACCCGGCCCGGCAAGGGCGAGGCGATGTGGAAGGCGCTCGCGGTCATGAACGGCGACATCGGGATCTATCTGGACGCCGACGTCCAGGACTTCACCGCCGACTTCGTGAGCGGCCTGCTGGGCCCGCTGCTGCTGGAGGACGAACTGGTGTTCGTCAAGGCGTTCTACGACCGGCCCTGGGCCTCCGGTCCGCCCCGCTCGTCCGGCGGCGGACGGGTCACCGAGCTCGTGGCCAGGCCGCTGATCCTCGACCACACTCCCCTGCTGGCCGGCTTCGTGCAGCCCCTCGCCGGGGAGTGCTCGTTCCGCGTCGACGCGCTGCGGGCGGTGCCGTTCGTCTCGGACTACGGCGTCGACATCGGCCTGATGATCGACGTGCTGCGCGATCACGGTCTGGACGCGATGGCGCAGGTCGACCTGGGCCTGCGGCGACACCGCCACCAGGACCTCGCCGCGCTGAGTGCCATGACCCGCCACGTGCAGGCCGCGTTCGAGCTGCGGGTCGATCCCTCGGGTCGTGAGCGGACGGTCGAGCGTACGGCCGTCGTGTTCCGCCGCGACGGGGAGCAGATGTGCCTGTCGCAGGAGACGACGACGACGGTCGAGCGTCCCCCGATGCGGGACGTGCTCTGAGGGTTGACCCTGCGGGGGCGGTGCACTGGTCGCCCCAACGACACCGGAAGGGCGACGACTCTTGCACCCGCCCCGCAGGGGCGTCGGCTCAGACGACGAGGCTGGGCAGGCGGCCGATGATCGCCTCGGCGTCGGCAATGACCTCCTCGACGATCTCCTGGACCGTGCCGACGGAATGGATCAGGCCCTGGGTCTGGCCGGCCCACCACATGCCGTCCTCCATGTTGCCCTCGGCAAGGACGTTCTTGCGCCCCCGCATCCCGGAGGCGAGCTCGGCGATGTCGTCGAACGTCGCACCGTCCTGCTCGGAGATCTTGACGATCTCCTCGGAGATCGAGTTGCGGACGACGCGGGCGGTGTTGTGGAACTTGCGGAACACCAGGACCGTCGAGCGCTCGTCGTTGGCGACGATCTGCTGCTTGACGTTGTCGTGGATCGGCGCCTCGGCGGTCGCCATGAACCGGGTCCCCATGTTGACCGCGACCGCGCCGAGCGCCAGCGCCGCGGCAAGGCCGTCGCCGGACGCGATGCCGCCGCTGGCGATGACCGGGATCTTGAGCGCGCGGACCGCGGCGGGGATCAGGATCAGGCCGGGCACGTCGTCCTCACCGGGGTGGCCGGCACACTCGAAGCCGTCGATGCTGATGGCGTCGACGCCCTTGCGCTCGGCCGACAGGGCGTGACGGACGCTGGTCGCCTTGTGGATGACCTTGATGTTGGCGCCGTGGAAGTCCGGCAGGTGCGGCTCGGGGCTCGAGCCGGCGGTCTCGACGACCGTGATGCCGGCCTCGATGATCGCGGCGCGGTACTCGTCGTACGGGACGGGGTTGATCGTCGGCAGGATCGTCAGGTTGACCCCGAACGGCTTATCGGTCATCTCGCGGGTCCGGGCGATCTCCTTGGCGAGGTCCTCCGGGGTCGGCTGCGTCAGGGCGGTCAGGAAGCCCAGCGCACCTGCGTTGGCCACGGCCGAGATGAGCTCGGCGGTGCCGAGTCCGGTCATGCCACCGCAGAGGATCGGGTGCTCGACACCGAACTGCTCGGTGAACGTCGTACGGATCATGGGAACTTCCTTGTCTTCAGGGGAGTGGTGGGGCTGCCGGAGAGCCCGGCGAGTATCAGCTCGGCCAGGGCGCGGTACGCCGCCGAGTCGTCCAGGCCCGTCGCCCGGGAGATGTCCCCGCGATGGATCGACTCCATCATGAGGCGGACGACGACACCGAGGAACTTCGGGTCGATGCCCGGGGCGGCCTCGAGCACGAGGTCCTGCACCCGAGCTGCCGCGATCTGGGTGTTCTGCCGATAGATGTCACCGGCGGGAGTGAACCGCTCCAGGTCGGCGAAGAACGTCGGGGAGGCCGGGGCGAGCTCGACCGCGACGGCGTTGAGATAGGCGCCGATGCGCTCGCTCGCGGGGGCCTCGGGGTCGACGGCCTGCTCGACCCGCTCCGTGGCACGGCGGAAGAACGTCCGCACGACCGACACGAGGAGCTGCTCCTTACTCGGCGCGATGGCGTAGAGCGTCGACTTCGAGCAGTTGAGGCGGGCCGCGAGATCGGACATCTGCAGGCCCAGGAAGCCTTCGGCGAGGATGATCTCGACGATCGCGTCGCGCAGCACGGCGGTGCGTCCGCTGATCTGCGCCGTCGATGCCATGGCCAGACCGTACCAGAGAAGGTTCTGGAGTACAGTGCTTCGTACACCTACCCAGGAGGACCCATGCCGGCCGAACGTCTCATGCCGTCCGAGGAATCGCAGGATCTGATCGAACTGACGCGCGACATCGTCGGCAAGGAGCTGCGCCCCGTCATCGCCGATCTCGACGCCCGGGCCGAGTTCCCCCGCGACGTGTTCCGCACCCTCGGCCGCGCCGGGCTCCTGAGCCTGCCGTATCCCGAGGAGGTCGGCGGCGGCGGGCAGACGTACGAGGTCTACCTCCAGGCACTCGAGGAGATCGCGTCGGCCTCGGCCAGCGTGGGCGTCGGGGTCAGCGTGCACGCGCTGTCCTGCTTCGGCCTGTTCACCGCCGGCACCGATGAGCAGAAGCAGCAGTGGCTGCCGCAGATGCTGTCGGGCGAGCAGCTCGGGGCGTACTGCCTGTCCGAGGCGCATGCCGGGTCCGATCCGGCTGCGATGCGCACCAGGGCGGTGCGCGAGGGCGATCAGTACGTCATCAACGGCGCCAAGGCGTGGACGACCCACGGCGGGCGGGCCGACTTCTACAAGGTCATGGCCCGCACCTCCGACGACGGCGGCCGGGGTATTTCCTGCTTCCTCGTCCCGGCTGACACGCCGGGCCTGACCGCCGACACCCCCGAGAACAAGATGGGCCTGATGTCGTCGACCACCGCGACGATGCTGTTCGACGACGTCAGCGTCCCGGTCGAGCGTCGTCTCGGCGACGAGGGGCAGGGGCTGTCGATCGCCCTCGCAGGCCTGGACGCCGGCCGCCTCGGCATCGCCGCCGTCGCGACGGGTCTGGCGCAGGAGGCGCTCGACGTCGCGATCGCGTACGCCCAGGAGCGCGAGACGTTCGGCCGCGCGATCATCGACCACCAGGGGCTGGCGTTCGTGCTGGCCGACATGGCCGCCGCGGTCGAGTCGGCCCGGGCGACGTACCTCGCCGCGGCCCGCCGCAAGGACGCGGGCCTCGCGTACTCCCGCCAGGCGTCAATCGCCAAGATGGTGTGCACCGACAACGCCATGAAGGTCACGACCGACGCCGTGCAGGTGCTGGGCGGGGCCGGCTACACCAAGGACTTCCCGGCCGAACGCTTCATGC
>JAOPXL010000016.1 GCA_025965175.1 Aeromicrobium sp.
TCAAGGTCAAGGACCTGCGCACCGGAGAGGTGCTGCCCGACGAGATCGCCGGCACGAGCGGCGGCGCCACGTGGTCCGCCGGCGCGACGCACCTGTTCTACACGACCGTCGACGACGCCTGGCGGCCCTGGCGCGTGTGGCGTCACACGCTCGGCTCGACGACCGAGGACGTCCTGGTCGTGGAGGAGTCCGACGAGCGCTACTTCATCGGGATCGGTCGCACCCAGTCCGAGAAGTACCTCGTCATCGGGATGTCCTCCAAGGTCACCAGCGAGGTGCGTGTGCTCGAGGCGGACGACCCCGAGGGCGAGTTCCGGGTCGTGCTCCCGCGCCGCGACGGCGTCGAGTACTCGCTCGAGCACGTCGTGGTCGGCGGCGCCGACCACTTCCTGATCCTCCACAACGAGGGCGCGCTCAACTTCGAGCTCGTCACGGTGCCCGTCGACGACCCGACCAGCCGCACCGTCGTGATCCCCGGCAGCGACACGACCCGGCTCGAGGATGTCGACGTCTTCGCTCGCTACGTCTTCGTGTCCTACCGCCGTGACGCCCTATCCCGCATCGGTTACCTGCCGATCGGCGACGACGCCTTCGGCGAGCTCACCGAGATCGACTTCGGCGAGGAGCTGTTCACCAGCGGCGTCGGCGCCAACGCCGAGTGGGACCAGCCGCTGGTCCGCGTCGGCGTCGGCTCGTTCATCACGCCGGCCTCGGTCTTCGACTACGATGTCGCGACCGGCGAGCTCATCCTGCGCAAGCAGGCGCCCGTCCTCGGTGGCTACGACCCCGAGGAGTACGAGCAGCACCGCAGCTGGGCCACCGCCGAGGACGGCACCCGCGTCCCGGTCTCGATCGTGACCCGCAAGGACACCCCTCGCGACGGCACGGCCCCCGCCCTGATCTACGGCTACGGGTCATACGAGGCCAGCATGGACCCCGGCTTCTCCGTCATGCGGCTGTCGCTGCTCGACCGCGGCTTCGTGTTCGCGATCGCCCACGTCCGCGGTGGTGGCGAGCTCGGTCGTCATTGGTACGACGACGGCAAGCTGCTGCACAAGAAGAACACGTTCACCGACTTCGTCGCCAGCGCCCGGCACCTCGTGGCCGAGGGCTGGACGTCGGCCGACCGGCTGGTCGCCGAGGGCGGCAGCGCCGGTGGCCTGCTGATGGGCGCCGTCGCCAACCTGGCGCCCGACGCGTTCGCCGGGATCGTCGCCGCGGTGCCGTTCGTGGACGCCCTCACCACGATCCTGGACCCAAGCCTGCCGCTGACCGTCATCGAGTGGGACGAGTGGGGCAACCCGCTGGACGATCCCGAGGTCTACGCCTACATGAAGTCGTACTCGCCCTACGAGAACGTCGGGGCGCACGACTATCCCGCGATCCTGGCGGTCACAAGCCTGCACGACACCCGGGTGATGTACGTCGAGCCGGCCAAGTGGGTCGCCCGGCTGCGCGAGCTGGGGACCGGGGACGCCCCGATCCTGCTCAAGACCGAGATGCACGCGGGCCACGGCGGAGTGAGCGGCCGCTACGCGTCATGGAAGGAGCGGGCCTGGGAGCTCGCCTGGATCATCGACCGGGTGGGCAAGGCCTGACCGCTCATCCCGCTCGCCCGGAGTCGGCGGTCGTGTGCCAGCCGGGTCTCACCGTGGCCGTATAGCACGCACACCCTAAGAAGCCACTGAGAGCGGAATCCTAGATGCATCCCAAGCGTTGTCAAGGGTACAAACACGTCACAGGGCACAAACACCCTGATGGGAGCCGCACCGTGAGCATGAGAAGCAACAGCACCACCCCCGAGGGCAAGGACAGCGTCGGCATGTATCTCGCCGAGATCGCTCGGACGCCGCTGCTCGACGCCGCCCGCGAGGTCGACCTCAGCAAGACCGTCGAGGCAGGACTGCTCGCGCGGCACCTGCTCGAGGAGGGGCGCGTCGGCCGCAAGAAGGGCGGCGCCCCGAAGTGGGCCACCGAGGAGGAGCTGACCTGGCTCGCCGAGGAGGGTGACCGTGCGGTCCAGGAGTTCATCCAGGCCAACCTGCGCCTCGTCGTCTCGATCGCACGCAAGTACGGCCGCTCGGCCATGCCGATGCTCGACCTCGTGCAGGAGGGCAACACGGGCCTGATCCGCGCCGTCGAGAAGTTCGACTACGCCAAGGGCTTCAAGTTCTCGACCTACGCGACGTGGTGGGTCCGTCAGGCCATCACCCGCGGCATCGCCCAGCAGGCCCGCGTGGTCCGTCTCCCCGTCCACGTCGTGGAGGAGCTCAACCAGGTCACGGCCGCCCGCCGCAACCTCGAGCGTCAGCTCGGCTACGACCCGGAGCCGGAGGAGATCGCGCTCGAGCTGGGGATGAACGTCGAACGTGTCATCGACCTCATGGCGTGGGGACGCGACCACATCAGCCTCGACTCCCCCGTCGACGACGACGGTGACACCTCGCTCGGCGACCTGATCGCCCGCGAGACCGCCCCCGGGCCGGACTTCGCGGTCCTCGATGACGAGACGCGTCACCTGATCTCGTCGCTGGTCGACAACCTGGGCGAGCGGGAGGCCGACATCGTCCGTGCCCGCTACGGCCTGCTCGACGGACGCCAGCAGAAGCTCGCTGACATCGGCAAGCGTCATGGCATCTCGGCCGAGCGGGTCCGCCAGCTCGAGCGAGAGGCCCTGGCCACCCTGCGACGGATCGCGGATCCCGACCTGGCGGCCTAGGAGCTGCGGCTGCCCGGCCGGGCAGCCGACCTGGACACGAGCTCGTCCCAGAGGCCGCCAACGATGCGGACGAGCTCGTCACGAGGACCGGTGTTGTCGATCAGGAGATCGGCGGCGCCGGTCCTTTGGGTCCGGGTCGCCTGCGTCGCGATCCGCGCCCGTGCGTCCGCCTCGGTCATGCCGCGGATCGCGGTGAGACGCTCGACCTGCACGTCCTCCGGAACGTCTACGACCACGACGACGTCGCACTGCTCGGCCGCGCCCATCTCGACCAGGAGCGGGTTGTCGTGCACGACGACCGCGTCGTCGCCCGCCGCGAGCTCTCGCTCGGCGGCGAGCCGGTGGATCGCGGGGTGGGTGATGGCCTCGAGATCCTTCAACGCAGCCGGGTCGGCGAACACGATCGCGCCCAACGCCGGACGGTCCAGTGCCCCGTCCGCAGCAATGACCTGGGAACCGAAGCGGTCCGCGATCTCGCGCAGCCCCCGGCTGCCGGGAGCGACGGCGTCACGGGCCAGCAGGTCGTAGTCGATGACGACCGCGCCGTGGCCCACCAGCAGTGCGCTGACGGTGCTCTTGCCCGAGCCGATCCCGCCGGTGAGACCGACCCTGAGCATGCCTGTCCGATCTAGGAGGTGGCTGACGAGCCGTACGTCGTGACGTGCACGTGGTCCATGTGGTTGGCCGTGGCACCGCCACGGTTCTCCATGCCGCGCCAGCCCGACGAGGTCGCCGGACGCCAGATGCGCTGCTTCCAGATGAGGTACTCGATGCCGAGGTCGGCCCGGTGGTCCTGCAGGAAGGCCGCGACCTCGTCGCCGATCGGGTTGCCGACGCCGACCATGATGTCGAGCGAATGACCCGTGGCGTGCTCGCCTCGGCCGGCGATGCCGCCGTAGGTCGCGATCGACGGGAACTTCGCGCACACGGCGCGGAACACCTTGACGGTGTCAGGCTGCAGGCCCGACTCGGATCCCTTGCCGGCCGGGCACGGTGAGGTGCCGAGCGGCTTGACGATGACCGGCATCTTCTTGGCCACGAGGGAGGACTCGACCCAGCGGGAGGCGTCCTTGTGCACGATCTGCGTCCAGCCGTCCTGCGTGACGCCGGTGATGTCGACGGTTTCACCCTTGGCGACGGAGGCCAGGACCGGGGAGGACGAGCTCGCGTCGGCATGGATCTGCAGCTTCTTGAGCGCGAAGCGCATGCCCTTGATGGTGTCCTCGACCGCGGCGGTGTCCGGGAGCGGCGCGCGCTCGGCGCTGCGGCTCACCGTGGGAGGCGCCTGGCCCTGGCTCACCGATGCGGCGAACAGGTCCTGCTTCTGCGGGGCGGCGTCGGCGACCTTCTCGACAGCGGCACGGCTGCCGTCCTCGTAGGCCACGACCCCGCCGCAGACTCCACCAAGGGTTAGCAGACCGGCGATGGGGACAAGCGCGCGGGAGGAAAGGGTTCGGCGTCGCTTGATCGTGCGCGGCGCAACGTGCCTGTGGCGAGAATCTGCCACGGAAAGACCACCTAGTGCATTGACGTCAGGACTGAACTCAACGATCGAGTGAACCATAAGGTGGGGGCAGGATCATCTTTTGCGTCCCAGCCACGCGGGTCGCGGTGATCAATGTCTCAACCTGGAGGTTTCGGTGCTGCCTGTCTTGTCTGCGGCGACGAGTGAGCAGCAGCAACGACGGATCGCCGGGGCGCTGGCCGCTCGCGGGCTGTCCGCCGGTGACCGTCTCGTGCTGGCTGTGCCCGGCAGCACGACGTACGTCAGCGGGGTCCTGGGAGCGGCGCGCAGCGGGATCGTGCCGGTGCCGCTCGACCCTCGCCTGACGGCCTACGAACGGGACGCGATCATCGCGGACGTCGATCCGGGCCTGGTCGTGTTCGACGATGAGACGCTCGCCGAGCTGCTCGACGGCCCCGAGATCGCGATCGACCCCGCGCCCCGTTGCCGGCCGATGCACTTCACCTCAGGGACCACCGGACGCCCCAAGGGGGTCTGGTCGGGGCTGCTGCCTCCAGAGCACGCGGCGGCGCTGGTCCGGGAGGAGCGGGAGCTGTGGGGATTCCGTCCCGATGACCTCGACCTCGTCGTCTCCCCGATCTATCACTCGGCGCCGTTGCGGTTCGCGATGGGCACGCTGTTGGCCGGCGGCTCGGTCGCCGTCCTGCCCGCCTTCGACCCCGACGCCTTCGTCGAGACGGTCGCCGCGCTGCGGCCTACGTCGATGTTCTGCGTCCCGGCGCACCTGCAGCGCCTGTTCGCGTGGCAGGACGGGCACGGTTCGGTCCTGGACGTGTCGTCGTTCCGGCTCGTCGCACACGCCGGTGCCCCGTGCCCCGAACCGACCCGGCGCCGGGCGCACGAGCTGTTCGGCACCGACGTCGTGTGGGAGTTCTACGGGTCTACCGAGGGCCAGTTCACGGCATGTCCCGCCGCCGAGTGGGTCGAGCGTCCCGGCACCCTCGGCCGCGCGCGCCCAGGACGGGTCGTGACGGCCGACAACGAGGACCAGCTGTGGTGCTCGGTGCCCGCGTGGGCCCGCTTCACCTACTGGAACGCGCCGGAGAAGACCGCGGCGGTCTGGAAGGACACGCCGGACGGGCCAGCGTTCAGCGTCGGTGACCTCGGTCGGGTCGAGGACGGATACGTCTATCTCGACTCCCGCCGCGAGGACCTCATCATCAGCGGCGGCGTCAACGTCTATCCCGCCGAGGTCGAGGCCGCGCTGGCCGACGTGGAGGGACTCGTCGACATCGCAGTGTTCGGCCGGGACGACGAGCGGTGGGGCCAGCGGGTCTGCGCGGCGTACGTGGGCGACGTCCCCGAGGGGACCCTGCGCGAGCTGGCGGCGACCCGGCTCGCCCCGCCCAAGCGCCCCAAGACGTACGAGCGGCTGGACCTACTCCCCCGCACCGCGACCGGCAAGGTCCGCCGCACCGAGCTGCAGGGCTGACGACGGAGGAACGACGAAGCCCCCGGTCCGAGGACCGGGGGCTTCGCTGTGGGTGACGGGGCTGGTTACGCCTCGCCGCCGGTGAGCTTCTCGCGCAGAGCCTGCAGCGCCTCGTCAGAGGCGAGCGAGCCCTCCTGCGGAGCGTCGGCATCGCTGCCGGCGGTGTCCGAGGAGTAGTTGGCAGCCTCGGAAGCCTCGATGCCGGCCTTCTCGGCCTCCACGATCT
>JAOPXL010000043.1 GCA_025965175.1 Aeromicrobium sp.
GTCCGAGGACAGCATCGAGGAGCTCAAGGCGCGTCGGCACGAGAAGAACTCCGGCAAGGTCGACGAGGACGAGACCGAGGCGGCGGAGTCATTCGAGCTGCCCGGAGCCGACCTCTCTCACGAGGAGCTGGCGGTCCAGGTTGTGCCCAAGCAGGTCGACGAGTTCACCTGCGCGTCGTGCTTCCTGGTGCACCACCGCAGTCAGCTCGCATCGGAGAAGAACGGCACACTCATCTGCCGCGACTGCGCCGACTGACCTTCTTGGTCGACGTGTGGCTCGGAGCCGGTTCCTCAGGGACCGGCTCCTTTGTCTTCCCTGAGGCCTTCAGGGGCTTCATGCCGGGGGGGAGCTTGCCGGTCGACTTGACCCAATAGGTCGCGGTGCCGCGGCGGACCCCGACCTTGACCAGCTCGATGATCGCGCCGCCGACGACCGCCCAGGCCACCGCCTCGCGGGTGCCGACGTCGGGGTGACGCCCGCTGGTCGGCGGCTTCTTGCCGGTCACGACCCGCCAGGTGATCGCCGAGGCCCGCTGGGCCAGGAGACCGGCCGCGAGGGCGGACCCGCGGTCCATCAGCCTCCAAGTCCCCCGGCCGGGGGACTTGGTGTCGGGCTTCGAGGCCGCCTCGGCCTCGAGCTTGCGGCGGTGGTCAGACTTCTTTGCCACGGGGCGTGTCTCCGTTCGGGTCGTGCACCGGAGCCTCCGGTGCCGCGGGTGCGCCGAGGGCGGCGGCGAGATCCTGGGGGTGGCGGCTCGAGACGAGCCAGTACGGTGCCGGGTCGCTGGGGTCGTCGATGCCCACCGACACGCCGTGGTCGACATAGGGCCGGGTCACGAGGTAGGCCCGGGCGTCCGCACCGGTGCCCAGCCTGTTGCGGTAGTCCGCGCGGTTGAGCGGGGCGACCGTCCCGACGTACCGGGCCTCGAGGAACGCCCCACCGACGCGCAGGCCCGACTCGTCGACCGTCACGGTCAGCGAGCCGTAGCGCCACACGGCGTAGAGGTCGACCGCGGCGACCGCGAGGAACGTCACGAGGGCGATCGCGGTGTTGGTCGCGATCAGCATGACCCAGCCCCACGCAGCCGCGAAGGCGAGTGCGGCCAGCCACCAGGCGACGGGGGCGGTCAGGCGTTCACGGTAGGTCGTCACGGTTCAACCTTGCCTCATGTCGGTGGGCGCTGTGACGCAGGTAGGGTCGCTGCCATGTTCGACGTGACCGTCACGCGGCTCGATCCGGGGGTGCCGCTCCCGACGTACGCCCATCCCGGCGATGCGGGCGCCGACCTCGTGACGACGATCGACGTCGAGCTCGCCCCGGGCGAACGGGCTCTCGTCCCGACCGGCATCGCGCTCGCCCTGCCGGACGGGCTGGCGGCGTTCGTCCACCCGCGCTCCGGTCTGGCGCTGCGCCAGGGCCTGTCGATCGTCAACACACCGGGCACGATCGACGCGGGCTACCGTGGAGAGATCATGGTGCTCCTGGTCAACCACGACCTGCGGAAGCCGGTGCGGCTGGTCCGGGGCGACCGCATCGCGCAGCTGGTGGTCCAACGGGTCGAGCACGTGGCGTTCGTCGAGGCCGACGTCCTGCCGGACTCGGCGCGGGGCGCAGGGGGCTACGGTTCTACGGGCGGCCATGCGGCCGCCACCGAAGGGAAGAGCAGCTGATGGCACGCCGATTCGGCAAGAACAAGTCCGAGGGCGACGCGGTCGAGGAGACCCCCGTCGTGGTCGCGGGAGCCCGTCACCGGGGCCCGTGGGACTCCTCCGAGCGGAACGCGGGCGACGACCCGGCGTACGTCGACCTGGGTCACCTGCTCGTCAGGGTCCGACCCGGGCTCACCCTGCAGATGCCGACCGACGGCGAGGCTGAGGAGATTGGCTCGGCGGTCCTTGTGACCGAGGACGCGGCCCTCGAGCTCCGCGCCTTCGCCGCGACCCGTTCCGGCGGGCTGTGGGACGAGGTGCGCGACGATCTGATCCTGGAGGTCGAGCGGCTCGACGGCCAGTGCGAGCAGGTCGAGGGCTCCTACGGCGCCGAGCTGCACGTCCGCGTGCCGGTCGAGGTCGAGGACGCGACCGACGCGTTCCAGCCCAGCCGGATCGTCGGCATCGAGGGACCTCGCTGGCTGCTGAGGGCCACATTCCTCGGCGCCGCGGGCCTCAACCCGAGCGACGAGGGCCTCCTGATGGACGCCCTCCGCGACGTCATCGTGGTGCGAGGCGACGAGGCCAGGATCCCGCGTGAGGCGCTGCTCCTGACGCTGCCCGACAACGCGACCGTCATCGTGGACGAGGAGTAGGATTTCAGCATGGGACGCTTCAGCAGAACCCTCGAGCGGTTCTCCAGCGAGAACATCGAGGCGGGTGAGCTCAAGACCGATGCCGCCAGGGCGGGGTGCAAGCTCATCGCCTCCCAGGCCGATCGTGCCGTCGTCACGATCCATGGCGTCCTGAGGTCCGTGACGATCCGCCCGGTCGACGGCGTCTCGGCGCTCGAGGCCGAGCTCTACGACGGGTCCGACTGCGTGACCCTGATCTGGCTGGGCCGCCGCAAGATCGAGGGTGTGGCCGCAGGTCGACAGCTCAAGGCGTACGGCCGGATCGGCATGCGCGCCGGGACGCGGGTCATCTACAACCCGCGCTACGAACTCGACGCGTGACCCGGTCCGACCCTGAGAGGGGATCGACCCAGGCGACGGTCGAGCAGGTCGTCCGCGCCCAGCTGGCCAAGGCGCTCGGCGGTCGACGGGGCATCGTCGAGAGCGCCGTGCCGACGGCACTGTTCACTGTGTGCTTCCTGGTCACCGACCAGATCCGGCTGTCGCTGATCGTCAGCATCGCGGTCACCGCCGTGCTGCTGCTGGTCCGTGTCCTGCAGCGGTCGACCACCCAGTTCGTGCTCAACGCCCTGTTCGGGATCGGGATCGGCGCGTTCTTCGCCTACCGCGCGTCCCAGGGCGGTGGGTCCGACGAGGACGTCGCCCGGGCTGTCTTCACCCCGGGACTGATCTACAACGGCGTCTACGCCGTGGTCATCATCCTCACGATCCTCATCGGGTGGCCGATCATCGGCTTCATGGTCGGCTCCGTCACGGGCGATCCCACGGCCTGGCACCAGGACCGCGCCATGGTGCGGCTGTGCTCGCAGCTCACCTGGATCCTCGTGATCCCGTGCGTCATCCGGGTGGCGGTCCAGCTGCCGCTGTGGCTCGACCACCAGATCGGGCTGCTGGGCGCTTCCAAGATCGTCCTCGGCTGGCCGCTCCAGCTCGCCTCGTTCGCCGTGATGGGCTGGTTGCTGAGCCGCAACCGCACCCCCGTCGAGCTCGAGGACTGACCACCCCACCCATCCCGCTGATGCGTGGGTTGCGCACGGTAATGCGTGGGTTGCGCACGGTGATGCGTGGGTTGCGCACGGTGAGGGGGTGGGGTGCCCCACGCCTCAGCGGTGCGACGTAACCCACGCCTCAGCCGGGCTTGCCCGCGGCGCCCTCAGCCCTTCGGGCTGAGGAGCTCGCCGAGGTGGTCCTCGGCCTCGGCGGGCGTGACAAAGAGCAGCTCGTCGCCGGCCTCGAGAGACCGGTCGGCGTCCGGCGTCTCGATCGTGTTGTCCCGCAGGATCGCCACGAGGACCACGTCGTCGGGCCAGGGGACGTCGCTGACCCGGGTACCGACGAAGGGCGAGTCGTCCGGCATCGTCAGCTCGACCAGGTTGGTGTTGCTCTGGCGGAACGTGAACAGCCGGACGAGGTCGCCGACCGTGACCGCCTCCTCGACGAGCGCCGACATCAGGCGCGGCGTCGAGACGGACACATCGACACCCCAGGACTCGCTGAACAACCACTCGTTGCTGGGGTGGTTGACGCGCCCCACGGTGCGGGGCACCGCGAACTCGGTCTTGGCGAGCAGCGAGATGACCAGGTTGGCCTTGTCGTCACCGGTCGCGGAGATCACGACGTCGCACCCCTCGAGCTGCGCCTCCTCGAGCGAGGACAGCTCGCACGCGTCGGCGAGCAGCCACTGGGCCTTGGGGACGAGCTCGGCGCGGATCGACGCGGGAGACTTGTCGATCAGCAGGATCGAGTGCCCGTTGTCGATGAGCTCCTGGGCCACGGACCGGCCGACGGCGCCGGCTCCGGCGATCACGACGCGCATCAGTCGGCCTCCGGTCCCGCGTCGAGGGCGGCGTGCGAGGACTCGGCAGTGTTCTCGAGCATGAACAGGCTCAAGTAGTCGCCCTCCTGGATCACGGTGTCGGGCTGGGCGATGAGACCGCTGCCGAGACGGGTGAGGTACGCGACGCGGACCTTCGCGACAGCCTCCAGGTCGGCGATCCGGTGGCCGATCCAGCTGAACGGCGCGTAGACGAGGTCGAGGCGCACGTCACCGGACTGGTCACGCCACGCGGGCTCCGAGCCGGCCGGGACCAGACGCCGCAGCACCTGGTCGGCGGCCCAGGGGACCGTAGCGACCGTGGGGACGCCGAGTCGTTCGTAGACCTCGGCTCGGCCCGGGTCGTAGATCCGCGCGACGACGTTCGCGACCTTGAACTGCTCGCGGGCGACGCGGGCGGAGATGATGTTGGAGTTGTCACCGCTCGACACGGCGGCGAAGGCGTCGGCACGCTCGATGCCGGCCTTGACCAGCACGTCGCGGTCGAAGCCCATGCCGGTCACCGTGATCCCGCTGAACCCCGGGCCGAGCCGACGGAACGCATCCGGGTTGGTGTCGATCACGGCAGTGGTGTGGCCGCGTTCCTCGAGGCTGCGCGTGAGAGTCGACCCGACACGGCCGCAGCCCATGATCACGATGTGCACGCAGGCGACGCTACACGGGCAGACGCTCCTGCGTGCACATGCCCGTGTGAGGTCTAGCATCATCTCTCGTGGGAGTCACAGAGGTCGCCAAGCGCGCGCTGGTCGGTCGCAAGCTCCGCAGCACGCAGCTCGGAGAGACACTGCTCCCCAAGCGGATCGCGCTGCCGGTGTTCGCGAGCGACGCGCTGTCATCGGTCGCGTACGCGCCGGACGAGATCTTCCTGACCCTGTCGCTGGGCGGGCTGTCGGCGTACGCGTTCAACTGGAAGATCGGCATCGCCGTGGCGCTGGTGCTCCTGACCGTCGTCGCGTCGTACCGGCAGAACGTGCACGCGTACCCCAGCGGCGGCGGCGACTACGAGGTGGCCACGGTCAATCTCGGCCCCACGGCGGGCCTGACGGTCGGCAGCGCGCTGCTCGTCGACTACGTCCTGACGGTCGCGGTCTCGATCTCGTCGGGGGTGCAGAACGCAAGCTCGGCCCTGCCGTGGCTGGACGGTCACGAGGCGACCGCAGCCTCGGCGCTCGTCATCATCCTGATGGCGATCAACCTGCGCGGCACCAAGGAGTCGGGCAAGGCCTTTGCGGTGCCGACCTACCTGTTCATGATCGCGATCCTCACGATGGGCGTGTGGGGCTACTCCCGCTACCTGTTCGGGGACCTGCCGGAGGTGCCCAGCGCCGGCTTCGACATCGCACCGGAGGGACAGTTCGAGCAGGGCTTCACGGGTGTCGCGATGGTGTTCCTGCTGGCCCGAGCCTTCTCCTCCGGCTGCGCCGCGCTGACCGGGGTCGAGGCGATCAGCAACGGCGTCCCGGCGTTCAAGAAGCCCAAGAGCAAGAACGCCGCCACGACGCTCCTGCTGCTCGGCACCCTCGCGATCGCCATGCTGATGAGCATCATCGTGCTGGCCGACCTGATGAAGCTGCGGTACGTCGAGGACCCCGCCACCCAGCTGCTGAAGAACGGCAAGCCCATCGGCACGGGCTACGAGCAGGACACCGTGATCGGCCAGCTCGCCAAGACCCTCTACAGCGACTTCACACCGCTGTTCTACTTCACGATCGCATGCACCGGCGTCATCCTGATCCTCGCGGCCAACACGGCGTTCAACGGCTTCCCGGTGCTCGGCTCGATCCTGGCCCGTGACGGCTACCTGCCCCGCCAGCTCGACACCCGCGGTGACCGGCTGACGTTCAGCAACGGCATCATCGTCCTGGCCCTGGCCGCGGTGGTCCTGATCCAGGCGTTCGACGCTGAGGTCACCAAGCTCATCCAGCTCTACATCGTCGGCGTGTTCGTGTCGTTCAACCTGAGCCAGCTCGGCATGATCCGGCACTGGAACCGGCACCTGCGGACCGAGACCGATCCCGCGGCCCGGACCCGAATGGCGCGGTCCCGCGCGGTCAACACGATCGGCCTGGCCATGACCGCGACGGTCCTGGTCATCGTGCTGATCACCAAGTTCCTGGCCGGAGCGTGGATCGCGATCGTCGGCATGATCCTCGTGTTCCTGCTCATGCGAGGGATCGGGCGCCACTACGCCCGGGTCTCCGACGAGCTCGAGATCGACGACTCCGACGTGACGCTGCCGTCACGCGTCCACGCCATCGTGCTGGTCAGCAAGCTCCACAAGCCCACGATGCGAGCCCTGGCGTACGCCCGGGTGTCCCGCCCCAACTCGCTGGAGGCGTTGACCGTCGAGTTCGACCCCGCGGAGACCGAGAAGCTCATGAAGCAGTGGGACGAGCTCCAGATACCGATCCCGCTCAAGGTCGTTAACTCGCCCTACCGCGAGCTCGTCCGGCCTGTCATCCGCTACGTCAAGGAACGCCGCAAGGCCAGCCCCCGCGACATCATCACGGTCTACATCCCCGAGTACGTCGTGGGGCGTTGGTGGGAGCAGCTCCTGCACAACCAGACCGCGCTGCGGCTCAAGGGCCGCCTGCTCTTCATGCCCGGCGTCATGGTCACGAGCGTGCCCTACCAGCTCAGCTCGGCCGGTCGGGCCAAGCAGCGGCTCGGTAAGGAACGTCCCGCACCGGGCGACGTGCGCCGCGGATTCAGGGGCCGTTGATGACGACCGACCCGATCGTCGACGTCGGACCCGTCGCCCACGGCGGCCACTGCGTCGCCCGCCTGGACGGCCAGGTCGTCTTCGTGCGCCACACGCTGCCGGGCGAGCGCGTCCGGATCCGCATCACCGACCGGTCGAGCTCGTTTCTGCGGGCCGACGCGATCGAGGTCATCGAGGGCTCGCCCGGGCGGGTCGTCCCGCCGTGCCCGTTCTCGGGACCCGGACTCTGCGGCGGCTGCGACTTCCAGCACGTCGACCCCGCGGTGCAGCGCAAGCTCCTGGGCGACGTCGTGCGCGAGCAGCTGCGGCGGCTGGCTGGCCTGGCATGGGACGGCGAGGTCGAGGCGGTCGAGCCCGAGGCGCTCGGCTGGCGCACGCGGATGCAGTTCGCGGTCGATCGGGACGGGACGGCGGGGCTCCGGCGTCACCGGTCGCACGAGATCGTGCCCGTCGACGCGTGCCTGATCGCGCACCCCGGGCTGCCCCGGGTCCTGGGCCGCACGTGGGACGCCGAGACGGTCGAGGCGATCGTGTCGTCGACGGGGGATCGGCTGCTGGTGACCGATGCCAGCATCGGCGACGAGGTCGAGGCCGAGGTCGATGGCGTCGTCGCCACCGACGGCACGACCCGCGGCGGCCGTGGTGCCGTGACCGAGCGCGTGCTCGCGAGGGACTACCGGGTCTCGGGGTCCGGCTTCTGGCAGGTGCACCCCGACGCGGCCGCGACGCTCGTCGAGGCCGTGCTGGACGGCGCCGACGTACGCCCCGGGGACACCGTCCTGGACCTGTACGCCGGGGTCGGCCTGTTCACGACCTTCCTCGCCGACGTGGTGGGTGACGACGGATCGGTGCTCAGCGTCGAGTCCGACCGCGGCGCCTCCCGCGACGCGCGGCGCAACCTGCACGACCTTGCCCAGGTGACGCTCGTCGGCGAGACCGTCGAGCGGGCGCTGCGCCACGGCGAGCTGGGAGAGCGGGCCGACGTCGTCGTGCTCGACCCACCCCGCACGGGCGCCAAGAAGGCCGTGGCGGGCATCGTCGCGCTCGAGCCGCGACGCATCGTCTATGTCGCCTGCGACCCTGCCGCGCTCGCGCGGGACCTGGCGTCCTTCGCCGCGCGCGGGTACGTGCTGGACGGGTTTCGCGCCTTTGCCCTGTTCCCCATGACGCACCACGTGGAGTGCGTCGCGGTGCTGAAGAAAACCGGCTTTGACCTGCGGTAACGCGATTCGAGATCAATCCGTTGACCCCCGCCAATCCGACTGGTGGCGCCTCAGGGCTCGCTTTGAGCTTCGCTTTGCGCACAGAGCGCCTGAGCCTGAGCCTGCGCTGGGGGAACGCGCGCCGGTCAGGCGTAACGAGGCCTGGGTGGGCACAGAATCGCCCGTAGGCGGGCGCGGAGCGCGTCAGTGGGCTCCGGGCCAGTCGTTTCTACCCTGCCTTCCAGCTGGTGGACTACGGCGTGCACTCCTGGGACGCCCGCCAGGGCACCGGCCGGGCCCACGGACTGTCGGGTGAGGCGGCCAATCTGCTCACGCCGTTCATGTTCGTGCTGTGGCAGTACGCCAGCAACGCCCTCTCCTCCGAGGGGCCGTACGAGGTCGGCATCCGGATCACGTCCGGGCCAACGCCGGCGACGCCCGCATCTCGCTGACCGAGGAGGGCTTCTCGAACGCCACCGGCGAGGTCGACGTGACCGTGCTTGAGTTCGATCCCGGGTGCTTCGTCGAGATCGATCTTGCCGCCATCCACGCCGAGCGGAGCGCATCCGCGAGGCGTACCTCCGGCCCGAGGACTCTCGCCCACCCTCGAGCGCCCGCGGCCTCCACCACTTCGCCGTGCTCGCCCGCGACGTCGAGGAGACGCTCAGGTTCTACCAGGGGGTGCTCGAGTTCCCTCTGACCGAGATCTTCGAGAACCGCGACTACAAGGGCTCCAACCACTTCTTCTTCGACATCGGCCACGACAAGCGGCTGGCCTTTTTCGACTTCCCGGGCCTCGGCGTCGGCCCGTACGCCGAGGTGCTGGGCGGGCTGCACCACATCGCCTTGTCTCGGTCGCCCCCGTGACCTGGGAGCACCTCAAGGGCAAGCTCGCCCACGCCGGAATCGAGTATCTCGAGGAGAGAGGCACGTCGAGCTACTTCCGTGACCCCAACGGCGCGCAACTCGCGCTGATGATCCGCTGGGGAGATGTACGGCACCAAGGTGCTTTGTCAGGCTGTCTCGACAGGGACAGCCTGACACAGAAGTCGTGCTGGCCGTTCCGAGCGCACGGGATTGGCCCAGCGCTGAGCTGGGCCACACGGTCCTAGGTCCGCGGCGGCGCGCTCACCCGGCGCGCGACAGACGTCGTGTGCGATGGACCACCGTGGCCTCGACCGGTAGCCGGCGGACGTGGGTGTTGCCGGCTTTGGTGATCGAGCCCTGTGACCAGGGGGCGCTGGAGGAGTACTCGGTCGGGACCAGACCCAGGTAGGCGCCGATCGAGGACCCGGTGAACCTGTGCCAGTCACCGATCTCCTCGGCCAGTGCGAATCCTGTCAGGGTCGAGACGCCCCGCAGGCATCCGAGGCGGCGAACGACGTGGGTGAACTCGCCATCCGCGGCTATCTTGGCGATGTGCTGGTCGAGGCGGTCGCGCCGGTCGACCGTCAGCAGCATCGCTTCATAGGCTGTGTCGTAGGTGATCTGAACGGCCGTCGAGGTGAAGGTCTGCGCCCGTAGCCATCGGTCGTGAGTCTGCGTCCAGGTTGCCCCGCCGGGTAGACGAGCCGTGGCGCAGCGGCAGTTTGGAGACCCGGTGCCACGGTGGTGACGGCCAGCGGGTGTACGCCAGCTGTCACACCGTCCCGACTGTGATGTAGACCGAACGGCTCCGGCGGGTTGATTTGCGGTCCCGGGGCCTGGCCCGGCAGGCTGTCTCACCCGGGTACCGCGCCCTGCCGAGCACCGGTCGCCGACAAGTGAGGTCAGCGATCAACCGAGACCGTTGGTGGGGGCACGGCTCGTCGCCCTGTCCGCCGCTTCCTTCGGCACAATGCCGATCTTCGCTGTGTGGGCCTACGAGGACGGTGCGAGCACCTGGGGGTTGCTGACCATGCGCTTCGGCCTCGCTGGCCTGGTCCTGGGTGCGGCGCTCGGGGTCCGCCAGATCCCGCTGCCTCCCTTGCGCCGGTGCCTGCCGCCGGCGGCCATGGGCGTGGGATACGTCGGCCAGTCGGCCTGCTCCTTCACCGCGCCGCACTACGCGCAGGCGAGCCTCGTCTCTCTGCTCCTTTACCTGTTCCCGGCCTTCTTCGCCGTCCTCGCCGCCCTGTTCCTCGGCGAGCGGCTGAGCGTCAGCGTGGCTGTGGCGATCGCGATAAGCATCGCTGGCACCGCGCTCCTGGTCGGCGGTGGCTCGGGGCGGGCTCTCGGCATGGTCCTGGGGGTCGTCGCGGCGCTGATCTACTGGGGTGGCCGCCCGCCAGGAGTTGGGCACCCTGGGACAGAGCCTCCTCGACCTGGCGGCGGACCTCGGCGCGCAGGTCCGGACGCGCCCGCGGTCCGACGACGGTGTTCGGTTCGTGCGGGTCACCGACCACGGGCTGCTGCACCCGCGCGCTGAACCGCTTGGTGAACTCGTCGGCCAGCGGGGCTGGATCGAGAGAATAGACCCAAGGGGCTCGTAGGTGACCCGCACTCCGGGACCGGCGAGAGTCTGTTCGCCGGCGAGCATCGCCGGGCCGTGCTCGGCGTACCAGTCCAGGCTCGTCGGTGATCAGGGCCGCCAGCGGGCCTCGGCTCGACGCGGAGCATGTCCGCCATCGTGGTGAGCACGGCTACGCGCTGACCGATGCTGGAGCGCCGCCAGCTCTCGAACCCACGGCGCGATGAAGCGAGGATGGCCTCCACCTCGGTCGCGTCCGCGAACGGGCAGAACACAAAGTTCCGGCTGGTGGCTGGGTTCAGGGAGACGGCCGAGCCGACCGTGGCATGAAGAGCGCGGACGAGGAGATGTCTCCTCGTCCGCGCCCGGACGGTCTTGCGACGGGCTCAGCCCTTGACGAGGTTCTCGGCGTCGTCGGTGTCCAAGCTCGGGAAGTACGACGCCGCGAAGTTGATGCGCGTCTGCACCGGCTTGGACCTGCCCAGGGCCCACACGAGTGCCGAGCGAGCGTCCAGCAGTTGGCGCGGCCAGTGCGTCCCCATCCGGCCGTACAGCCGGGAGTAGCGCTGGACCCGGTCGGTTACCGGACGCTCGCTTTCCTCCCAGACGCGCAGGGCGGTCTCGATGTCGTAGCGGTCGAGCGCCTGGCCGAGCGCCACCGCGTTCATCATCCCGCAGCAGGCGGCCTGCCCGAGGTTCGGCGACATCGCGTGCGCGGCGTCGCCGATGATGGCGGCACGGCCGGAGTGCCAGCCCTTGGACTGCACGTCGTGGAAGGTGGCGAAGCGGCCCTCGGGGTTGTCCGGGATCCGGTCGAGCTGCGACTTCAGGTGCGGGAACGTCCTGATCCAGGTCTCGCGGTTGAACGGCTGCTGCTGCCGGCCCTCGACGTCGCTCTCCGGGCAGCACAGGAAGATGTAGGTCTCCTCCGGAGAGCACGGGACGACGCCCACGCGACGCCCACCGCTCCACTCCTCGATGGTCGTTCCGACGGGGTCGTCGGCGGTGCGGGGGATCATGTGCCGACCGCAGCCGTCACCGAGGTCGGTGGTGGACTTGCCGAGACCCAAGGAATCGCGGACCCGCGACGAGTAGCCGTCCGCGCCGATCACCAGGTCGGCCTTGACCTCGCCGCCGGTGGTCTGCAACGTGCCATTCGGCGTCGCCCCGATCACGATGGATTTGGTGACGATCTCGGCACCCGCCTCGCGAGCGGCGTCGACCAGGCACTGGTGGAGGTGGCGGCGCGCCACCGTGTAGAGCCGGCCGGACCGCAGCCACTCCTTCTGGAGGAGACGGTGCCGGTGGTCGCGTAGCTCGGGGCTCTGCACGCGCTCTGCCGAGGCGGTGACCGCGTCGTACGCGCCGACGTCCTCGAGAGCACGCATCGCGTTCTCCCAGAGGTAGATCCCGGCACCGATCTCGCGAAGCTCGCTGCCGCGCTCGTGGACGCGGACGGACCAGCCGCGCCGGCCCAGGGCGGCGGCGGCGGTCAGCCCGGCCAGACCGGCGCCGGCGATCTCGACATGGCGACTACTCATCGTGTTCAGCCTTTCGGGGGGAGGATTCGTGGAACCCCCGGATGGCCGCCACTTACATGTGTGCAGCACACCGGGACTTGGACGCTACTTCAGTTTGCGGGTATCGGCAAGCACATCTTGTACCGCAGTTGCATCAAAGTCGTCGCCTACGTTTTGTGCCTCTCTTGGTCTTGAACCGGTTTGGACCCGAGTTCAACACCCGAATGGGTCGCCACCGGCGCCCGAATCACCGGCAGAAAAGTTCTATATCGACACGCTTGCGTGAGTTAGGTCACTGAAGTAGTGTCCAAGTCCATTAGAAGCGGCATCTTCACTGCCACTTCAGAAACTCGTCACCATCTGCTGGACCGGGCACAGCGTTGCGCCGGCCCTTGAGCGAAGGAGAAGTACATGAGAGTGACACGTGTGGCCGGGTCTGCCGGCGCGGTCCTAGCGCTCCTGGGCGCCGCTGCCTGTGGCGGCAACGCTTCCAGCGACGTGCGTGCCCAGGACAAAAAGGTGTGGACCATCCCCGCGAGCTTCATCGACTGCGATGCGCCGGGTGTGGCCGCTGGCTGTGTCGGCGAGGGCGAGGAGGGCGAGTACACCGCGCTGGACCCGTCTGAAGTGACGAAGCCGTGGAACCTCTGCGTCACCGTGCCGCACGTCAAGGACCCGATCTGGGTGGCCAGCAACTACGGCTTCGTGTCCGAGGGCCGGCGGCTGGGCGTGGAGATGCAGCTATCCGACGCCGGCGGCTACACCGGCGTGACCGAGCAGGTCAAGCAGATCGAAGACTGCGCCACCCAGGGTGCCGACGCGATCATCGTCGGCGCAGTGAGCCAGGACGCGCTCAACCCGGCAATCGCGCAGGCGGAGAAGAACGGCGTGCCCGTGGTCGACTACGGCAACGGTGTCACCGCGCCTGAGGTCAGCGGTCACGCGATCGTGGACTACTACGAGATGGGCCACGCCGTCGGAACCCACATGGTCGAGCAGGGCGAGCCGATGAAGGTCGCGATGCTTCCTGGACCCGCGGGCGCCGGCTGGGTCGAGCGGTCCGTGCTGGGCTTCAAGGCGGCCATCAAGGGCTCGCAGGTCGAGCTGCTGGACACCAAGTACGGCGAGACCGCCAAGGAGGTCCAGCTGGCGCTGGTCGAGGACAGCCTGTCGACGTACGACGAGCTGGACGCCATCGTCGGCACCGCGGTCACCCTCGACGTCGCACACGGAGTGCTCGCCGAGCGCGGGATGACCGAGGACGTGCAACTGCTGGCCACCTATCTCGTGCCCACAACCCTCGAGCTCCTCGAGAGCGGGCGCGCTTCCTGCGCCGCGACCGAGCAGCCGGTCAGCAGCAGCAAGATGGCGATCGACATGGCCGTGCGGCTCCTGGAGGACGAGCCCGCCAAGGAGGGCTTTGAACGGATGGGCCCCAAGCCGTTGATGGTGTGTGGTGAGGCCGGGGGCGACGCGAACAACCTCGACACCTTTGACTCCACCACCAGCTTCGCTCCGGACGGCTGGAGTCCGGTGTCCGACGTCAGCGCGAAAGATGGCGAGTGACCGTGACCGATAGCGCAGCTAATGGGACGATCGCGCTCCTCGGGCGCGTCATCAGCGTTACCGGTGGCGCGGACGCGGATGCGGTCCTGGTTCGGGACGGGCGCATCGAGGCGGTCGGCTCGCGCGAGCTGGCGGAGCAGGCTGGGCGTGCGGGTATCGAGATGCGCGACGTTGGCAACCGGGCCATCGTGCCCGGGTTCGTCGACCCTCACATCCATCTCGAGCTCTATGCCGCGGCCCGCGGCCGGGCGGTGGACTGCCGGGTCCCGGGCTGCAAGACCATCGACGAGGTGCTGGACAAGCTGAGGGACGCGGTTGCCGACGTCGCCGAGGGCGACTGGCTGCTGGCGTACGGCAACCTGTTCTTCGACCAGAAGCTCGCCGAACGGCGGCTTCCGACGCGCGAGGAGCTGGACCGCGTCAGCATCACGATTCCCATCCAGATCGCCTGCGGCGGCCACACCTCGGTGCTCAACACCCGGGCGCTGGAGTTGGCGCGGGTCGAGCGGTTCCTCAACGGTGCCGCCGGCCTCTGGGGCTCACCGGTCGTCCACCTGGACGACCGGGGGGTGCCCACTGGGGTGGTCAGCGAGATCGACCAGCTGCTGCCTGTGCCGCCGATGCAGAAGGAGCAGCTGCGCAAGAACCTCGCGACGACGTACTCGGAGCTGTTCACCGCCTACGGGGTCACGACGTTCGGGGAGATGCTGAGCTCGTTCGACAACGTCGACCTGTTCGACGACCTCATCGGGTCCGGTGAGGTGGCGGCCCGTGGGGTGCTCTACCCCATGGTGCCGTCGGCCGGGCCGCTGGAGGAAGTCTGCGAGTGGGTGACCCGCTGGACAAGCCGTTCCGGTGCCGACCGCCTGTCCTCCGCCGGCATCAAGCTGTTCGCCGACGGGGGTTACTCGGCCCGCAACGCCGCGACCCGCACGCCGTACGTCACGGAGCACGCGCCGTACCCGGGCTACAAGGGCCGGCTCAATATGAGCCAGGCCGACATCGTCCGGGCCGTCCTGGCGACCCGGGAGCACGACATCCAGATCGCGATCCACGCCAACGGCCCGCGGGCCCAGGACGAGATCGTCGAGGCTCTGCTGGCCCTGCCTGGTTCGCTCCAACACAAGCCGGTGCGAATCGAGCACGCCGGCAACCTGGTCAACGACCGCACCGACCTGGAGCGGTTCCGCAAGGCCAACGTGGTGCCGGTGCTCCAGCCGATGTTCCTCTACAACTTCATGGCCGACTTCGTGCCCATGTTGCTCGGCACCCCGGGCACCACGGGCCGGCTGCCGCTGCGCAGCATGCTTGACGACGGGGTCGGTCCGGTCGCCAGCTCCGATGTGGGGCCAGGTGCCGAGGAGGAACAGTCCAACCCGCTGTTCTCGATCTGGGAGTGCATGGCCCGCCGCAGCTACTGGGACCGGCACATCGAGCCGGAGCAGGCGATCTCGTTCGCCGAGGCGCTGCGGCTGCACACCATCGAGGGCGCTCGTGCCCTGGGGATCGACGACCAGGTCGGCTCCCTTGAGGTGGGCAAGCAGGGCGACCTCGTGGTCCTGGACCGCGACCCCCGTGAGGGCGGACTGCAGAACGTCCGCGACACCAAGGTCGACTCGGTCTTCCTCGGCGGCGTCGAGGTGCACAGCCGCGAGGGTTCCTCGTGACCGAGCCCTGCGAGCCCCTGTTGCGCGTAGAGAACCTGACGCGACGTTTCCCTGGCGTTGTGGCCTTGAACGACGTCTCGCTGGCGGTCGCCCCCGGTGAGGTGCATGTCCTGCTGGGGGAGAACGGCGCCGGCAAGTCGACGCTGATCAAGATCCTGGCCGGAGTCCAACCTCCGTCGTCCGGGCAGATGATGCTCGAGGGTCGTCCGGTCTCCTTCGCCTCCCCCCGGGAGGCGAAGGAGGCCGGCGTCAGCACGGTGTTCCAGGAGCTCAGTTTGGTGCCGACGCTGACGGTGACGGAGAACCTCTTCCTCGGGCGCCTGCCGACCCGGGGCGGGCTCGTGACCCGCCGCGGACTGCCGGCGCTGGCCAAGGAGGCGCTGGACCGGGTCGGCGCCGAGGTCCGCCTGGACGCGAGGGTCGGCTCCCTGCCGCGCTCCGCACAGCAGCTGGTGGAGATCGCCAAGGGGCTCATGGGTAGCGCCAAGCTGCTCATCCTCGACGAACCCACCGCGTCGCTCGGCGACCGGGAGAGCGACCAGCTCCTCGCACTGGTCAAGAAGCTCTCCGCTGAGGGCGTCTCGGTCATCTACATCACCCACCGGCTCAAGGAGATCGCCCAGATCGGGCACCGGGTCACTGTCCTGCGCGACGGCAATTACGTCGGTGGACTGGGACCGGACGACGAGATTCACGACAACAACCGGCTGGTCGAGCTGATGACCGGCCGGAAGCCGGAGAAACTCTACCCCCGCTCGCCCCGGAGCACCGGCGAGGAACGGCTGGTCTTGCAGGAGCTGCACGCCGCCCCGGACGTCAACGGCGTCACGATGGAGTTTCGGGCCGGCGAGATCGTCGGGATCGCGGGGCTCCTGGGCTCCGGGAAGTCCAGCGTCGGCCAAGCCTGCTTCGGACTGAGCAGGGTCACCGGCGGCAAGGTCGTCATCGATGGCACCGAGGTCACCCGGATCACCCCGACGATGGCGCTGCGGCGGGGGCTGGTCTACTACCCCTCGGACCGGAAGCGTCAGGGGCTGGCCCTGGTCCGCCCGATGTACGCCAACATCACGCTGGGTAGCCTCGGGCCCGCCGGGGTTGCCCGGTTCGGGATGGTGAACCGGCGCAAGGAGCAGGCGACGGCCAGGGCACACGTCAAGAGGGTCAACATCCGCCCCGGTGACGTGAACCGGAGAGCCGAGCTGTTCTCCGGCGGCAACCAGCAGAAGGCGGTCCTGGCGCGAGGGCTGCTGCACGATGCAGACATCCACATCTTCGACGAGCCGACGGTGGGAATCGACGTCAACGCCAAGGCGGACGTCTACCGGGTCATGGACGACCTGGCCCAGGCAGGCAAGGCCGTGGTGCTGATCTCGTCAGACCTGCCCGAGATCCTCGGGATGTCAGACCGCGTCTATGTGATGCACGATGGCCGGGTGGCGGCCCACCTCGAGGGAGAGGCGATCACCGAGGGCTCCGTCCTGGCGAGTTTCTTCGGTTCCAAGACAAACGACAGGGAGATCAAAGTATGAGCGCTGACATAGTCGCCGGCACCGCACAGACGACGGCAGGCGGACTGCACAGCCGGCTATTCAACCGGCTGCTCGAATTCGGTCTGTTGCCGGTGCTGCTGGTCGTCATGGTGGTGGTGTTCGCCGTGGCGGAACCCCGGTTCCTGGCGATGGACAACCTCGAGAACATCGGGCGCCAGTCGGTTTACCTGCTGCTGATCACGATGGCCCAGATGCTGGTGCTGCTCTGCGCCGAGCTGGACCTCTCCGTGGGTGCCACGGTCGCCCTGGTCAGCGTCATCACGGCGCTGACGATGTCGAGCGTCGCCGGTGGCGGGACCTCCGCGATCATCCTCGGGGTCGCCGCGGGTCTGGGCGTGGGTCTGCTGGTGGGGCTGGTCAACGGCGTGGTGGTCGCTTACCTCAAGGTGCCTTCCTTCATGGTCACGCTCGGCACCACCTCCGTGGCGACGGGTGCCGCTCTTCTGCTCTCCAACGGCGCCCCGGTTACCGGCATCCCGCTGGCGTTCAGCGACACCTGGGGCACTGGGGTGTTCCTCGGCCTTCCCGTGCCGATCATCGTGGCAGTGCTCGTGGCCGTCGCGGTGTACGTCGTCCTGTACTGGACCACGCTCGGCCGCAACATCTACGCGGTCGGCGGCAACGCCGACGCCGCGAAGGTCGCCGGCATCCGCGTCAACTGGGTGTTGATTTCCGCGTTCTTGCTCTGCTCCGGGCTCACCGCCTTGTCCGGCATCCTGCTCACCGCGCGGGTGGCCTCCGGTGAGGCGACCCTGGGCACCTCGTTCGTGCTCCTGTCCATCGCCGCGGCCGTTCTCGGCGGCACGTCGCTGTTCGGTGGCGAAGGCCGGTTGGGGCTGGTAATCCTCGGCGTGGTGTTTATCGGCGTCTTGAGCAACGGCATGAACCTTCTGCGGGTCTCCAGCTATGTCCAGCAGCTGGTCATCGGCGTGGTGCTCATCTCGGCGGTTGCCCTCGATCGCCTTCGTGCACGAAGGTGATCACGGCCGCGTCCACGGGAGATGCAGCGCCCAACGCGGAGAGCAAGGAGCGAAAACGCATGGCAACGACACGACACGGTACGTCGGAGACGCAGCACGTGGTCCCGCCCGGACAGAAGGGGGCGGCCGAGCAGCCGGATGAGCACGACCTCCAGCTCGGGGCACGGATCAGGCAGCTCAGGAAGGCCAAGAGGGTCACGCTCAGGGACGCGGCGACCGCTGCCAGCGTTTCGGAGAGCTTCCTCTCCCAGGTGGAGCGCGGCCTCGCCAATCCGTCGGTGGCCTCGCTCCGCCGCATCGCCGACGCCCTGGAGCAGCCCATCGCGACACTGTTCCTCGGCAGCGAGACCGAGGGGATGGTGGTGCGGTTTGCGGAGCGACGTCGGCTCACCCACCCGGGAGGGGCGTTCGAAGACTCGCTCGTCACGCCGCCGGCAGCCCGCAAGCTGCAGATCCACCAGACTGTGATCAGCCCCGGCGGAAGCCCAGGGGAGGAGCCCTATACCCACTCCGCCGACGAAGAGTGCGTCATCGTCCTGGAGGGGGCACTGTTGATGACCGCCGGCGAGGACACCGTGCGGCTGGAGCAGGGCGACTCGATGGTGCTCGACCCTCGTCAGGGCCACCGGTTCGACAACCCTCTGGACACGCCGACCACGGTGCTCTGGGTGATGACCCCGGGCAACAACTACTGAGCTTTGGGTGTAGTGGACGATGGGAATCCGAGTGGCTGTGCTCCAGTCCGGGGGGACGTCGGGGGATGTGGCGGCCAATCTGGCCGAACTGGAGCGGGCAGCTCATCAGGCGGTGGAAGCGGCCGTCGACCTGCTGATCACCCCCGAGATGCACCTTACGGGATACGACATTGGACGGGCGGCCCTGCAGAGCCTCGCCCAGCAGGACCTCGTGCCCGAGCTGGGACGCATCGCCCGCCAAGCCGGCATAGCGCTGATCGTCGGCGGGCCGCAGCGTGCCCCCGAGGGCATCTATAACGCGGCCTTCTGTGTCGGGCCGTCGGGAAAGCTGGCCGCCGTCCACCGGAAGAGCCACCTGTTTGGAGCACTGGACCGCGCTCTGTTCGTGGCGGGCGACGACCTCTTCGCCCGGTTCCGCGTCCGTGACGTTGAGGTGGCGGTGATGATCTGCTATGACGTTGAGTTCCCGGAGTCGGTGCGGGCGGCAGCCCTCGCGGGTGCGCACCTCGTGGCGGTGCCCACCGCTCAGATGGCGCCGTTCGAGCTCGTGGCGGATGTCGTCGTGCGCGCCCGTGCCTGGGAAAACCAGGTGTACGTCGCCTATGCGAACCGCGTCGGAATCGAGGGATCCCTGACGTATGTCGGGCGGAGCAGCGTCGTGGCTCCGGACGGACGGGTGCTGGACTCCATGACGGACGGGGAAGGGTTGCTAATTGCGACCGTGAACGGAGCTGATGTCGTGACCCAGCAGCAGCGCAACCCATACCTGGCCGACCGAAGGCTCGACCTCTACTCGGTCCCCAGCGACTGAGCGGCGGGGCAAGCGAGAGTGGCGGGGCTAGACCGCCCGACTGGGCATCGATCATCCGGTTCGTCGGCGCAGTGCCGGCCGAGCAGCACGACGTATCGGCCGAAGACCGCCGCTACCTCGGCATTGAAAATCAATGGCGTGTACCGAGGAGGTGACTGAAGCGCCCAGGTTATCGGCCGTGCTAATGCGGATTGCGGCTTTCGGTTGAGGTGTGCGCAGTGGGCGAGCAGGGCTGTGAATTCCTGCCGCGGGCACTCGGTCCTCCTATCTGCCCCCGACTGCCGCCGAGTGGGGTGGGCAGCGCATCTTGCGCGCTTGCTACTCAGAAGCCGGACATAACGGTCATACCTGGTCGATGACGACCCCCCTGCGCGCTCTGGGGACACACCGGGGCCACGTCAACGAAGAACGGCCCCTGACGTTGGAAGACGTCAGAAGACGTTTTCGCAGGTCGGCGGCCGTTCTCGGCATCTGACTCGTGGGTCTGAAACTACGCTCAATCAGATGTCGGAGATCAATTCGAACTGGCTCCCCGTAGTCTGGGTAGCCCGTGCGCTCTCTGTCGCTTGTGAACCTCGGAGCCGGCTTTTTCGATGGCGCCCTTCGGGCGCACTTTGAATCGCGGAGGGTCGCAGAGTGGTGCCGACGCAACGAGGGTCGAAGGCCACAAAGCCACAGGTCAGCGGCTAGTGTTCTCTCACGCTCAGCCTCGTCGACCTGTTCCCCATGACGCACCACGTGGAGTGCGTCGCGGTGCTGGTCCGGGCCACCGACCCGGCTTGATCCAGGGCCCCGTCTGAGACACGGCACGGTCCTTGTGTCAGCCAGTCACACACGACACAGTGTGGGCATGCGCTTCGCCGAACCGAACGTCTGTCCGGACTGCCGAGGCGCGATCGCCGGTCAGCCTGCGTGCCCGCAGTGCGGCCTGGACCTGACCTCGGTCGAGGTGCGACAGCTGTGGCAGGTGCTGCTGCAGGCCGACGAGCTGCTCGGCCGGGCGTCGCACCGACGAGTCCCGGTCGGCGCGGTCCCGTCCGCGGCGCCACCACCGGCAACGCTGGCACCGGCAACGCTGGCACCGGTAACGCCGGCTCCCACCCCGACCCCTCCTCCGGTCCCGCCGACCCCGGCCCCGTTCCCGACCCAGGACCTCCCGTCGTACCAGGCGCCGCCGGCACCTGCCGCGCGTGCGCCGCGCCGGTGGTCCGTCGGGACCGTCCTGCTGGTCCTCGGGCCGTTCAGCCTCATCGTCGCCGGCCTGATCTTCGTGACCCGGTCCTGGGAGGACGTCGGGCTCGCCGCGCGCACACTGATCCTGTTGGGGGTCACGGTCCTCGTCAGCGTGCTCGGCATCTGGGTCACGCGTCGCCCACTCCGGGCCTCGGCGGAGGCGGTCTGGACGATCTTCCTCAGCCTGCTGACCCTGGACTTCTTCGCCGCCCGGCACGAGGGGCTGGCGGGTCTCGATGCCCTCGACATCCCGTGGGCGTGGGTCGCCTGGGGTGTCGTCGGGGTCGGGTTGGGGGTGGGCATCGCCCTGTGGGCGCGCCCCTTCGTCAAGGTCGACCTCGTCGCGCCCGCGATCGCCGCCGGGCTCGGCATCACGATCGCCGGCCTCGGTGCCGCGGCCGTCGCCGAGGACCTGGACTTCGCGTGGCGGGCGATCATCGCGCTCGTCGTGGCCGGGTTGCTCGCCCTCGCCACCCGCCCGGCGGGCCTGCGGCCGATGTCGATCGTCGCCCGGGTCGTCTTCGCCGGGTTCTTCACCGCTGCCTACGTCGCGGCGCTCGTGGAGCTCGTGGATCATCCCGCGATCGACGACCTGGTCAGCGGCGGCCACGGTGCACCGCTGGCCATCATGTCGATCGCCTCGACCGTCGTCGGGGCGCTCGTGAAGCCCGTCCGGGTCCCCGCGGTGGCGCTCGCCGTCCTCGCGGTGTGCGCGCTGGTCATCACCCCGGTCGCCGAGGCCGCTGAGGGCGACGGGGCGGCCGTCGCGATCGCACTCCTCGCGGCGGTGCTCGGGGCCGCCGGGATGTCCCGCGCCGACGACTGGGGCAGAGGCGTTCGTGCAGGGACCGTGCCCGTCGTGCTGGGTCTGCTACTGGTCCACGCCGTGCTGCTCGCCGAGGCGGTGCGGACCGGCTCGATCGTCCTCGACGCCCCGTGGCGGCTCGCGGCCGACACCCGGCTCAGCCTCACGTCGGTCGAAGACCACGCGCTCTGGGCGCTGCCGGTCGTGCTGCTCGGGCTGGTCGTCGTGGCCTGGACCCTGCCCCGCTGGCCAGAGCTCCCGGCCGCTCGGCCGCACGCCCTGGAGATCGCCCTCGGCGCCGGGGCGCTCGGCTGGGTCGGCGTGGTCGCGGGGGCGCGGCCCCCGGTCTGGGCTGCCGCGGCCGCACTGCTGCTCCTCGCCGCGGCACTGGCCGCGATCCACGCGCACGGGCTCGGTCGGTCTGCCACGCCGACCGCAGCGGTCCTGGTCGCCGCGGCGACGGTCGCCGCAGCCGCGTCACATGGCGTCTCCGCCACGTCGTGGCCGGCCGGATCCCTGGTGCTCGTCGGCCTGACGATCGCCGCGGGACCCCGGATCCAGCGACAGACGTACGCCAGTGGTGCGGTGGCCCTCGGGCTGGCCGGCATCGCCGCGATCGTCGAGCTGCTCGACGTCGATCCCGCCGTGACGGCCCTCGTGGTCCTGTTGGTCGCCCTGGCCCTGGTGGCGGTCGCGGGACTCGTCCTGACGCAGCATCCCGTCCGCGTCCCGGTCGAGGCGACCGCGGCGTTGTGCGGGTTCGCCGCCCTCGTCGCACCGGGATCGAGCGGTGAGCTCGCGGTGCGGTGGACCATCGTGGGCGTCGCCCTGGTCGCCCTCGCCTGCGTCGTGGCCGCACGCCGCTGGTATGTCTGGCCCGGCGCTGTCGCGCTCCTCGTCGCGTACGTCCTGCTGATCGTCGACAGCGGCTTCTGGATCGTGGAGGCCTACACGCTGCCCCTCGGCGTCACGGCCCTGGCGGCCGGCATGGCGCTCGTCCGGCGCCGGCCGGAGTCCGGCTCGTGGCTCCTGCTCGGGCCGGGACTGGCGATCGCGATGCTGCCGAGCCTTCCGCAGGCGCTGGCAGATCCCACCGGGTCGCGGGCGCTGCTGTTGGGGATCGGGGCGCTCGTCGTGCTGGTCGTCGGCATCCGCCTGGGCTGGCAGGCGCCGTTCGTCGCCGGTGCGGTGGTCCTGACCCTGCTGGTGCTGTTCAACATCGGGCCCTACGCCAACGCGGCGCCGCGGGTCGTGCTGCTCGCGGTCGTCGGGGTCGTGCTCACGGGGGTCGGCATCACGTGGGAGGACCGGGTGCGGGACGGACGCCGCCTGGTCGGCTACGTTCGGGCCATGAGGTGACGACCATGGCCGAGTCCCGCATGATCCGCCAGCTGCGACGCGATGCGTTGGGGCAGGACGCACTGCTGTTCAGCGCCGCCTTCTCGATCGGCGCGCTCGGCTACTTGCTGGTCGAGTCGGTCCGACGCGCCGCCGACGACGACCGCGGCGCCGATTTCTGGTCGGTCACCCTGTCCGGCAACCTGATCCTCGTGGGCCTCGTCGCGGGCGAGCTGTTCCTGGTCTGGAACAACGGCTGGCGCCAAGGCGTGCGGGGCCACAGCATTGGTAAGCACCGGGTCGGGCTGGCCGTCGTCGACGTCGGGTCCGGTCGGCCGACCGGACCGGTGCGCGGCCTCCTGCGCGGGCTGGTCATGGCGTTGCTGCTGGACCTGGCCGCCGGGTCGATCCCTGTCGGCCTGCCGACGGTCCTCCGCCGGCTCACGCCCGAGTCGTGGCACGTCGGGGCAGTGGCGTACGTAGCGCTGCTGGCCCTCGTCATCCCTCTGCTCCTGCCCGTCGACCGGGGATTCCCCGACCGCGTCGCGCGCACCGAGGTCGTGCAAGGGACGGGCCCCGACGCCGTGACGACGGAGCGACGTACCCGGTGGGTGTCCGCGATCGAGGTCGCCGGAGTCGCGGGACTGGTAGCGGTCGCCCTGGCGTACATCGTGTTCTTCGCGCAGCTCATGAGGTTCCCGCACGTCCTCTGACACGCGGTGGGTGAGCGTGCCATTCATCTCGACATCATGTATCTTGATATCAAGAGATACCCGAGATCCCGGGTTAGGTGAGCCTGACCGTGCGCCGTGAAGCGGTGCTGGGCAGGATGGAAACCGACCCCTCGAAGGAGAATGACGATGGCCGTCGACAGCTTCAATTCCAAGGACTCCCTCACAGTCGGGGACGCGTCCTACGACTACTACCGCCTGGGTGCCGTGGAGGGTGAGGGGCTCGACGTCTCGACCCTCCCCTTCAGCCTCAAGGTGCTCCTCGAGTCGCTGCTGCGCACCGAGGACGGCGCCGACATCACGAAGGCCGACATCGAGGCCCTCGCGGGTTGGGACGCCGACGCGGAGCCCAGCAAGGAGATCCAGTTCACGCCCGCCCGCGTGATCATGCAGGACTTCACCGGCGTGCCCTGCGTCGTCGACCTCGCCACGATGCGCGAGGCGATGGCCGACCTGGGCGGCGACGCGACCAAGATCAACCCGCTCGCCCCCGCCGAGATGGTCATCGACCACTCGGTCATCGCCGACGTCTTCGGCACGCCCGAGGCGTTCGAGCGCAACGTCGAGATCGAGTATGAGCGCAACCGCGAGCGCTACCAGTTCCTGCGCTGGGGCCAGGGCGCGTTCGACGACTTCAAGGTCGTCCCCCCGGGCACCGGCATCGTGCACCAGGTCAACATCGAGAAGCTCGCCCGCGTCGTGTTCGACAAGACTCTTCCGAACGGAAACAGGCTCGTCTACCCCGACTCGTGCGTCGGCACCGACTCGCACACCACGATGGTCAACGGCCTGGGTGTCGTCGGCTGGGGTGTCGGTGGCATCGAGGCCGAGGCGGCGATGCTCGGCCAGCCCATCAGCATGCTGATCCCGCGGGTCGTCGGCTTCAAGCTCTCCGGCGAGCTTCCGCAGGGTGCGACCGCGACGGACCTGGTCCTCGTCATCACCGAGAAGCTGCGCCAGCACGGCGTGGTCGGCAAGTTCGTCGAGTTCTACGGATCCGGCGTCGGCGCCGTGCCGCTGGCCAACCGCGCCACGATCGGCAACATGAGCCCCGAGTACGGCTCGACCATCGCGGTCTTCCCGATCGACGACGAGACCACGAAGTACATGCGCCTGACGGGCCGCACCGAGGAGCAGATCGCGCTCGTCGAGGCGTACGCCAAGGCCCAGGGCCTGTGGCACGACGCCGATCACGAGCCGCGCTTCTCGGAGTACCTCGAGCTCGACCTCGGCGACGTCGTCCCGTCGATCGCGGGTCCGAAGCGCCCGCAGGACCGTGTCTCGCTGACCGAGAGCAAGGGCTCGTTCCGCACGGCCCTGGCCGACTACACCGAGCAGGACCTCAACGGGTACGACGAGGCCGTTGACGAGTCCTTCCCGGCCTCCGACGCGCCGAGCAGCAGCGACACCGGAACCAACGGCGACAAGCCCAATGCGCCGGCACCGTCCGGCGCCGGACGGCCGAGCAACCCGCAGCGGGTCACGCTGGAGGACGGGACGGAGTTCGAGGTCGACCACGGCGCCGTCACGATCGCCGCGATCACGTCGTGCACCAACACGTCGAACCCGTCGGTCATGATCGGCGCCGGCCTGCTGGCCAAGAAGGCTGTCGAGAAGGGCCTGCAGCGCAAGCCGTGGGTCAAGACCACGCTGGCGCCCGGCTCCAAGGTTGTCACGGACTACTACGAGAAGTCCGGGCTCAACGTCTACCTCGACAAGCTCGGCTTCAACCTGGTGGGCTACGGCTGCACGACGTGCATCGGCAACTCCGGTCCGTTGATCCCCGAGGTCAGCAAGGCCGTCAACGACGGCGACCTCGCTGTCACCGCGGTCCTGTCGGGCAACCGCAACTTCGAGGGTCGGATCAATCCCGACATCAAGATGAACTACCTCGCATCGCCGCCGCTGGTCATCGCGTACGCGCT